>JANYJH010000254.1 GCA_025361865.1 Phragmitibacter sp.
GCCGCGACTGGGCCGCGAAAGGCACGCGTCTTCTCGGTGTGAAGGCCGTTATCACGAAGAGCTTCGAGCGCATTCACCGCTCCAATCTTGTCGGCATGGGTGTCCTTCCCTGCAACTTCGTGGACAAGGCTGACTACGACAAAGTCAAAGACCTCACCGACGCGACCTTCGATATCCTCGGCATCTCGAACGATTTCAAACCGCAAAGCCAAGCCACCCTTCGCGTTCATCAAGCGGATGGAAGCAGCTTTGATGTCCCTGTGATCGTGCGCATAGACACCCCCGTAGAAATTGATTACTACCGGGCCGGCGGCATCCTGCCGTATGTGCTCGCGCAGATTTTGCGGGCAAATGCTTCAGCCTAAACTTGCTTTGAACTCTAAAACGTGTCTAATTAGATTCTAATTAGACACGTTTTAGATGCGAGTCCCTGCTTCACCACCGCCCTTTGCAACACTACTAAATCACCTCTTTAATCAAACTGAGAGGCTGATGAAGGTAATTTCTTGGTCCAGTGAGCACCTCCCTAGGCCCAGAGAATATTTACATTGGGATAAACTACGGCATTTAGCTCCACCAGAAGGTCTAACCCATCAAGAATGGTGGTGGGTGTTGAAAGCGAGTCGTCAGTCTCAAAGGCAGTTCTTGCCTATTAAAGATATTAAAGGTCGGGCATTCAGCTTCTCACTGACTCCATCTATGTTTGAAGCTCTACATCATATAGATCAACGATGTGCCGGAGTGATTGCTATGCCTGAACAGGTGACAAACGCAGACACCAGAGATCGATATTACGTTAATTCCATTATTGAAGAAGCTATCACCTCAAGCCTACTAGAAGGAGCTATTACAACTCGTGAGAAAGCAAGGGATATGCTGCGCTCAGGACGTAAACCAATAGACCAGAGTGAGCGTATGGTTTTGAACAACTTCGTGACAATGCAACGTTTGCGAAGCATTAAAGACCAAGAACTAACTCCTGAATTACTTCTAGAAATTCATAGCCTGATATCAGAAGGCGCTTTGGATAAGCCAGATGCAGCAGGGCGATTGCGAAAACCAAATGAATATATAGAAATCACAGATGATAGCGGAACCGTCTTTCATGTTCCCCCTCCAGCAGAGCAATTGGAGGAGAGGCTCAAAGCAATGTGCAATTTTGCTAATGACCAAGAACTTAAAGGTTACCTGCATCCGGTCATTCGCGCAATAATTTTGCATTTTTGGTTGGCCTACGACCATCCTTTTGTTGACGGAAATGGGCGAACAGCCAGAGCCTTGTTTTATTGGTCCATGCTTAGAGGTGGGTTTTGGCTCTTTGAATACATTTCCATATCACAGGCATTATTACGAGCACCAACGGATTACTACCGAGCGTTCCTACATGCTGAAACAGATGACAACGATCTCAATTATTTTCTGTTACATCAGATGACGTGTATTGAGACTTCAATTAAAAACTTGCACGATTATCTTGGCCGGAAAAGTGCGGAAAGAAAAAGTCTTCACTATTATCTGCGTCGTTTGGATTGGCTCAATCATCGGCAAGAAGCATTATTAATACACGCTTTGGATGACTCTACGACGAGTTACACATTCGAGAGTCATCAAAAAAGTCATGTCATATCTAGAATGACTGCCCGCACTGACCTGATCGAATTGCAGGAGAAAAAGCTTCTTATTTCAACATTCAACGGCAAGCAAAGAATTTTCCGTCCAGCGCCAGATCTCCAGACCCAATTGGCGTCAATTCTTGAAGAGTCATCCTAAACAAAACTCCCAGCATTAAGCACCTTAAGTCACAAGCTGGTATTGCTACACATTCATCCTCATCACCTTATGAAAAAGATCATTCAATACTTCATGCTATGGCTTGGACTCGCCGCTTCTAGTGTCGCGATTGCCCAAACGAAACCTGAGTTCGAGAAAGACGTTAAAGGCGGAAAGGATCATCCGATGCTGAAGCGCCTTGAGGGGTCCATCATGCTGAAATACGCGACCAAGAAGTTCGACTCCCATCAGGTCGCTTTGGAGCGTGTGGTGTTTGACTATGCTGAGCAGAAGATCAAGCCCTGGAAGAAGGTCATGGCGGAGGGGGCACGCACCACGCTTTTCTACCGTGAGCCGAAGGACGCATCTACTTTGGAGTGTGTCCGCAGCTATGAAGAAGAGTTGAAAGCGAAAGGCTTTGAGACTCTTTTCGAGGGTTACAGTGGTGGCACGGCCTCCAGTGACAGCAACCAACTCGATAACGGCTACGGGCGTTTCCTGGCCCAAGTTTATCAATCAGAGAAGGATTACGGCCTCCAAGAATACACGCTTCCCGGTTGTGAAGACTTCCGGTATTCCGCACTGAAAAAGACGGGCGAGAACGGCGCGGGTGATGTCTATGTCACCATTTTCGCAGGCGCAGTCACGGACTCATGGAAAGATCCTGAGAAGGGCATAGCCGCAGGAACCGTAGTGGCTCGCGTGGATGTCATTGAAACGAAAGCGATGCAAAGCCGCATGGTGGAAGTGAAAGCGGAAGAGATGGAGAAGCAGATCAATGCCACCGGGCGCGTGGCTCTCTACGGCATCTACTTTGACTTCAACAAAGCCACGCTGAAGCCTGAATCTGACGCCGCTCTCCAGGAAGTTGAGAAGCTGCTCAAGGCAGACCAGACGCTGAAGCTGCTCGTCGTCGGCCACACGGATAACGTGGGTGAGTTTGAACTTAATCGTGATCTGTCCAATCGTCGCGCCGCCAGTGTGGTCGAAGCCCTCAGCAGTCGCTATGGCATCGCCAGCTCCCGCTTGTTCCCCTTTGGTTGCAGCTTCGCCAGCCCTGCCGCTCCGAACACCACGGATGAAGGCCGCGGGAAGAACCGCCGCGTTGAGTTAGTGCGCTGGAACTGATCGAATCCACCTTTGGCTACGGTGAGCCGATGCTTCTGCCTGTGGGTATGAGCATCGGCTTTTTCATTTCCTAAGAAGTCAGGCACTCAATAAAGCATTGAAGCGCGCCAGTTACTACCGGCACGCTCAACACAGCGACTTTCTCTAAAGCGGGGCAGTTTTACCCTGCGTAGGCTAGCTCTTGTAACGCAAGCGCTTCTTGTGGCGGTTCGCCTTCATGCGCTTTTTACGTTTGTGTTTATTGATCTTCGTCTTACGACGCTTCTTGAGCGAGCCCATGTCTGTGTGTTGGTTTGTTTAAGGTTGTCAGTGAACGACTTTGTTGAGGGGATACTCGATGATCCCCTCGGCGCCCAGCGACTTGAGTTGAGGAATGATTTCCCGAACCACCGCTTCATCAATCACCGTTTCGAGCGCGACCCATTGCGGATCGGTCAAGCGGGAGATGGACGGGAGGCGGAGCGAGGGTAGGCAGTCCGTGAGTTTTTGCAAATCCTTTTCCCGAACGTTCATCTTGAGGCCGACCTTGTAGCGGGCTTCAAGCGCACCGTTGAGCAGGAGCGTGAGGCGTTGCATTTTTTCGCGCTTCCAAGCATCAGCGAACGCGCCTTTGCTGGAAACAAATTGGGGGTAGCTCTCCATGAGCGTATCGACGATGCGCAGCTTGTTAGCACGCAGGGAGGAGCCCGTTTCTGTGATGTCCACGATGGCATCTACCAGTTCAGGCACTTTCACTTCCGTAGCGCCCCAGGAGAATTCGATCTCTGCTTTCACGCCGTGCTTGGCGAGGTAAGTCTTCGTCAGGCCCATCGCCTCGGTGGCGATGCGCTTGCCTTGCAAATCCTGCACCGTTTTGATCGGCGAATCTTCAGGCACGACCAAAACCCAGCGCGTGGGCATGGAGGTGGCTTTGCTGTATCGAAGATCAGAAATCACTTCGATGTCCGCCTCGTTCTCGGCGATCCAGTCACGGCCAGTAATTCCGCAATCTAGGAAGCCGTGATCCACATAGCGTCCGATTTCCTGAGCACGAAGGAGGCGAATTTCCAGCTCGGCATCGTCCACACTGGGGCGGTAAGAGCGGGAATTAACGATGATGTTGTAGCCCGCGCGCTTGAACAGATCAAGCGTAGGATCCTGGAGGCTGCCCTTCGGCAGACCTATTCTGAGGATGTTTTTAGGGGCTTCAGCCATGATGCACTTTTGGAAAGAGGGCGCGCAGATTACACGGAGAGCGATGTTTGGCGAGGGAAAATTGCAATCTCATTCTCAGGCCTGTTCCCTCACCGGTTTTGACGATGTGCGTATCGCTTAAGTAGGTGAAGAGAAGGTGGTATTAGAATGACTACTTGCAGAAATTCTAATCCATGACAATATGACTGCCCCTCAATTCCAGCGGGGACTTGATTATGGATAAGAAACCGTTCCCCGAACTCGGCCTTGCACCGGATATTTTGCAAGCCGTCACTGCTCTTGGCTTTGAGCTCCCCTCGCCGATTCAGGCGCAATCCATCCCCCCGGCGCTGGAAGGGCGCGATGTGGTGGGACAATCCCAGACTGGTTCTGGAAAGACGATGGCATTCGCCATTCCTGCCGTTCAACTCGTGAACCCGAGTGATCGTGGCGTCCGCGTTCTTATCATGTGCCCGACTCGTGAGTTGGCCATGCAGGTCTGCGAGTCCGTTCACAAGCTCTGCATCCACAAGCCGGGTGTCAAAGCGCTGCCGATTTACGGTGGTGCGACGTTTGACCGCCAGATTCGCGGTTTGCGTGACGGTGCGCAGATCGTCGTCGGCACTCCTGGACGTATTCTTGATTTCGTGGAGAAGCGCATTCTGGACCTCAGCGGTCTGAAAATGCTGGTCTTCGATGAAGCGGATGAAATGCTCGATATGGGCTTCCGCGATGACATTGACCTTCTAATGAAGTCGGTGCCACCAACGCGCCAGACGCTCTTCTTCTCAGCCACCATTGACGGCCCCATTCGCCGCCTTGTGGAAAGCTACACGAAGAACCCTGCGATCATCACCGTGGAGCACAAGGCCATGACCGTGCCCACCGTGGAGCAGCGCTACTATGAAGTGCAGTTCCGGTCCAAGGTGGAGGTCCTTTGCCGAATCCTCGACATGGAAAACCCCCGTCTGGCCATCGTCTTCGCGAACACAAAGAAGGCCGTGGATGACGCGACGGACGCGCTCGTGGGTCGTGGCTACGCCGCAGACCGCCTGCATGGAGATTTGAACCAGGTCATGCGTGACCGCGTGATGAAGAACTTCCGCGCAGGCAATGTAGAAGTCCTCCTCGCTACCGATGTGGCCGCTCGTGGGCTTGACGTGGATGACATTGATCTCGTCGTGAACCTCGATCTTCCCTATGATGAAGAAGACTACGTTCACCGCATTGGCAGAACAGGCCGGGCCGGACGTAGCGGCAAGGCCGTGAACCTCGTGAGTGGTCGTGAAATCTTCCTCCTTCAGCGCATCCAGCGCTATGCGAAGGTGAAAGTGGACCGTCATAAAATCCCTACCCGTGAAGACGTGGAAGGCAAGCGCGTGGACGTTTACTCCGAGAAGCTCAAGCAGATGCTTGAAGAGGCCAAATACACCAAGCGTGAAGACACCCTTCAGCAACTGCTCGATGCGGGTCACGAAACGACCGACATCATCAGCGCGCTGATGCAGCTTTGGATCAATGAATCTGGCCGTGAAAGCGAAGAGATTCCTGAGGACCGCGCCCGCCCTGAGCGTCGGCGTGATGATCAGCAACAGCGTGGACCGCGTGATGAGCGTGCTCCCCGTGAGTTCAACAACGACCAGCAGTCCCAAGGTGGGGACTTCCAGCGTCCCGAACGTCCGCCGCAACAGCAGCCTCAGGACGGCATCACCCGCATGTTCATCAACGTCGGTAACATGGATGAAGTCCGCCCAGGTGACATCGCCGGCCTCATCTACAGCACAGCACAGATTCCTCCGGGCACACTCGGAAAGATCGAGATTTTGGACAAATGCAGCTTCGTCGGCGTGCCGAGCGAGTTCGCCCAGCAGGTCGAAAATACGGTCACTGGCACTCAGATGCGCGGTCGTGAACTCCGCATGAACGTGGCCGAGCGTCAAGAGTTCGGTGCCCCTCGGGGTGACTTCCAACGTCGTCCCTTCCAAGGTGGCGGCGGTGGTGGCGGCTTCCGTCCAAGACCTTTTGGTGGCGGCGGCGGACAAGGTGGCTACGGCGGCGGTGGCGGCTTCAAGAAGAAGTTCGGCAACGGCGGCGGCGGTGGCAACTACGGTGGTGGCCAGACCGGCGGCGGTTACGGCGGCGGCAAAAGAGCCCCCCGTGCTGGCGAAGGCTTTGAAGGCTGGCAGGATTAAAGCATGGTCGGCACCCTGCCGACATCCCGTTGATGGTAGGTGAGACCCTACCTTCTACTCGTGAGCGAGCCTGATCCATCCCCCTCCCCGCATAAGCGCCGTGTGCGCTATGCGGGTAAGAACCCACGTCGGTTCGAGCAGAAATACAAAGAGCACAATCCGCAGCTCTACGCGGAGACGGTGCAAAAGGTCATCGCCTCTGGGAAGACGCCCGCAGGAATGCACCGCCCCATCATGGTCGCGGAGATCATGGAGGTGCTGGCCCCGCAGCCCGGTGAGATCGCCATTGATTGCACACTCGGCTACGGCGGCCATTCCAAGGTGCTTCTCGCCAGAGTCCAGCCCGGAGGCAGGCTCATCGCCCTCGATGCCGATCCCATCGAACTGCCGAAGACCACCGCGCGGCTCCAAGCCCTCGGGTATGATGAAGCCGCCTTCAGCGCCCATCGCAGTAACTTTGCCGGACTTCCGAAAGTCCTTGCCCATGAACAACTGAAGGGCGCGCACTGCATCCTCGCAGACCTTGGCGTCTCCTCCATGCAGCTCGACGATCCAACGCGCGGCTTCTCCGTGAAGCTCAACGGGCCGCTCGATATGCGCATGAACCCTCAGCGTGGCATCCCTGCTTCCACTTTATTGGCCAAGCTGAAAGCCGCCGAACTCGCGTTATTACTTGAAGATAACGCCGATGAACCCAAGGCTAAGCCCTTGGCCCAAGCGCTTGCGGGTCAGACCTTGAACACCACCAGTCAACTCGCTGACGCCATCCGCGCCGAGCTACCGCGTCTGCCCAGCGAAGATCAAGACCTCACCCTCCGCCGTGTTTTCCAAGCTCTGCGCATCGCCGTGAATGAGGAATTCAGTGCCTTGGACACGCTATTGCGCGTCTTGCCTCAGAGTCTTCTTCCCGGCGGCAGAGTTGCCATCCTCACCTTCCATTCCGGCGAAGACCGACGCGTGAAGAAATCCTTCGTCGTAGGACTGCGCGACGGCCTCTATTCAGAGATCGCGGAAGAAGTCATCCGTCCAAGTGCGGAAGAACGGAATGCGAATCCGCGCTCTGCTTCGGCGAAATTACGCTGGGCCATTAAAGCCGAGTAAAAGTGCGCCCGGCAGGGATCGAACCTGCGACCAGCGGATTAGAAATCCGCTGCTCTATCCACTGAGCTACGGGCGCTTTACAACAGGCAAATACGACGAAACAAGAGCTTTGCAAGTTGCATTTTCACGGTCTTGTTCTACGGTCTGGGTATGAAGGCTGAGACGACCGTGAAAACATGGGAGAAGACGAGGCTGCAAAGTATGGTTCGCCATAAATCTGGCCGATACTATGCCCGTCTTTACATTAACGGCAAAGAGATTTGGAAATCACTCAAGACTTCCCATTTTTCAGTCGCAGAGGCCAGACTCGCAACTGCGCTGAAGGAGCACCGCGAGCGCAAGAGTTCTGCGGTTGATCCTGACGATGCCAAGATGACATTCGGGCAAGCCGCAACGCTTCACTTGCAGCGGCTCGAAGAGAAGGTGAGCATCAAGAAGGGCACGAAGAAATACTGGCGTGAAGTTCATGCTGCTTTGCTCAAGAGCTGGCCTGCGCTGACAGGAATCGAGGTCCGAAAAATGACTACCGCTTCGTGCCGCGAATGGGCAGCGAGTCAGGCCAAGACGACCAGCTCCACGCGCTACAACAATACCATCGCGTTCCTTCGTCACGTTCTTGATGTTGCCATTGAAAGCGGCGTGATCTACTCGAATTCCGCGAGCAGCTTGGAGCGCAAGACTGTAAAGCCCAAGACGCTTGAGCTTCCCAGCCTCAGTCAATTCGAGGCGTTCGTTGCAGAAATCCGCACAGCAGGAGGCCGGGATTCGCGCAACTGCGCCGATCTTGTTGAAGGGCTCGCCTACACTGGTTGCCGCATCGGTGAGTCCAAACACATTGCATGGCATGACCTCAACTTCACGCATGACGAAGTGACCGTGAAAGGCGACCCGGAGGAGGGCACCAAGAATTCTCAAATTCGCCGCGTCCCGATGATACCGAGTGCGCGGAATCTTTTTGAGCGGATGCGGCAGGAGAGGGCGAGTGAACTGGCGAACGCGAATGTTTTTCTTGTCCACGAGTGCCAGAAAGCGATGGACCGTGCTGCCAAGCAAATCAGCATGACCAGAATCACACACCATGACTTGCGGCACTTCTTTGCAACCGTCTGCATTGAAAGCGGCGTGGATATTCCGACCGTCTCGCGCTGGCTTGGACACAAGGACGGCGGCGCTCTTGCCATGAAGACCTACGGCCATCTTCGCCGCGAGCACAGCACAGCGCAGGCTCAGAAAGTATCTTTTGCGCCCGCAGTTGCCGCCTAGCGATTCGCAGCATTGTCTCTCCACGACTTCGCCACTCTCGCCAGCAGTGATTGACGCGGGGATGCGCTCGACTTCGGATTGTGCTTCGATGCCGGAACTTCCATTCTCGGCTTTTGTTCAGCATCCGCGCCGCGCCGGTTTTTGACGAATCTTTGCCAGACGCTTTGCTCTTCCGTAGTTAGCTTTTTGAATTCCGCCTTGCTCTGCTTCGGCTTTTCCTTGCCGTTGTATATCCCGGCCTTTTCCAATATGCGCTCCACTTCTTTTGCCGGGATGAGAATTCGCCCGTGCTCGGTGATTGCGTTGACCTTGCTCGCGTAAATTTGGCGGTAGCCCCAGGTTTGGGATTTCCCAAACAGTTCGGCAAACTCCCCAGGGGAGAAGGCGACACGATTGAGAGCAGAGAACTCACTCATAGACTTCAAAAGAACGACTCAATTCAACATTCGCCTTTCAAAAAACCTTCGCGCATCTTTCACGATTTGCCAAACGGTATAGCAAAGAGCAAGATACCGGAAAGGTAAACTGACCCCCGCAGCATGAAGAGCGATTTCAGTCTCGTAAAATTGACGTTTTGCGCTCCCGCTGACGTCGCAAATGAATTGGAAGCCGCGAAGGGCGTTGTTACGGAATGGAACCTCGCGCACGGGGAAAGCCGAGGCTTCTGGGTTAAATTCCAGCACTGGTCAACTGACGGAGTGCCTGATCTCTCCGAGCGTCCTCAGGCCGTCTTGAATCGGCAGATAATTGACGACTCTGACATTCTCGTCTCGGTCTTGTGGTCCCGGCTCGGAACGCCCACCGGACGTGCAGAATCCGGGACTCAGGAAGAGATCGAGCGCGGCATTGATCGCGGCAAAAAGGTGTTGGTATATTTTTCGAAATTGGAACCTTTGCCCGCTACAGCCGAGGACGAGCAGCTCCAAAAACTTGCTCTCTTCAAAGCTCGGTTGACTCCGAGTGGTCTCACCTGGAGTTTCAATTCCCGCGCTGAATTCAAGGAGCTGTTTTCAAGGCATCTCGCAAAAGTGCTCAATCAATTTGATGCAATAGCGAAGGCCACAGGGCAAGTGAAGCAACCTTCTGTCCGCCAGAAAGCCAAAGGAAACGGCAATGTGCAAATCGCTGGCTCTGTCGGCACGTTTAATCATTATCAAAAGCCGCCTAAGATCAAAAAGGTCATAGAGCGTCGAGAAGGCAGCCTCACGAGCGAAGAATGCCGAGAGGTTCAGAATATGATCAAAGCCCTCGTGGATTTGACTACGGGGATGACCACAGGAGCAGCATTTGCGATGTGGTGGGAGCGTTTCAAAAAGAACTTCGCGCTGGAAAAATACGAAGAGTTGCCGTCTGCGCGTATGGAAGATGCCCGCAAGTGGTATCGAGCAGTTGCCGGAATTGAAAAGCGCAAGCACAAGACCAGAGCGCCCGCGCGATGGCAGGGCGAGCGAATCACGGCGATCAAGTCCGTCATGAGCAGTCTTGGGCGTAAGAAGGAAGACTACTACCCCGAGATTTCCCGAAGACTCAAAATGAAAAAGCCGTTCGTCTCCCTCAAAGATCTGACGAAGACCGATTTGGAGCGTGTTTACAACCTCGTTCTACGCGACGCACATCAATAGCTCACCTTGAACGTCGGCGAATCTTCCGGCTTCGACTTGCGTCTGTCGTAGAGACGCGTCGTCGAAATGCTTGCGTGCCCCAGCCACTCCTGCACTTTTGCAATGTCCGCTTCGTGGTCCAGAGCATTCGTCGCCGCAGTCGCGCGAAGGCCGTGGACGCAAACCGCGCTAGCATCGAGTCCCAGCGCCCGCGCATATTTCCGCACCACGTCTTTGTAGATGCCGTGCCCCGTCATCGCTTTTTCAAGCGTGCCTGATGGATTCTTCACGGGGCGGAAAAGCGCGTTGTCTAATTTGTCGCCATGTCCCGACCGCTCAAGATATTCGCTGATTCGCTGCGAGCTGTGTGGATGCACTGGCACGAACCGAATCTTGCCGCCTTTGCCGAGAACGCGGAAGTGCATCACTCCACGACGGGATTCCATATCGCCCACCGAGAGCGAACACAATTCCGCACGCCGCAAGCCGTGAAAGAGCAGGGTGGACAGAATCGCGCGATCCCGCACCCCCTTGAGTGTATCAGGCGACGGCGCTTCGAGAATTGCCTTTGCCTGCTGATCACCGAGCGCAGGCGACTTGCCCTCATTCGCGCCCTGATTCGGGCGCTTCACACCATCGGCAGGATTGAAGGGAACTGCGTTGCACTCGCACAGATGATCAAACAGCGACGCCACCGCTGACAACTTTCGGCGCACTGTAGCCGCTTCAAGAGTTCGTGTCTCAAGCTGCTTGCGCCACGCGATCAAATGCGACCGTTTCACCAGGCGAAATTCTTCGGCTTGGTGAATTCCGGCGAACGTCATGAAATCGCGCACGTCGATTTTGTATGCACGTCGCGTATTTGCGTTTTCGATATTTGCGAACCACTCAACTTCGGGCGGCACATCCGCCAGCGATTGAAATTCTGCTGCCGTCAGCAGTCGTGAATTTTCATTAACGATCAGCTCCGTTTTAACATTCTGCACATGACCCTCTCAATGAACCGATTATAGTATTGATAAAATACATTATCAATACTAGCGGAGCATCAAAAAGGATAATGCGAGACTTCATTGCTCAATGATGCAATTCAGCAACACCCATTAAGGAAGAAGGAAGATGAAATCGTCTCAAGGTTTTCGGCTGCCAGCGCCATCTGTAATTACTGATCTATCCGTTGATATTCGCTATTTGGAAAAAGCGCGCTTTAATCTCGTAAACGTCATATGAGCAACGCACTGCCCGCCATCACTTTAAACGCCTAAGAATGTCGCTGATTATCCGCAACGGCCTCTGCTGCCAGCTTGTGCCTCGACACAATTATTAAGGGAAAAACGCTGGCTCCTCGTTTAAATAGGTATGGTGAATGACACGTTGACGAAATTGCTCCCGGCTCTTGGCCAACGGCCCGTGCTCTCAACGCCCGCGAATTTTCAAGATTTAGTTTGGCGTGAGATTCGTCGCCGAAAGGAGACGACGCTATCTTGGGTCGAAGAGCTTGCCGCCCTGCTTTGGGCTCCCCGGATTGCATGGACATCGCTGGCGCTCGCGGTCGCCATGGGAGGAAGCGCGGCTCTCTTTTTAGAAGCGGGTGCCAAATCCCAGCCTTATGCCCAGCCTCTAAATCTGGAGGTTTTCTCGGTTTCTCCTCCTTCCTTGCCTTCCACCCTACTCGATAGAGATTCATGAGACAGTGGATGCGACTCGTATTTTTCGTGGTTCTGGCAGCATTGGCGGCAGGTGCTGCCTGCTATTTTGTGAACCATCTGACACGTCGGCAGGAACGCAAAGATCCTGTTGAAAGCCATTACTGGATTCATCAGCAACTCAAAATTACCGAAGAGCAGGACCGCGCGTTGGAACCCGCCGAGCAGAGATTTGAACACGAACGCCTCAGATTGTCGGAAGCGATCCTACAGGGCAATAAAGATCTGGCGGAAGCCATTCGCTCGGACAAAGCTGATTCGCCTAAAGTGCGTGAGGCCATGCGGAAAATTCATCAGGCCCAGGGCGAGCTGCAGGATGCAGTGGTCCATCACGTTTTTGACATGAAAGCGACCCTGACCCCAGCGCAGTTTGACCGATTGATTCAGCTTACCGCAGAAGCATTGGATCGCACTCCAGCGTCGAAATGAAATCGGTATGCCAGATGCCGACCCTGATTTAGACCTTGTTCGCGCATTGCAAGGGGGCAATGACAGTGCTCTCAATGAGCTGATGACCCGCCATCAAAATGCTTTGCTCGGGCTGATCTATCGCCACGTCGGTGATGCAACTCTGGCACAGGAAATCCTTCAGGAGACTTTCGTTCGTGCCTATTTCGGCATCAGCAGTTTCAAGCCACGGGCTAAATTCGTGGCATGGCTGTTTTCAATAGCGGTAAATCTTTGTCGCGACTACTCCCGCAGCAAACGCGGATGGCAGGCGAAGCGCACGGTCTCGTGGGATGAAATTACCGAAGCGTCAGGTGAAACTCCATCCAGCCAAAGCCAGGGCACACCCCCGAATGCTGCCTTGGAGCAACGCGAAGCTCTCGAAGCTCTGGATGCAGCGGTCGCCCAACTTCCTCATGACTTAAAAACCGCCCTCATCCTATTTGCCATTGATGGGCACTCGCAGGAGGAATGCGCCGAACTGCTGGCAATCAGTCCAAAAGCTGTGGAAACCCGCGTTTACCGAGCACGAAGGCTGCTGGAAAAGTCCGTGCGTGGGATTTTGTAAGCCCCGACGTGATCGCAAAAAGCCCGAATAAATCTTAAGGGATATTCGGGGGGATCTCGTTTTACCGTTGTGAAGGAGGTAGTTCGTCTTGGGACTACCACACCGATTTTCCACCCCAAAACCTCCAATCTCTAAAGAACCTGCTCAATCCACAAGGAAACAAGCGCTCTTTAGGGATGTAAATTTCGCCTCGGGCCGCTAATGCCAATCTCACAACTCATCGCCCTCACTTTGGCGTTCCTCAGTTTGCTTCCAGCACCGGAAGCCTGGGGGGCGGCTCTGTGCCCGAGCGAGAGTAGCGTGATGACGCCCGAAGCCGTTGCTTGTCCCTGCTGCGCCAAGCGTAAGTCGTGCGCCTGTGAAAGCGACAAGCCAGCCAAATCCCTTCCCGCCACGGAAGCGAGAACCCAGGAAATTCAAGTTTTCATGGCTCTGCCGCCCCGCCCTCAGGAAGGAACGCCTGTTGCATCACTTCCTGAAGGCGAGCAGTTTTTAATACCCAAGAGCAGCGCATTGCTCAGCGGGCGAAGGATTCCATCATTCATCCTTCATTGCTCGCAGCTCCTTTGAGCAGGTAAGAGCACGCCCAAATTGTGCCCACAAAGCGAGGCGTGATTTTGCCTCTGCCGCCATCACCAGCCCTGAACAGAGGCGCGGACTGATGGGCTCCAAAAAAGAGAGCACGTCACTTCGAATTCAATCAATCCCCTTTTTCAAATGCGTCGCGATTTCCATTTCCCAGGTCAAGCTAAGCCTCCTGCTCATAAATTTCGCTCAAGTTTCCTACTTGCAGGCATGATCCCCGCCTTGCTTGTCAGTTGCGGCAGCGTTGATCGCGACGCGCTCGGTGACGTCCAGCGACTCACCCAAAGCCGCATCGGCAAGGACATCGCCCTTCCGCAAACGAAATTGGAGCAGCAAAATGTGGATGCTCGGATCGCGGCTTTGCTCCGAAGGCCGCTTAACGCCGACGGCGCAGTGCAGGTGGCGCTGCTCAACAATCGCAGGCTTCGCGCAACCTTGGAGGAATTGAACCTGTCGCAGGCGGATTTGCTGGAGGCCAGCCTACTCAGCAATCCCACATTCGCGACGAGCCAACGATTCCTAAGCGGCGGCGGCATCACCGACTCAGAATTTGGGCTCTCCGGTGATGTGCTGGATTGGCTGTTGCAGCCCTTGAAGCGCAAGCTGGCCATGAAGCAATATGAAGCCGCAAAACGGCGGGTAAGCCATGAAATTCTTCAGCTTGCCACGGATGTCAAAAGCGCTTTCTACGAACTACAGGGCGACAAGCAGTTTCTTGCGAAGTTGGAAACCGCCGCAGAGGTCAACAGCGCTAGTTCTGACATCGCAGAGCGTCTTAACAAAGCTGGCAACATCAATGAACTCGAACTGCTTCAGGAGCAAACCGGCTCCCAGCAAGTGCAGTTGGATTTAAAGCGCACAAAAGCCGCAGTATTGGGCGCGCGTGAAAAGGTCAATCGGCTGCTGGGATTGTCAGGCGCGGTCGTTTCAAGCTGGACGGTTGCGGAAAAGCTCCCGGAACTTCCCCCGAGCGATCCAGCTTCCGGCAGAATGGAGTCCCTAGCTCTGGCTCAGCGGCAAGACCTCGCCGCGCAAAGGGAAACAGTTAAGGCCTTCACCCAAATGCTCTCCCTCAAGAGTAAAATGCGACTGTTTCCGATGGTGAATCTCGGGGTGGATACTGAGCGCAACCCCGACAGAACACGCGTCACCGGGCCGACGCTTGATCTGCAAATCCCGGTGTTTAACTGGGGCACAGCCAAAGTGAAACGCGCAGAGGCGGAGTTGGCGCAGGCGCGTGCAACCCAGGAAGCCATGGAAAGCGAAGTGCGAAGCGACGTGAGGACCGCTTTGGCAGGGGTTCAGGCCGCTAGAACTGCCGCGGAGTATTTGCGATCGACGCTGCTCCCGCAACGCCAGAAAATCCTTTCGCAAACACTTCTCCACTACAATGCAATGCAGGTTTCCACCTTCGTGTTGCTCCGTGCGAAAGAGGACGAAGTAAATTCCGAACGCGAATCAATTGAAGCGCTTCGCAACTACTGGACGGCAAGAGCCGAGTTGGAACGCGCTGTTGGCGGAAGCCTAAACGCAAGAGTCTCGCCTAAGAAAACGGCAGCTCCCAAAGTCGCCAAGGAACAGCCGACTGGCGCCATGCCGGCGCATCACGTTCATTGATTTTATTCTCGATCTAATACCCCTATGAAACCCGAAAACCCGTCGCGATTTACGCGCCGCCAGCTTGTCACCAGCGCTGCCGCGCTTGTGGGCTCAGGCCTGCTTGTAAACAAAGCAACTGCTGCTGACAAGGCAGCGGCTGCCAATCCCCATGCCGGACACGACATGAAAGGGATGAAGGATATGGATATGAAGGGCATGTCGGATAATGCCTCGCTCGCCGCTACAAGCACCGGCAAGACAGAAATCTTTGCTCCTCCCGGCATCAACTACAAACCAGTCATCACCCCCAATGGGAAGACATTGCCCTGGAAAATGGTGGACGGCGTAAAGGTCTTCCACCTCATCGCCGAACCCGTGGTGCACGAGTTCATACCGGCGATGGAAGACCATCCCAATCTTGTTGCCAACTGTTGGGGCTACAATGGCCGCGTTCACGGCCCTACTCTCGAAGCCGTAGAGGGCGATCAGGTGCGGATCTACGTCACCAATCGCCTTGATGGGCCAACCACAGTGCATTGGCATGGCATCCTGCTGCCCAGCGGCATGGACGGTGTCGGCGGCGTAAATCAAAAGGCCATCCAACCCGACGAGACTTTCAAGTATGAATTCACCCTCAAAGAGCACGGGACCTTCATGTATCACAGTCATCACGACGAGATGACGCAAATGCAGCTTGGCATGATGGGCATGTTCATCATCCATCCGCGCGAACCGGAGAGCAAGCCGCCGGACAGGGACTACGCCATCATGCTGTCGGAATGGAAAATTGAAGTCGGTTCCCGGCGTCCCGACCCCAATGAAATGACCGATTTCAATATCTTCACCATGAATGGCCGCAGCTTTCCGGGCACGCAGGCGCTCGTTGCCAAGACCGGAGAAACAGTGCGCATCCGCATAGGAAATCTCAGCACAATGAGCCATCACGCCATTCATCTGCACGGCCATCATTTCAAAGTAGTGGCGACTGACGGAGGACGAATTCCCGATGCCGGGCAATGGCCGGAAACCACAGTGTTTATGCCCACCGGGAGCACCCGCACCTTTGAGGTCGGGCCGGTATATCCCGGTGATTGGGTGATGCACTGCCACATGCTGCATCATGTGATGAACCAGATGGGCCACAAGTTTGGCAATGTCATTGGCATGGACACCTCCGAACTCAGCAAGCGCGTTCGCAAGCTTGTTCCCGGCTACATGGCGATGGGCACATCGGGAATGGGAGACATGGGCGAAATGGGAATGCCAACACCACCCAACTCCCTTCCCATGATTGGAGGCCAGGGCAAGTATGATTACATCACGATGGGCGGGATGTTCACCATCTTGAAGGTGCGTAATAACCCGCCAGCAGATGGCAGCGATCCGGGCTGGTATGACGCCCCACCCGCGACCATCGCGACTAATGCCGCTGATGCCGATCTCAGGCGAGACGGCATTGATCCAAAAATGGATACCGGAACCCGCGGCAAGGTGGCCGCAGCGGGTCGGGTGAAAACCGGTGAATGCCCAATGAACTAACTCAAACAATTTTCGACGTGATCAACGCGCGAAACAAAAACACAAAAACAGACCAAAATGAATACCAGGAAACTTATTACCCTCATCGCTGTAGCCCTCTTTAGCGCAGGCATCTCCTTCGCTGACGAACACAAGGAACACGGCAAATCAGATGTGCCCGCCACCTATCCGCTCAAAAAATGCGTCGTCTCTGATGACCCGTTAGGTGAGCACGGCAAGTCGGTGAAAATGACCTACGAAGGCACCGATATTTACCTTTGCTGCAAAGACTGCATCAAGGACTTCAAGAAGGACCCTGCCAAATACGTCAAGATGGTCAAGGACGCAGAAGCCAAGAAAAAATAGCTGACCAAACGACCCTGCGTGGGCACCGCGCCTTCAATTTGCGACGCGGTGCCCTCAAGCTTACGATCACGCAGCAAGTAGCCTCACGCATTCTGCAAATCGCTCTGCTTTTCCTATGAAAGCGAAACTCGCCGTTTTCGTCGCAGTTCTTCCGTTTCAGGCATTTGCCCATGACGTCCATGAGCACCAGACAACATTTGGTATCAGCGAAGACAGTGCTGCCCATCTGCATCTGCTGATAAATCATTTTCCAATTATCGGCATTTTGATGGGGCTGATTGCGCTGTCGCTCGCTGTTATTTGGAAGAGCGACGGAGGCAGGCGCATTGGCCTTGTGCTCTTGGCTCTGTGTAATCTGGCGGCGTATCCGACCTTCAAACTAGGGCAGATTGCATATCGACACATTCGCGCCATCGCCGACGATGTGGGGCAAGACTGGCTCGACACTCACATGGAGCGCGCCGAGTCGCTTGATTACCTTTTCTATTTTGCGGCACTGGTTGCAATCATCGCCCTTTATAGCGGCTGGCGGAAGCTCCGCTGGGCTACGGCCTTGGCTGTAACCGCAGGCATTGTCAGTGTCGCTGCTTTAGTCGGAGCAGGATGGATCGCCGATGCCGGAGGAAAGTTCATGCACGGCGAAATCCGAGACGAAAAATCCGTGCCTGCTAAGAAAACCCAACCGGCTCATGAGCATCATGAATAACTTAATCATTTCCTTAAGGAGCATGGCCCTTGCGGCAGCAAGTGCCATGGCGTTGGTTGCACATGGGGCATCCGAGGAGCACTTTCTTGAGGACGCGAAGCCCAAGGAGAAGCAGCCGTCCGCTGAATTGATCGACCAGCGCGAGCATGCCGTCGCGCTCGCGAAGGCCGGCAAGCTGTTGGAAGCAGAAGCGCGTGCGCTTGTGAAGAAGGTATTTGATGGAGCCAAAAAGACTTTCGACGCTGAGCATCCCAAGACTCAAAAATACAAGGATTTTTGGCAGGGACTGCAAGGCGTCGCTGAGAACAAATGCTGATGCCTTCGCCAGTTCCAATTTGCCCATGAACCAAACGCCAACACTCCGAACCCCGAATTAAGTTTTATGCGCTCTCGTCTCGATGAAGATACGGAAACGTTCATAGACGCCCTGCGCGGCCTTGCCGCGTTAGGCGTCTTGGTGACGCATGCCGTCGATATCGGGATCGCCGGTGTTTACGGCAACGACCTTCTCGCAACTCCTTTGCCGTGGCGATGGGCAAGAGCTTCCATCGGACACGGGGGATTCATGGTGTGGTGTTTTTTGTTCTATCCGGGCTTTGCATTCATCAATCCATCGCCCGCAGCATCGCGAGTAGCAATTTCTCATGGAAACGCTATTTTGCGGCGCGGGTGACGCGCATCTACCCGCTCTTTCTGCTAGGGCTCCTGCTTGCGATATGTGTGTGGTGGCTGACCGCTCCGCTTGGCGAAAGCGCACCTGCCAAACCGTGGCCGCAGTTTTTCTCCAGCTTAGTGAGCCTGCAAATTCTCACGAATACCTTTCCCGCTTACGACCCTTCATGGAGCCTCAGCAATGAAATGATCTACTATTTTGTATGGCCTGCCGCACTTCTCCTGTTTCGCCGTCGCCCGCGTCCTGCGGCAATCGCTGCGGTGTTTGGGTGCGCCGCTGGTGCGGTCGCCATCATGACATTGTGGAAGGCCTTCCATCGGCTTGAACACAGCACGTTTGTGCGTGGCATATGGACTGTGATCGTATTATTTCCGGTTTGGCTTGCCGGTGCATGGCTGGGTGCCGCATGGAAAGGAGAACGAATGCGGATCAGTTTAAACGCATGGCTGTGGTCGATTCCACTCTGCGGAGTTTCAGAACTTCTGCTGGTCCTGCTAAAATTTTCTGACAGCCCGGATTGGGTCATTGACCTTGCCGGCCTTTCATCCATCCCAGGCCTTGTCATTTTCGTAGCTGGCGCTCATCACGCTCGTATGGGCTCGCGGGAATGGGTCAAATCAGCAGCACGCTGGCTGGGGCAGTTCAGCTATCCATGCTATGTGCTGCATTTCCAAATGATGATCTTCCTGGATCGCATGGTGCTAAGGAGGATTGGCGGAAGCTTTTCAGCCGATCCAATTCTGAGGTCGCTTGTTCTTACAATGGCGGCATTGCTATCGCTTGCATTGATCGGGCCGTGGATTGAGCGAGCGACAATGAGTTGGCGCGGCAGAGTGCTCGGGCGCCTTTCGCCAGGACGATAGCGCATCCTTGTGATATGTGGTAGATTGCAACTTCGAGCACGGGCACATTTCACCGGGCCGCTAAACTCAAATGCCGAGAATAGTCTCCTATGATGAAACCTCTAGTCCGCAAATTGGCCCTCACTGCATATCACCTCCTCGGTCGGCTGGCTCGGCGCTCTCGCCGGCTGGTTGGCCCTCGCCCTTACCGGGCTCATCAGCCAGGATTCTCAGCTAGTCCGTGCTGTCGATCTTGCGATGGAGCTGACCGCCTGGTTTGTGATTGTTCCCCTCGCCTTTGCTTCTCTGCTCACCGGGATTGTTCAATCTCTTGGCACATCGTGGGGATTATTTCGCCACTATTGGGTGGTAACGAAGCTTCTGCTGACATGCTTTGCCACAATCGTGTTGCTCATCAAAATGGGGCCAATTGGACGCGTGGCAGCAGGAACGTTGGGCGGAACCGAT
>JANYJH010000277.1 GCA_025361865.1 Phragmitibacter sp.
GTGAGGTTCAGTTCCAACTCGCTGCTGAATTCGATCTCGCCTTTCTGCGGGATGCCGAACATGCCTTGGGCGATGAAGTAATTCTTGAAGGTTTCGCAGAGTTCCTCGCTACGGCCTGTGCCGCGCAGGTAATTGACGCTCTCTTCATCGACAGGGAAGAAGCCCATGGTGGCACCGTATTCGGGAGCCATGTTCGCGATGGTCGCGCGGTCTGGCAGCGGAAGGCTGATGGCACCGGGACCGTAGAACTCGACGAATTTACCGACGACGCCATGTTTGCGCAGCATCTGCGTGCAATGCAACGCGAGGTCCGTGGCGGTCACGCCTTCACGAAGCGCACCCGTGAGGTGAACGCCGACGACTTCAGGAACGAGGAACGTCACTGGCTGGCCGAGCATCCCTGCTTCTGCTTCGATACCGCCTACGCCCCAAGCCACCACGCCGAGGCCATTGATCATGGTGGTGTGCGAATCCGTGCCGACGAGGGTGTCAGGATAGAAGACGCCGCCTTTTTCGAGCACGCCTTTGGCGAGATATTCGAGGTTCACCTGATGGACGATGCCGATGCCGGGAGGCACGACCTTGAAGGTGTCAAAGGCCTGCTCACCCCATTTAAGGAACTGGTAGCGCTCTTTGTTGCGCTCGAATTCCAGCGCGAGGTTTTGATCCAAAGCGGTCTGCGTTCCGGCAAAATCTACCTGCACGGAGTGATCCACCACCAAATCCACGGGCACGAGCGGTTCGATCATCTTCGGGTCTTTACCCATCTTCGCCACGGCGGAGCGCATGGCCGCGAGATCCACGAGAAGAGGCACGCCAGTGAAATCCTGCAAAACGATGCGCGCCACCGTGAAAGGAATTTCATACTCGCCGGGATTCTTCGCGTTCCAGTTCGCGAGGTTTTTCACATCTGCTTCAGTCACCTTCAGGCCATCGCAGTTCCGCACGAGTGATTCCAGCACGATGCGGATGCTGATGGGCAGCTTCGACACCGGGCCGACGCCTAATTTTTCAAGCTCAGGCAAGGAGTAGAATTTGCCTTCAGTTTTGGACCCGGTGGTGAAAGTGCGCTGAACGTTGATGGACATGGCTTGTGATTATTGAAGTGAACTTGACGCAACTATTAGCAAGTGCGGTGCCACGGGCAAGAGAGAGTGCAAAGGATTCAGCGCATTGTCTGCGGGGCGGGGTTGATTGTTTTTCACGCACACGCGAAGGTCCTTCATGTCCAACGCATCCACCATCGTCATCCTCACCGGCGCAGGCATTTCCGCTGAATCCGGCGTCGCCACGTTTCGCGCTGCGGACGGTCTTTGGGAAGGGCATCGGATTGAGGACGTGGCTGCGCCAGAAGGCTTCGCCCGCAATCCTGCGCTGGTTCATCAGTTCTACAATCTGCGCCGTGGCGGACTGAAAACCGTGCAACCCAACGCCGCCCATGAGGCGCTGGCCCGGCTCCAACGCGACTTCCCGGGCGAGGTCGTGCTGATCACGCAAAACGTCGATGATCTCCATGAACGCGGCGGCAGTTCCTCTGTCATTCACATGCATGGCGAGCTGCACAAAGTTCGCTGCACCGCCTGCACCGTCGTTCGCGAATGGGAGACTGACTTGGATGAAACGATGGCCTGCGAGGGTTGTCATACGGTCGGCACGCTTCGACCCGACATCGTGTGGTTTGGGGAGGTGCCTTATGAAATGGACACGATCGAAAGCGCGCTGACCCGAGCGAAACTCTTTGTTGCCATCGGCACCTCTGGCCATGTTTATCCCGCCGCAGGCTTCGTCCGAATCGCCCAAATGAGCGGAGCCGTGACCGTGGAAGTGAATAATGCGGAGACGGAAGTTTCCTTCGCTTTCAACAAGCGAATGACCGGCCCCGCGACGGAGCAGGTGCCGAAGCTGGTGGATTGGATGCTCAGCGGGAAGAGTTGATTACTTCTTCACTTTCGCCGGAAGCACGCGCCATTTGCCTTGCGTGAATTCACGGGCGGTGAAGACCCAGACGAGGATCTTTTTCTTGGCCCAGAAGTCGGGATTCTTTGCGCTGTTGCGGGCTATTTCCACGCGCGGGCCATCGGCTCCACCGGCCTGCATCGTGATTTCTTCCACGGCGGCGGACAGGTCCACTTGCAGGTGATCCACGAAGCCGCCTTGCGTGGCCAGCATGTTCCCGCCTTTGCGGAAGACTTGCAAATGGCTGTCGCCGATCACTAGCATGGCGCTGTTCGGATCGCTCTCGATGGAACTGACTTTCGTGCCATTGGCGTCAGCAGATTCCCCGGCGCGTTGCATCGGCAGCTTCTCTTTGGCCACGGTGGCTTTTTGTTCGTCGCTGATCAAATCACCGTGAAACTCCAGCGTTTCCACCGGCAGCGTAAGGAGATCGGCGAGGTTGAACTCGGTAATTTCCTTCCGGTCCTTGTAACGGGCCGCGACCAGCTTGGCGGCGACTTGGCAGGCATACGGCGACCAATGCGAATCCGTGGCGCAGTAGAGCTGCTGGTCAGGATTCTTCGTGCGCTCTTCTTTGAAGACGGTTTCCAGATCCAGCACGTCCACGCCTTGCGCCTTTAGTTTTGCGTAAAAGGGAGCGAGGCTGGGCACGGTTTTCGCATCCACTTTGTCGCTGAGTTTCTCAGGATAGATCGCGGCTTTCGGCGGCACGGGAACGAGGAGCAGCTCAACACCGAGCGCCTTCAGTTCCGCAGCATACTTCGCGATCACAGGGAGCGCGTCCGTGCCTTCGACATTCGCTTTGGCCAGATCAGCGGAGGCCAGATCGCCATGCTGAAGATGCTCCAGCTCTTTGCGCAAAAAGAACCAGCCCGGCGCGCTACCGGCCACGGAAAGGGGCTTAGCGGCTTCTGACTGGGCGAGAATATCCTTCACAGTCTGTGTGAAGTCTTGGCCTTGGAGCGGTGCAAAAGCCGTTGTGAACAGGAGTGCGTGGAGTGCGATGGTCTTCATCTGATGGCGTGACCGTAGGCCGTTATCCGCACACGACAAGAAGCGGATGCGAGCAAATCATCTCTGTTGCAGGCAGGAATATCAGGCACGATTAACGCTCTCTTCAAGCCTCCAAACCAACTCAGCACTGGACGAGCGCGGTGTTTTGCTCTTAAACTCCTTTTCTGATTATGCGAATCGTTGCCCGCTTACTGTGGATAGCCGCTTTCCTCATCGCCACCTACAGTTGGATGGTGGCCTTTGAGCATGGCTTCGGCTGGAAGGGCTTCTCCGATGGCTTCCGCGTGGAATGGAAGAACCTCGGCGCATTGCTGGTGGGCAAACCGACGCCGAATTCCTGATCGCTGATCAGTGCTCGCGCCTTGCTCTAACAAGAATCTCTCTTTAACCGTCACTCAACTCTTCATCCATGACCGAAAACGAACTGGCACCGCAACAGAAGAACCTCTGGCTCAAAGGCGTGAGCGCCTTCCAACTCAAGAACTTCGACTACGCCATCAGCCTGATTCTCACCGTAGTTCAGACTTCCCCTGAGTTCCTGGATGGGCGGAAGCTGCTGCGACGTGCCGAGTCTGA
>JANYJH010000313.1 GCA_025361865.1 Phragmitibacter sp.
GTCGTGAAGCTGGCGAAGACGGCTGATAACTGGAGCGTGGTCTCGGAACCTGCCAAAGATGCGCCCCTCGTGAAGCGCAACGGTTTGCAGGGGCCGATTGATGATGCGTTCTGGGACGCCTTCGTCTTCGTCACACCGAGCGGTCCCACTTTGAATCCTAATGTGGAAAAGTGGGTCGCCAGTGAGCTGACTCATGCAAGCCGTGAGTGGCAGAAGCAGTTCCGTGGTGAAGCGCCGGAGAAGAAGGATACAGACGTAAAGGACGAAGACATCGCGAGCAAGAACCTCGTTCTCTGGGGTGATCCGAGTAGCAACGCAGTGCTGAAGAAGATCGCCGCGCAACTGCCTGTAAAATGGACCGCCGAAGGCATCGAAGTCGGGGGCCAAAAATACGCGGCTGGCGAGCACGTCCCTGTCTTGATCTATCCGAACCTATTGAACCCCAGCCGCTACGTCGTCATCAACAGCAGCTTCACCTACCGCGAATACGACTATCTCAACAATGCCCGCCAGATTCCCAAGCTACCTGATTGGGCCATCATCAATCTGAGCGAAGCGCCCAATGCCCTCCAGCCGGGCAAGATCGTGGACGCGGGGTTCTTTGACGAACAGTGGAAGGTAAAGGCTGCCAAAAAGTGAATTGAAACGCAATTATAAAAATTTTATCAAAAATACAATAAACATCTTGCGCTTTAGTGGGTGTTGCAGCATATTTGACTCGCAGACCGAAAAACGTTCTCAAACGAGAGAGTCAACGGCGAGCCACCTCGGTAACGACGGTGTGATTTCAGGTAATTGGGTAAAGTTGTAGCGGGGACTGGTCTTCAGGGGGCCAGTCCCCATTTTCTTGGCCCGAAGGCGGTCATCGCCCAAGCCACATGTTGCAAACACTCCCGCACTGTCCAACTTTGAGGCCTCATGCTGCGATTCTCTCTCTTTGGCTTTCCCGTGACCGTTCAATGGATGTTCTGGCTCAGCGTTGCCCTGCTCAGTGGTCGCATCACCGGGAACACGCCTGAAGAAATGCAGGCTCTGATTTCTTGGGTGACAGCCGCGTTTGTGTCTATCGTCATCCATGAGCTCGGCCACACCTTTCTGATGCGCAGCTACGGCGCACGGGCCTCGATCATGCTTTACGCGATGGGCGGTTTGGCCATTCCTGACCGGCCCTTCAGTCGCGGACAAGACATCATCGTGAGCCTAGCAGGTCCGTTTCTTCAAATCCTCGTCGGTCTCGCGGCGAGCTGGCTTCTATCCATCAGTCGTGGTGATACCTACTTTGTGCAGTTGTTCTTGGGTGATTTCGCCTTCATCAGCATCTGGTGGGCGATCTTCAATCTCGCCCCCATTTACCCCTTGGATGGAGGTCACGTATTGGCTGGAGTGCTGGGGCCGAACCGCTTCGTCGCCGTGTGCTGGATTAGCATTATCACGGCGATTTTGATTGGCCTTTATCGCTTCAATAGCAGTCATCATCCTTACTCACTCATCTTCTTCGGAATGCTCGCCTACTCGAACTTTCAACGTCTGCGTGGCGAATCATCCTCCTTCATGCGTCCCTGATTCCGCCTTCGTATGCACTCGCCCGAACTCAATGACCTATTCACGCTGCTCCGTTTCGCCAGCGTCTCTACTGACTCCAAGCACAACGCGGACACCCGCGCGGCTGCCGATTGGCTGGCGGCCAAATTGAATCGAATCGGCATGGCGGCGGTGATTCATGAGACACCCGGCCATCCGGTCATCATCGCGAAGAATAAGCACCTCGAAGGTCGCCGCACGGTTCTGCTTTACGGTCACTATGATGTGCAGCCTGCGGAGCCTTACACTGAGTGGCGCACGCCTCCCTTTGAGCCGACCATCGTGGGTGACCGCATCATGTGTCGAGGAGCGACGGATAACAAAGGCCAGCTCATGGCGCATGTTTGCGGTCTCGAAAAGACCCTGCGTGAGGAGGGCGATCTGCCGGTGAATCTCATCTGCCTTTTTGAAGGCGAAGAAGAGATCGGCAGTCCGAATTTGAAGCCATTTCTTGAAGCCCATCGCGATGAATTGAAGTGCGATGTCGTGGCCATCTCAGACACGGGCATGGTCGCCGCCGGCGTCGGCACCTTCACCTATGGGCTGCGTGGCATTGCTTGTTGTGAAGTGATCGCGCGTGGCCCCAGTATTGATCTCCATTCCGGCATCTGGGGCGGGGCCGTGGCTAATCCCGCGACCATGATCGCGCGCCTTGTTTCCACCTTGCATGATGCGGAGGGCAAGGTGCAAGTCCCCGGCTTTTACGATGCCGTGCGGCTGCTCGCTGATTGGGAGCGCGACTCTTGGAAGAAGCTCGGTGATACCGCCAGTGAAACGCTGGAACTCACGGGCTCGCCCGAACTCTTCGGTGAAGCAGGCTATACGGAACTGGAACAGCGCTGGGCGCGGCCCACGGCGGAAGTGAACGGCATCGGCGGTGGCTATCAAGGCGAAGGCTCGAAGACCGTGATCCCTCGTGAAGCCTTCGCGAAGTTCTCCTTCCGCCTTGTTCCCGATCAACAGCCGGATGAAATCCTCGCGGCTGTCGAAGCTCATCTTAAAGTCCATCAGCCCCCTGGCATCCGCCTTGAAGTGAAGCTCGGGCACACTGGGTTCCCCTATCTCATGGATCCATTCTCGCCCTTTGGTTTGGCCGCGCAGCGAGCTTTGGAGACCACCTTTGGCGGCAAACCCGCGCTCATTCGTGAAGGCGGCAGCATCCCCATCGTGCAAGCCTTCAAAGACGTGCTGGGAGTGGATACGCTGCTGCTCGGCCTAGCCTTGCCGGACTGCCAAGCCCACGCGCCGAATGAGAACTTCCCCATCGCGAATTTTGAGGCGGGCATGGTGCTCAATCAGCATCTCTTGCGCGAACTGGCGAAGTGAGACTTTTCAACTAGCACGCAACTTTGTCTTCGCAATCCAGTTTGAGCTTTCATCTCAGCCCCATTCACTTGAATTATGAAAACGAAACACCAGCTCTTCACCGCGCTCGCAGCCTTCAGTTGCGGCCTTAGTTTGCTTACCGCTCAAGACGCCCCGAAGCCCCCCGGTGACGGCGTTCCACCCCCACCTCCCGGCGGTGCAGGTGGGCCTGGTGGTGATGCCAAAGCCCGCATTGAAGAATTCCTGAAGAAGATCGACACCAACGGTGACGGAAAAATCTCCGAAGAAGAGTTCATGACCTTTGAGAAAAATCAGTCCAAGGAAAAGTTCACCAAGATGGATACCAATGGTGATGGCTTCATCGACAAGGCTGAGCTCGAAGAAGCAGGCCGCAAAATGCGTGAAGCGCGTGGAGCTCGCGGTGGTGAAGGTGGTCAGGGAGGCAATGGCTTCCGTCGTCCCGAAGGCGGTGGCGATGGCAACAACAAAGGCTTCCGCCCCCGCCCAAATGGCGATAACAAAGGTGGCCCAAGCGCAAGCGACGCTCCAGCCGGAGCCCCTCCGGCTCCCGGTGATGGCGACAAAGGCCCCCGTCAAGGTGGCATGGGCGGCGGCGGGATGATCGGTGACATGCTGAAGCGTATGGACAAGGACGGCGACGGAGCCATCAGCAAGGAAGAATGGACTAAGGCCAACGAAGAGCGCTTTGACCAGATGGACCTCAACCACGACGGCAAAATCACCAAAGAAGAAGCTGAAGAAGCAGGCCGCAAGATGCGCGAAATGATGGGTGGCGGCGGTCGTCAGGGTGGTCGTCCTCAAGGCGGCGGTAATGAAGGCGGCGGCACCCGTCCCCGTCCTGAAGGCGATGCTCCGAAGCCTCCCGGAGACGCCCCCAAACCCAAGGACGGAGTATAAGAATTCCGTCTGACTCAAACGTCCAATTCAAGGGATGAGGAGCATGCGCTTCTCGTCCCTTTTTCATGTAATGCACAACTGAAACACCGCGCGTGCGCCCTTGCCACCATCACGATTTTCCAACTCCGCACTGCCTCCGTGGAGCAGCGCAGCTTCTTTGACGAAGCACAATCCGAGGCCGCTGCTCTTCTTCCCGTTCGTCGGTCTGGGTAAGGAATAGAAGCGCTCGAAGACGCGCTCGACGGCGTAGTCGGGCATTCCAGGGCCTGCGTCTTCCACGATGAAAAACGCGCGGTCATCCATGACCTTGAGGCCGATGGAGACGGCGCTGTTCTCCGGCGAGAAATCAATGGCGTTCTGCACGAGATTGTTCAGTGCCGTTTGCAACACAAAGGCATCGCCACGCACATGGACATCCTTTTGAATCCAGCAGTCGAGCTTCAAGCCGCGCTGGGTGATGATGGGTGAGAAGTGATCGCAGACTTCATGCGCGAGATCGCTGAGATTCACCTCCACAGCGTCTTCGAGTGTCTTCTTCTTTTCCAAGGCGGCGAGCGCGAGCAAGCGATCAATCAAGTCCTGCAAGCGCAGCGATTCGCCCTGAATGTTCTGAAGAAATTTCTTCCGTTGCGCTTCAGGCATTTCTTCCTGCAACAGCTCGGAAGCCCCACGGATGGCGGCGAGCGGGCTCTTCAGTTCATGCGTGAGCGTTTGCACATAGTGCTCCACGTATTCACGGTTCTCCAAGACATCGCGCATGGTATCAAAGGCCGTGGCCAGCGTCTTCATCTCGCCCCCGTGAAGGCTAGGCACGGGCGGTTTCTCACCGCGTGAGATGGCACGCGCATAGTCGGTAAGGCGCTTGATGGGCCGTGTGGTCCAGCGCGCCAGCAGGAAAGAACCGAGCACCATGCAGAGCAGGACACTGCCGATGGTGCCCTTCAGCCAAGCTCTCGTTTCATCCCGAAACTTGAACATACTGCGCTCTGGTTTGGCAATGCTGACGACGCCCACGGTCTGGCCTTGAGCGATGATCGGCGCGGCCACATACATGATTGAAGAGGTGCTGTCGCCAGCCGATTCTTGCGTGGATCGTGCGCCGTATTCTCCGTTCAAAGCGAGGCCGACATCACGGTTCAAACGCAGTTGGCCGATGCTCTCGGGATGATGCGAATCGTAGAGCACATGATACTTCGCGTCGGTCACGTAGATCTCCATGTCCACGTTCGTCTTCGTCACGGAGTAGATCTTCGCCTTGAGCGTGCGCTGCTTCACGGCCTCAAACGTGGCTCGCAGCCGTGTCGGATCGACCTGACCCTCCTTCACATCATGGGCCAGCATCTCTGCCATGATGTTGGCCATGTCCACCATCGGCTCTTCTTCGGCCTCCAGGTATTGACGCTCAACGCGCTCAAGGACGTTGTGCATCATGAAGACGAAGCCGATGCCCGTGATGATCGCGAAGCCGAGGAGTAGGCGGGAGGTTAAAGACATGGGAGAACGCTAAAGCCATTTCTCCGCCAGCGAATAGCCCATGCCGCGATGCGTGACGATGGGCTCCACTTCCTCGCGCACGGCTTTCATCTTGGCTCGCAGCGTTTTCACATGGGCATCCACGGTGCGCTCCATCGCGGCTTCGGGTTCATCAGAGGCGTGCTCCATGAGTTGCGAGCGGCTGAAGACGCGACCCGGATGCTTGGCCATCGTTTTGAGCAAACGAAACTCATAGCGTGCGAGTGGCAGCACTTCGCCATAGTAGCTGATCTGGCAGCGTTCTTCATCGACGTTGATCGGCTGGTCAGAAGACGGGACAAGGTCGGAAGTGCTGGCCGTGATGGAACTGTTTCCGTTGAAGCGACGCAGCACTGCTCGGACGCGCGCCGTGAGTTCTCGTGGGCTGAAAGGCTTGCAGACATAGTCATCGCCGCCGATCTCCAAGCCGACCACGCGATCCACTTCAGAAGAGCGCGCCGTGAGGAAGATCACGGGGACATTGCGCAAGGCGCGGAGCTGCTTACAGACTTCAAATCCCGTCGTGTCCGGCAGCCCCACATCGAGAATGACCAGCGCGAATTCTTCAGCAGTGAACCGCTTTAACGCCTCCGCACCTGTGCCGCAGACACAAGGCGCGAAGCCCTCTGATTCCAGCGAGTAGAGGAGGTTATCCGCGATGGACGGTTCATCCTCGACGATGAGGATGCGGGGTAGGATAGAAGCCATAGCAGGCAGGAGCTTGTTGCCAGTTCAAAGTAGGGAAGATAGCAGCTTTGATGAGGGAGTGAAATTCTTTCCGCCGAGGCTGAAGCCCTATCGGCTCGCGCTCCAATCCGTCGGAATCTGCGGCGGCATCGGTTTGGATTGACCTAACTGGACCTTGGCGAACATCGTGGCCCACTCCACTTTCGCGGTCAGGATCATGAGCAAACCGAGTGTCAGGATCGCGCCGATGGTCAGGGTCAGACCGGTGAGGCCATCAAAGAAGAAGCTGTAACTGAAGAGCACCATGTAGGCGAATTGGGCTGGTAGAGAAACCCAGAACAGGCGCGGCCCGGCGGCGGCCCAAACGTAGCCGCAGACGAGAACCATACTGACAATGGCGGCTGCGCTGAAGCTCTGCATGAGGGGCAACAAGTCCACGAGATAGGCAAAGAGGAGCTGAAAGGCGAAGCAACCGGCGGCGAGGAAGAAGTAATTCATCGGGTGCAGATTCACGCCCTGCACCATGCCGACGATGAGCAGCACTGCGAAGAAGAACACGAGTGAGACGGGCGCGAAGAAGGCGATGCGAGCCGCCACAGGCCCAGCGTTCAAGACCTTGGGCATGTCCATGCCGATGGCGGCTGCGGAGATGACATCAGGATAGCTCCAGGTGAAGGTCTTGGTTTTTTCATCACGCGCCGTCGGTGAGCCCGTGCCTTTGGGGAAGTTGATCTCATCGAAGTTCGTAGTCATCGTCAGCTCAAAGCCACGCACTCGGCTGGCATCAGGGAATTGATAGCGCCAGGTGTCCATGCCGCGTGAGGCGTATTTAACCGTGAGCGGCACGGTGGCCTTGGGAGGAACGACGACGGCTTCGGTAATCATCCCGTCTTTCGGTGCGGTCTGACGCGGTGCGGCATCCCCAAGGGTGAAGGCGAAGTTTTGATAACTGACCTTCTGGGAGGGAAGCGGAAACTGCACATAGATGGTTTGCGCAATGGGTGTCGGATTGGCAATCTCATATTCACCGGCAAATGAGACGCTGTAGGTGCGGTGCCAGAGCAGACCGCGCTTCTTCGGGTCATAGTCCAAGCTCACCGCGACCCGACTCTTCACGGGCTGCAAGATGACCTTGCCGCGTGCTCCGGTGGGCGAGAGATAGAAGGCATTCGGGTGAGCCTGATCCATCGTCGGCCCCCAAACATCGGTGACTTCATTCCCCAACTGACCGCTGGATTCTGCGGTGCGAAGGGTCAAAGCGCTGCCCAGAATAAACCAGGCGATGGCGGTGCAAACGGTGATCAAGGCGATGGCGAGGATGCGAGTGAAATTCATAAAAGTGAAAAGAGTTAAGTTAAAAGTGAAAAGTAATGCATGAGCGTTTTGCGATTGGGGAAGTGAAGAGAATGAGCAATAAGCAGATGGGTTATTTCGATTCCCTTTTTACTTTACACTTAATTCTTTTCACTTCCTGGAGGCTACTCGATCCCCCGTTTCTTGTAGAAGATCTGGGCTTGGGGGCGCTCGTTTCGGCAGAGTTTCTTGGAGAGGTGTAGGGCATTGGCTTGGCCACGTTCTGCGCCAGTGGAGAGCTCCATATTGCTCGCGGCTTCGCTGAAACTGGCCTCATAGCTGCCGGGGATTTCGATGCTCCAGTTGATCTCGTGAATGAAGAGCGGCGTAAGCGGCAGCTCCAGTGCGAAGTCCCCTTCCACAGCTTCCAGGCGACCCTTTGCGGCGGTGTAGGAAAAGCTGATGCGGCTCGTCTTGCTCTTCTGGCCGACACTGTGATCCAGCGGTATTTCCATGACGCCTTTCTCCCGTGCGATGGGCTTGATGGCGATGTCGTTGATGAAGCACTTCAGCAGCTCGCTCTTCTCCGGCAGCGTGAAGGCCCAACGCAGCGCGTCATCGTGCTGAATCTCCAGGGTGGCCTCCGTGAGCGCGGAGCCATCACTGACGAGCTTGGTGGTGTAATCACTCTTCGTGACCACCGCGACGGCGGTTTCCATGCGGGGCAACAAACGGCTCTGCAAGGAAGCATTGGTGCTGCCGGCGAGGGTGGCGAACTCCAGACCTTTCGATTCCTCAGCGACCCAGCGGGACAGTTTGGCGATGGGCACGGGCCCTTGAAGATTGCTGCCGCTGAACTCAAGGCCGGGCGGGAGCTGAACCATGAAGAGCGTCTTCGTGCGCTCGGCATCGACCACCGAGGGCGCTTTCAGTTCCCAATCCGGCGCGAGCGGGAGCTGTTGCACGGCGTAAGAGATTTTCAAATCGCGCTCCATGACATCGCGGGTGTTCCAGCGCAGATGCAGCTCGCTGGTGCCATCAGGTTTGCGCAACATCTTCCAGTCCGTGAGATCAGCGCCTTCCAGCTTCGTATCGCGAGCGTTCAGTGGAAGGATCACCGTGGCTTCCAGCGCGGAGCCATTGAGCGCCATCGCATGAGCACGGATGCGATAGCTCAAGGCGGCCTCATCTTGAAACACGAGCACTTCATTTTGCAGACTCCATTCGCTCGGTTGCGGAGGTGCTGGTGGCGGCTCTTCTTTCGGAAGCATTTTCACATCTGCGAGCACGAGGGCGATCTCTCCTCCTTTAGCGGGCAGGCCGAGCGAGGTCGAGCCATCACGAACGGGAAGCACGCTGCCGTCCCGGTGCTTCGCCAGCCGGTCTTTCGGCAGGCCTTTGATCTCCAGCGAAGCCACCGCGCTGGGCACCGAGATGAAGCGCAGGAACGGCACTTCTCCCGTGCTGAGGATCGGCGTTTCCACGAAACGCACCTTCACCGTGCTCGCACCGTTTTGTTTCGTGAGAAGGCAGAGCTGGTCATTCTCGATGATCAATCTCGCATCAGCAGGCTCCACACTGGCCACCGCCAAGCCTGCGCCCATGAGCGGGAGCTTCTCCCAATGACCGCCGAAGCTCTCCGCTTTGAACTCGGCCTCCATGACGACCTGACCTGAGGACAAGTCCGCGTGGTAGATGGCTGAGAGTAGCGCTCCCACGGGAGTTGGCTCTGGAGTAGCAGGCTTGGTGAGGTTCACCGCCTGCGATGCGTCCCAGAGCTTCTTCAACTCCAGGTAAGGGATGCGCACTTCGGCCTTGTCCAATGCGGACGGCTCTTGCGCGGAGAGTGGTATTTGCGTCAGCAGCGAACCGGAGAGGATCGCCACGATGAAGGATGGGAAGAGGAGTGGTCTCATGCGTTCATCCTGACGCACAGGAATGAACGCCGCGTGAAGCGGGGGTGAATTAAGCGTGAAATGAGGATGAACTGGGCTCCATAATCATCGCGATTTGAACAGACAGCCCAGCGCGGGGGACTAAAGCGTCCCTGATCTCTTTGCGGTTACCATGTTATTGTTTCTGTTACAGAGCCCTCCGCGCATTGCGCCTCCATTGACATAGTGCTAGATTCTTAACCTCTATGGATTTCGTCTTCTCCTCCCTCCGCGTCATTGGCATTATTTTCATGGTGCTCATGGTCTTCAATCTGATGATCGTCGTCCATGAGTGGGGTCACTTCCTGGCGGGTCGCTGGCGTGGTTTGAAGATCGAGAAGTTCCAGATCTGGTTCGGAAAGCCGATCTGGAAGAAGGAGGTCAATGGCGTGCAATATGGCCTTGGCTGGATTCCAGCGGGTGGCTTCGTCGCGCTGCCGCAGATGGTGACAATGGAGGCCATCGAGGGCGAGAACGAAAGCAAGGAGCCGCTCCCCCCGATCAAGCCTATGGACAAGATCATCGTCGCCTTCGCCGGGCCGCTCTTCAGCTTCCTGCTCGCGTGTTTCTTCGCGGTCGTCGTTTGGGTAGCAGGCAAGCCCGAGTCCGAAGCTAACGTCACTCGTGAGATCGGCTATGTGCTCAAGGACAGCCCAGCGGACAAGGCGGGACTCCTGCCTGGAGACGAGATCATCACCATTGACGGCAAGCCCGTTCGCAGCTTCCGCGCACCCGTGGACAGCGTGATTTGGAACATCGTTTCCAGCGAAGGGGATACGATTGACTTCGTCGTCAAACGACCCGGCAAAGGCGAACTCACGCTGCCCGTGAAAGCAGAGAAAGCCGCTGCCGATCCGAATGCTGCATGGTGGAAAGCCATCTTCACTCGCCCCCCATTCCGCAAGGTCGGCATCAGCGGACGTGAAACCCCGATGGTCGCTGAAGTGGAGCCGAACGGCCCTGCGGCGGAGGCTGGCATCAAGGCGAATGATTTGATCCTCGCGGTGGACGGTGTTCCCATGCGCGGCGGCGTGCTGGAACTGTTTGAATACGTCGAAAGCCACCAGGATAAGAAGCTCTCGCTGGAGATCGAACGTGCTGAGAAGCATCTTACCGTGGAAGTGACGCCACGTTTGCCAGAGATCAGACCGAAGGATTGGGTCAAGAAAGACCTAGGCATCTCGAAGTGGGATCTGCAAGGTAAGCGCAAGCTCGCCTACCCCAGCCCCCTCGCCCAGATTAGCGATGCCGCCCGTCAGATGGCGCAGACGCTCGGAGCCATCGCTTCGCCGAAGTCGGATGTGAAAGCCGCCCACCTGAGCAGCTTCATCGGCATCGTCCGCGTTTACTATAACCTGTTTGAAGATCCTTACGGCTGGCAGCTTGTGCTCTGGTTCAGCGTCGTCTTGAACATCAATCTGGCCATCCTGAACATGCTCCCCTTCCCTGTGCTGGACGGAGGTCACATCGTCATGGCCACGCTGGAAAGCATCCGCCGTCGCCCGCTGAACCTTCGGGTGTTGGAAGTCGTGCAAAGCGCCGCCGTCCTGCTGTTGCTGGGCCTCATGGCCTTCCTCATGCTCAAAGATACAGGCGATCTGCTGGGCGTCGGGAATAAAGCCCCTGCCGATGCAAAGAAAGCGGATAAGCAAGAGCCCATCGAGATCAAATTCCTGCCCGCAGCAGAACGCGCGGCGGTGGTGAAGTAATATCGCTAACTCAAAACCGCAAGAGTAAGGAATCTCTGCTTGAAACCTTTGCGTCTTCGCGTCTTTGCGTGAGACATTGCTTCAGCCATGACCGCGCACCCTCTTCTCAGCTACTGTCCTGATCTCTACCGCTACCAGCGCCGTGCCACGCGGGAAGTGCAGGTGGGCAAGGTGGGCATCGGCGGTGGGAATCCCATTCGGGTTCAGTCCATGCTCACCTCTGACACACGGGATGCGGAGGCTTGCATCAAGGAAGCGCTGGAACTGGTGGAGGCAGGTTGTGAGATCGTCCGCATCACCGCGCAGACACGACCTATCGCGGAGAACCTAGAGCATATTAAAGCCGGGCTGCTCAAAGCGGGTTGCGATGTGCCTTTGGTCGCCGACATCCATTTCAAACCAGATGCCGCGATGGAAGCCGCGAAATGGGTGGAAAAGGTGCGCGTGAATCCGGGGAACTTCGTGGACAAGAAAAAGTTCGCCGTCCGTGAATACACAGACGCCGAATACGCAGAAGAACTGGAGCGCATCGAAGATGATTTCATCCCGCTCGTCCGGCTCTGTAAGGAGAAGAACCGTGCGATGCGTATCGGCACGAACCACGGCTCGTTGAGCGACCGCATCATGAACCGCTATGGCGATACGCCGCTGGGCATGGTGGAGAGCGCTTTGGAGTTCGCCCGCATCGCCCGGCAGGAGAGCTATCATAATTTTCTCTTCTCCATGAAGGCCAGCAATCCGAAGGTCATGATCGAGGCTTACCGTCTCCTCGTGGCCCGCTTGAATGATGAAGGTGCCGACTGGAATTACCCGATTCATCTCGGTGTCACCGAAGCAGGCGATGGCGAAGACGGCCGCATCAAGAGCGCCATCGGGATCGGCTCCCTTTTGGCAGATGGGATTGGCGATACAATCCGCGTCTCCTTGACTGAGGATGCCGTCTTTGAAATCCCCGTCGCACAAAGCATCGCGAAGCCTTACAACGAAGGACGCTTGACCAAAGGAGAGGTCATCCAAAGCACAGCAAAAGTCAGCTATGATCCGTTCACTTATGAGCGACGTGCGTCCTCAGTTCTCAATGTCAACGGCGTGAAACTCGGCGGTCATGAAACGGTGGCCGTATTCACGACGCGTCCTAAATGGGATGCCGTGGCCCACAAAATGGACAAGCTTGGCGACTACAAACCGGAAGTGGTCATCGAGGACTGTGGCGTCGTAGAAATCGATCCTCGCGATGAAGCCGCTCTTGCATCGTTGAACGAGTCGCGACAACCCCAGTTGGTCAGCATCAAGGACGACCTCAATCTGCCCGTCATTCCTGCGTATCGTCTGCTCGCCGCGAAGCTGGACGCCAGACATCCGATCTTATTAAAGGATGAATTCAGAAGGATGAAGGATGAAACGGAAACTCCTCAAGCCTTCATCAACTCGCTGCTGACAGCGGCAACTAACATCGGCGCGCTGCTTTGTGATGGCATTGGCGATGCCGTGATCGTGAACGGCGAAGAAGCGCCGGGCCAGTCCTTCCGCTTGTCCTACAACATTCTGCAAGCTGCCGGAACACGCATCTTCAAAACGGATTACGTGGCCTGCCCAAGCTGTGGCCGGACGCTCTTTAATTTGCAGACCACCACGCAGAAAATCCGCGCCTCGACTGGTCATCTCAAAGGCGTGCGCATCGCCGTCATGGGCTGCATCGTGAATGGTCCCGGCGAAATGGCCGACGCTGATTTCGGCTACGTAGGCGGCGCTCCTGGCAAGATCAATCTCTACGTCGGGAAAACCGCCGTGAAGTTCAACATCCCCGAGGAAGAAGCCGTGGAGCGATTGACCGATCTCATCAAGGAGCACGGCCGCTGGTTTGATGCGCCCGCCGCCATCGCAGAGTAAAGCATCGGGATATGTCACCCATCTTCGTTCCCACAGACTATTTCCGAGTCCATGAGCTGTCGGAGATCTTTGAAGATCCGACCAAGCCACTGGAGATTGATCTCGGCTCTGGCGATGGTGATTTCTTGGTGGAGATGGCGGCGCGTTTTCCCGAACGAAACTTCCTCGGTGTGGAGCGCTTGATTGGCCGGATCGACAAGACCGCAAAGCGCATCGAGACCCGTGGCGTCACCAATGCGCGCGTGCTTCGGCTGGAGAGCCTCTACACCATCGAGTGGCTGCTGCCAGCCCATTGCGCAAGCCGTTTGCACCTCCTTTGCCCTGATCCGTGGCCGAAGAAGAAGCACGAAGACCGGCGTCTGGTGAACAAGGCGGACTTCCTGAATGCCGTGCAGCGCGTGCTCATTCCTGAGGGTGAATTCCTGCTCAAAACGGATGACGCGCCTTATTTTGCGAATGCTCTCGAAAGCCTCGGTAAGCGCACGGACTTTCATCAGCTCGACTGGTCTGAAGACGCTTTCTTCTATGCCCGCACCGGCTTTGAGGATCAGTGGCTGAACCTTGGGAAAGTTATCCATCGCGCCCGCTGGAGAATAAAGTAGCTGTGTCCTATCGGACATTTCCATGCACTTGGCCTGCTCCATGCTTTTCATGGAAGCTCTTCACCCATAACGAGTCTTCAACGTCCGATCAAGCCGCTGTTCATGGAACTCAGCCGATTCACCGACTACGCCCTGCGTGTCCTCATTTATACCGCCTCGCGAGATTCGGAGAAAGTTACGTTGCGTGAACTCTCGGATTCCTATCGGATCTCGCATCATCATCTGGTCAAAATCGTTCACAAACTTGGCTCGCTCGGTTACCTGCGCAATCAACGTGGACGCTCCGGTGGCATCCACATTGGACGGCCTCCCGAGGACATCCGTGTGGGCGATGTGGTGCGGCATACTGAGACACACTTCAATCTCACGGAGTGCTTCAGTGCGAGCACAGACCTCTGCAAAATCTCTCCCGCCTGTCAGCTCAAAGGCGTATTTCATGAAGCGCGAGATGCCTTCCTCTTGGTGCTTGATTCCTACACCATCGCTGATCTGGTCAAGCAACGTCGGGACATTCTAAAGCTGCTTCAAATCAACGTCCCGCCGTGAAGTGCGGTTTGAAGAGGCTGAGACGATAAGCCTTGTCATGGAAGCAGGCTTGCTGGTAACTGTGGGTTTCAGCACACCCACTCATGCGCCGCTTTGCTCTCTACACTTTCGTCATCAGCCTGCTTTGGTTGGGCTTCGTCTGCGCCATCAGCTTCATCGAAGCTCCGCTGAAATTTCAAGCGCCAGGCGTTGAACTGAAACACGCTCTCAGCATCGGGCGCTTGGTCTTCCATTCGCTGAATCGGATTGAGTGGATCTGCTGCGCCTTCTCCTGGTTTCTCATGCTGCGCATCAAGATCGTGCGGGCTCGCGGCAGCATGGTGGTGCTCAGCCTCATCACCACGATCCTAGCCTTCCAGACGTGGGTTTTATTGCCAGCGCTGGATGTCCGCGCGCTGCACATCATGGCTGGTGAAACGATGGCCGCTACTTGGCATCATCAGGCTTACCTCGTCGTCGAAGTCGTCAAAGCACTCGCGCTGGGCGTGCTGGCTGCCTCACAGATTCAAGCCTTCGCTCGCGCGGTGCTATCAGAATAGCTCTAGCCACGCGGGAAGTAGCTCTCGGCGGGCTTAGTGCTTCTTATCGTCGTCGTCCTTCTTCTTCTTGGATGATGAGCTATGATGGGAACGATCCTCCTCCTCATGATGGATACTGCTCGATGGTGGCGCATGGTGGGTTTCAGCAAAGGCCCGGCGCTCTACTTCAGAAGGGCTGTGATGAACAAAAGAAGGATTATTATGCTGTGGGGAATAGGTCTGCGCACTGCTCCGGGTGCGTGCATCATAACGCTCACCGGAAGAGGATGAATGCACGGGGCTGGGAGCCGAGTGATGCACCGTTGAGCTGTAGCTGTGATGGACATCCCTATCCCGATCATGCGAACTACGCACGACATGATGAACGATCTCACGAGGGCGGCATGCCGCACCGCGTCGGTCATAAGGAATGCCCCGGCGGTAATAGTAGGGCTCACGCGTGTAGTAGCCTGGACGGCTGACATAGTAGTAGCCGGGACCGCCATCGTAACAGGTCTCGCTATACACTGGCGAGGCATCGTATGGACCGTCATCATAGTCGCCACCGTCATCGTCGTAAGCGACCTCACGGGATGAATGGGCGTAGCTTTCACCGCTAGAATAGGGCGATGAATATGGGCCACCAACAGGCACACAACTGGTGATGAAAGACATCGCAGCACAGGCGGCTGGAAGAAGGAGTGGTTGACTGAAGATTTTCATATCGTGATGAGATTACGCGGGGCAACTGACCCGCTATCCTGATTAATGTTCAATACAGCATGGGTCTGACAGAAGAATATCAATAAACCTTACCAGGCCCACTTTTGGCCGAGACCCCACCGGGAAGCGACGGCAAGCAAGTCCTCACGCACTGGCCATTCATCAGGGCGGGCATCCTGACCGAGGTGCCGTTCACTGGCTCCCTTCAACGTCATGCAGCCTGTGTTGTCCCCGATCTTTGCGATCTCGCTCACTTCCTCAGCCGTCAGACGGATGTCCGGCAGCGCAGCCAGTTCATCCACTTTGCTCTCGATGCTGCGCGCGCCTTCATAAGCTTCTTGAATCAAAGTCGGCACCACGCTCTTCACTGGCTCCTGTGACAGGTTCCAGATCGCGGATAGTTGAAGCGGCGTCAGGCCATATTTTTCAGCGAACGGACGCACCTTCTCCAGCTTCTCGTAGCCGTGCTCCACCCAGCCTGCGGGGCGGAAGGAGCGGTGATCACCGTCTTTAAATTTGTGACCGGGTTTCACGTCATCATGGAAGATGCCGCCGTAATCCACCACGCGGGCCAGCAGTTTAATGTCGTGCTTTTTGGCAGCCGCCAAGACATGCTGACCGGGCCACGGCTCAAAAGGATTCAGGATGATCATCGCCCAGTCCATGAGTTCACCGAAGCGTTCAAAGCTTTGAATGATGTCCAAGGTAAAGCCGTTCGCGGGGCCGGGAGCGATACCCAGACGATCTGTCAAACCGCGAGTCTTCAGCGCCTTCAGCGCCTCCCAAACAATGGGACTGCTGTAGCCGGTGTTGTCAGGATTGTGCAGCATGAGCAGGTCGAACTTGCCCGTGCCACAACGCTCCAGCGACTTCTCGGTCGCCATCGTCAGATAGTTGAGATACTCCTCTGGCTTGTGCAGTCCAGGCTCCGTAAAGCGCGGATAGCCCTTCGCGCCAGCGCGCAGACCGCCGTAGAAATCATGGCCGATGAGACCCACGAGGGAATAAGTGCTGCGGTCGATCCCCTTCAAGGCTTCGCCCAGCAACGTGTCCGCCCGTCCGCCACCGTAAACGTCCGCCGTGACAAAGGTGCGCGTGCCCTTCTCATACGAGCGATGCACCAACTGGATGTAGCGCTCATCATCGAGGGCTTCACCAAAGTGCATGAAGCGTCCGCCGCTCCAACTACCGAATGCTGTCGTTGTCAGGTCCATAAATTGTGTGGCCTATTGTGGAAGGAAATAGCGCACGGTCAAACCTCATTGCTAAAGCGCGGATTGCGGTTTCTTGCGCATTGTTTGTTGAAGCACGGCAGGCATGTTGTGGAGGTGATCCGTCGTTCTCAAATCCAAATCCTCGCGTGGCAGTTGGCGACGCTGCTGGGGATAAGCGCTGTTCTGTGGCTGCTCCAGGTTTCCGGCCTCGGAAGTCAATGGGGCATTCAACCGCGAACGGGTCGTGGCCTTGTCGGCATTCTCCTGGCACCTTGGCAACATCAAGACAGCACTCATCTCTGGCACAATCTTCCCCCTCTGATCGTGCTGGCCTGGCTCGTCATGTGGGAAGGCCTCGCCCGCTTTTGGAAAGCCACGCTGATCATCGCCCTGCTGAGCGGCCTCACGGTTTGGTTGCTCGGCCAAAGCCACGCGAACTACATCGGCAGCAGTGCTTTGGTCTTCGGCTATCTGGGCTATGCCATGATGCGCGCCTGGGTTTCACGACGCCCGGTTTGGATTATCGTGGGCCTTGCGGCCATGATTCTCTTCGGCGGTCTGCTGCAAATGTTCCTGCAATGGAACGCCACCGTCTCATGGCTCGGCCACGTCTCCGGCTTCATCGCCGGAATGATCGCCGCCAGCGCGATGCATCGTCCGCGTAGTTTTCTGGATGGTTGAGCCAACCAAACAAAAAGAGCTACGGAGTCTTTGAATAGCATTGAAGAAGAACCGCAAATTCCCTGATCAGTTAATCTTTTTCTGCGTGCACCTTTTCCCTGTATCTTTTCAACTCAGGCACTGCCAGCTAGACAAACCTCTTTGCCTGTAATATGGCTTGTGTTCAAACACACTCCCGTGACTCAGCAAAATCCCACTTTCATTGATCTGTTTTGTGGCTGCGGTGGCTTTAGCCTTGGCATGGAACGAGCCGGCTTCACATGCTTGGCCGCTCTCGACTTCAACCCACAGGCTGTAGCCGTGTTCCGCCACAATTTCCAACACGTCCCGCACATCTTGGAGAAGGATATGACAATGTTCGGACCGGATGAGTTGGATGCGCTTTTGGGCAACCAAAAAGTTGATGTGGTCGTCGGGGGGCCACCCTGCCAAGGCTTCTCCACAGCAAGGCAACGGGATGGTGCCAACCACGGCGCGCGATTGAAGGACGACTCACGACGCCACCTTTATAAGGAGTTTCTTCGCTATATCGGTTACTTCAAGCCTCGCGTATTTGTCATGGAGAATGTCCTCGGAATCCGAACAGCAGTAGGAGGGGCTTACTTCACAGCCGTTCAACATGAAGCGCGCGCTCTCGGTTACCGCGTTCATCCGCAGATTGAGCACGCCTATGACCTGGGTGTGCCACAGAAGCGTCGGCGTCAGCTCATCATCGGCGTGCGTGGGGACCTGCCAGGGTATTTCCCAACGGAGCTTATACCAGCGAAACGTGCGATTCCACAGACCAACCTCGGGGCGGCCCTGGGCGATCTTCCAATTCTCAACGCCGGCGAAGGGGAAGAGAATCGCGCCTACGACGTTGACCGCCGCAAGTGCCATCTCGATGAGGGTGGGGAGACGGCCAAAAACTACATCTTCAAAGTTCTTGAAGTCAACCGCACCAAACGCCTAACTGCACACGTCGCTCGTCCACATAGCGCGCGCGATTTGCGGGACTTCGCGAAGTTAGCCGAAGGCCAAAGCTCCGCGAATGCGATGCGAGCAGGTGTTGAGTTTGATTTTCCTTACGACAGGGGAAGCTTTTCAGATCGCTACACGCATCAAAGTCGTTTCAAGCCGTGCAGCACCATAGTTGCGCATTTGAGCAAGGACGGCTTGATGTTCATTCACCCCACTGAAAACCGCTCTCTCACCCCGCGCGAAGCTGCCCGTGTTCAGAGCTTTCCGGATCACTTCGAACTTCCGATACCACGCACCCACCAATATCGAGTCATTGGAAATGCGGTGAACTGTCGTATCGCAGCATAACCCTCGCCGACTGGACGCCATGTGGATGCTAACCCGTGACTTTGTTTCAACTGATGCGCGCGAGGGACGCAATGTATCGGTGTGCAGTCAGAATTTCAGTGAAGACAGAGCGGATCGTTTGACCCATCGCTTTCGGCTGCTCAATGACGACGGGCAAGTTCACGGCGAAGGTATCGCCAGCAGTTGCGATGATGAAATAGCATTCTGTCCACTAGACGACTTCGGCGAAGGAGCGTGGGGTTGCACAGCGATTGAGTATTGGAATGAGCAACGGCAGCGATGGGAAATGCTTTGATAGCGATATATCGCTCAGTCCAACGGCCGCACGCCACATGTGACCAGGAAGTTGGCAGTGGCCTCGAACAGTTCAGGCGGGCGGGTCGGGTCCGATGGATCACCACGCGGCACGAACATCACCATCCCTTCACGGGCACGGGTCAACAACACCCGGTAGGCGTTGCGAACGTAACGCTGCTTAAACTCACGCGGCACCTTGCCGCGTGACGCGCCATTCAACCGTGAATAGCACCACTCACCTTTGCCTTGCCAGAGCAGATCTTCGCCCCAACAGAGGCAGCTCCAGTCAATCTCCAGTCCCTGACACTCATACTGGCTGGCGGCGACTTCGAGCCGGTTGGATGACCGATGGTCGCCATCGGGTTTGAGAAACCAGTTTTCGTATTGGCCCTTGTTGCCGCGAAAGCCGGGGCTGAGTTCGATCCCTTCTGCACGAAGCCTCAGCGCCCCTGCGCTAGCGAGCAATCCGCAACGTCGCTCACCGCGACGACGGGCGCGAAGCCACTGCTTCGCGACAGTTAGGTCACGGGAGATTGCCATGGGGTAATGGGTCAATCTTTGTGCCTCAATGCGAGTCGCCCCAGCATCGCCTGCAAGCACCGCATCAACCCACCCAGCAAGTGACTCAGCTCGGAAGGACCGCACGCTTACCGACAGATGGAGCGACGGTGCCGCCTCAACAGCCAAGTCCGCATCAGTTGCCTGATGAAACAGGCGATGGCCTGACAGACCCTGTCCCCCTGGCATGACAGCGGGCGAAGCGGCAATCCTCCAATGAGGAAATGAAGCCGCTAGCGTGCGACCCCATTCTTCCAATCCTGCTTCGCCGTCGTTGATCTCCTGCCCTCCACCAACCAGCGCCACGAGCACCGCCCAGTCAGGATGTTTGTCCATGATTCGCAACATCATCTCTGGCTCGGAAACGGAATCGAAGGATTCGCCCAGCACATCGAAGCCACGTTGGCGAAGTTGCCTAAACTTCCGTGACACCTGCACGGCGTCCCAAGCACGCTGCGCTTCGTCAAAGATCACGATATGCTCGTGTGATGGCTTTGGTGAACGAAGACCATCACGGATGTAGCTGTGAACATTCTGGATAAAGGTTCCTACTTCTCGTCTTGCGCCGCTGCTGGCGAGGGTGCTGCTGGAGAGAGCCTCCGAGACGACACGAACCAGCGGACCATTCCCAGACAAGAACACAGCGCTTGGCAGGCCGGCTGAGCGGATCGCAGGATTGTGAGCCAGATTCAGCCCAGCCAAGGTTTTGCCAGCACCCGGAACGCCTGTGACGAAGCAGACAACTTTCTCACCTTGCTGCCTGGCTCGCTCGACGACAGCCAGAAGGAATTCGGAAGTGCGAGTCAGATTGCCGGGATCGGCAGACGCCTCGGCAATGTCTCGCACATCGTGATTCGCATACAGTGCTTCTGCTGCCTCCAGAATGGTCGGCACCGGACGATAGGCGGACTGATCCCAAGTCTCTGCGATCAGTGGCAAGTCATTGTCCAAACCGTGTGCTTCAATCTCATCGACCATGCTCGCCAGACTGGCATAGTCAGAAACAACTGGAGGCAGCACGAGGTCGTCTGTGGCTTCTTGAACAGCACGGCTCGACGACGCTTTCTTTGAAACCAGCACGGGCACGATCAGGTGACCAAAACTGGCTGAGTGAAAGTCACGAAGGTCCAAAGCATAGTCCTCCACTTGATTCAGCGCGGCACGAGTGACCACTTGATCTCCAGTCTTGAACTCCAGGCAGTAGATGCGGGACGCGCTGAGCAACACGGCATCAATCCGCTTCTGCCTTCTTGGGATGGGATATTCGATCAGCAAAGCCCATTGACTGGCTGCCGGTCGCCGCTTGATCAGGCGCGTTGCCATCTCACGCAACGCACGAAGCTGCTCCTGCCATGCGGTTGTCTGAGAAGTAAAAGCAGTTGCGTGGCCCGCGCTGCCTTGCGCCGCAGCCAGAAAACCGAGGACTTCGGTATCGGAGTGAACCAGGAACTCATCAAGCTGTGCTCGGTAGTAGGCAGGCATGGCTAACCGTCCTTCATCAGCCAGTCGAGAGTCACTCCCAGCACGTTCGCCAACGCCTTGACCTCGAAGTCATAGACCGATCTGGCACCAATCTCGATCTTCGAGATGCCCGCCCGATCTATTGACACGCCATGCTTCACCAGTGCTTCGGAAAGCTGGGCCTGTGTGATGGGCAGCTTGGCACGCATGCGAGCTGCTTGCACGCGGGCACCGACAATGTTTTTGGATGTTACAGGCATCAATTGTGACGCCTCCATTATTTAACCAGGTTTTGGAAATTGTGTGCTCTAGTTTAGAACATACTTCGCTCTACTGACGGGCTTATGGATTGGTTCAACCATATTGCGCTCGCAGAAGAGGAGTTGAAACGCGAGTTCGATCACATGCTGGATGCCCGGCTGACACCTGCTGACTATGGCCTGCGTGTCAGACAGCACCCGGACGGCATGATGGTCACCGCGCTGAATAAAATGGCGCACGGAGAAAGCCGAGAGGTGACTTTTGCCGGACAACTGGTGCAGACAGCGTTTTTCGCCCGCAACGTGAAGCGCCAGCAGAATAACGCTCAGCTTGTTGAGCGCTGGCTTTCCGGGTTATCGGCATTTCGCAGTTATGATGATGGGCATCTTCGTTGGACGGCAAGCCGTGACCAGTTGGCGTCTTTCCTCAATGACATTCTCGCACCTAGATTCATCCATGAGAAATGCAGCCGGTTTGGCCCTGAGTTGCGCATGTTCGTCCGAGCACAAGAACAGGCTGGAGGACTCCTTGAGTGGACGGTGATCGTTCCAGAGGGCGGACAAAAGGCCGCCAAGGTCGCGGGTCGCTTGCTGAATCTGACCAAACGCTCAGATGTAACGAAAACACAAAATTACTACAGCTTGAGCAAGGCCAACGTGCAGGAACCCAAGCATGAAATGCTGGACCTCGACGAGATCGACCTGACGGAGGAACTGGCTGGGGGGCTTTTCGCCAAACTCGAAATTCGTGAGTCGGCTGCGTCTGCATCGCCTCTCATCAAGCCTGGGACTGAAGTGGATGCTGTGCGGTCGTGCATTGGTCAAAAGGTTTCAAAAGCCGTCGAAGCTCTCGCAAGCATCCGAGGCAAAACCGCTATCGGCGCTAAGCGTGATGAAATGAGGCAGCTTCGTCCTGCCGCGAAGGGATTACTTTTGATTTATCCCCTCGATACATCCGAGGTGCTGGGCCTTGAAGAGGTTTCCTTCGTGCCAGCCTTTGCATTGAGCTTCCCAGCCACAGACAAAGCACGGCGAGTTCAGTATCGAGTGAACTCGGTCTGGATTGAGAAGCAGCTCGCACGATTCAACTTGGAGGACACGCTGAATGAAACCGATTGGTGAAATGTGGAAAGAGATCGAAGCCGATCTGGAGGCACAGAAAGGCTCTGCAACTGGTGCCGGTTTGCTGACAAGCTTGGCGACTTCCGAGGCTGGGCAGCGGCTGAGGGTTGGTGTCGAATGGCCGTCTAAGGCTCGAGTTCTGCTTTTCTCAGCTCACGCTGCCTCAATGCCTCCGCGAGCTACTTGGCCTGAGTGCCGAGGTCTCGAATTGCTCTTGGATGCAAAACCAAGCGGTGAAGCATCATTGATCGTTCGGCTCCGTGATCTTCGTGGGCAGGACGTGTTTTCCGTGCTTGCTGAGGACCTCGCCCGTCGAGCTGTTGGCGGTTCTGAGGCTGAAGCGGCGCGTCGGGTTTTGTCAGCGCTAGGGCGTTGGCAGAAGTTTCTGGCCGTGGCCGGACGTTCGCTCTCGGATGAGGCGCGGCGTGGTTTGTGGGGGGAACTTTGGGCTTTGGAGCATGTCGTGATGCCTGCGGTGGGAATCGAGTCAGCGGTGGGCGCTTGGCGAGGCCCTGCGGGTGCGCCGCAGGACTTCCAGTATCAGGGCACCGCCATCGAGGTGAAGACGCGTGCGGCGCGTTCGCCAGCCGTGGTGCATATTTCGGGTGAACAGCAACTCCACGAAGTGCCTTGGCAGATTCTTTTCCTGACTCATATCGCAGTGGATGAGCAGGATGGCGCGGGCGAGACGCTGCCGCAGCGCATCGCGAGGGTGCGGAGTCTTGCTGCTGTGACAGCAGTAGCAGAGTTACTGGAAGATGCGCTGGCGGATGCTGGCTGGCTGGAGGCGGAGACAGAGAAGCATCAGACGCGCGGCTTCATCCAGCGAGAGTTGGATGTCTTCCGTGTAACGGCCTCGTTCCCCCGGCTTACGCCTCTCGTGTTGCCGCCGGGCATCGGCGGTGTGGCCTATGACCTGAGCCTAGATGCCGCGTGGCCTTTTGCCCTACCTGTGACGGACATGCAGCAGGCACTCACCCAGACATCTCACTGACTTTACTCTGACGAACATGGAACTGACTGAACTGGCCAACTATCTGGACGAGGAGGTGCAGGCTGCCTGCGCTGGAGACAAAAACATCGAGGGACCGGAAGATGGTTTCACCGAGGTGATACTGAGTTATCTGGCCGAGGGCAACGAGGTGGATGCTTGGGAGCTGGATTATGCCAAAAAATCCGGCCGCAAGAACGCCCCAGCCTACAAGATCAACGCTTGGAATCTGCATGAGCAGAGTGGTGACCAAGAAGGCAGCGCGCCGCTGGTGGACCTTTTTGTCTCTATCTACAAACCCGGTGCTACAGGCCAGAACGTGATCAAGAGTGAGGTGGCGGAACACTTCGAGCTGGCGCGGAGTTTCTTGGCTCAATCGCTGAATGCCTTTGGCGGAAAACTGAGCGGCATGGAAGAAAGCGCTCCGCCCTATGAAGCTGCGACGAAGATTTATGCGCATCGCGATGACTTGGACACCGCCCGCATCTTTCTGCTGACGAATGGCGTGGCGAAGACTGCTGAGGAGAAGGATGCAGAGATCGGCGGTGTGGAGGTGAAGCATTACCTTTGGGACTTGGAGAAACTGCGTCGTCTGCGCAGCAGTGGCAAGGAGCGGGAGACCATCGAACTCGACTTGGCGAAGGATTACGGTGGAGCGGTGCCTTGCCTAGCTCAAGCTGACGGCACGGGCGAATACACCGCCTACTTAGCCTTCTTCCCCGCCGCGTTGCTTGCTAAGATATACGGCGAATACGGCCCGCGCCTGCTGGAGAAGAATGTGCGCTCCTTTCTCCAAGCCAAGGGCAAGGTGAACAAGGGCATCCAAGCAACGATCCGTGATACACCCCACCGCTTCCTAGCTTACAACAACGGCATTTCCGGCACAGCCGAAAAGGTGACAGTTTCACAAACCCAAGACGGTCTCTGCAAGCTGGAGCATCTACGCGACTTCCAGATCGTGAACGGTGGCCAGACGACAGCCAGCATCTACCATGCGATGAAGAAGGAGAAGGCAAACATCTCCAACGTCACCGTGCAGGTGAAGCTCACCGTGGTGAGCGAGTTGGAGAAGATGGCGGAGTTTGTCCCGCTCATCTCCCTCTATGCGAACAGCCAGAACAAGGTGAACACCGCTGATTTCAGCGCCAATGACGCCTGGCATCAAAAGCTGGAAAGCCTCTCACGCACCGTCTGGGCACCCTCCGCGACCGGCACCGGCAAGGGAACGCACTGGTATTATGAGCGAGCACGCGGCTCGCACCTCGATGACAAGATGCGCCTCGGCACGACCGCCACAGCGAAGCGCAAGGAATGGGAAACGGAAAACCCGGTGTCACAGAAATTCACCAAGACGGACGTGGCGAAGTATGAGCACATCTGGGGTCAACTCCCTCATGTGGCAGGCAAGGGAGCCGAGAAGAATTTTGTGGAATGGACGCTGGCCCGCACCAAGGCCGGTGCCAAATTGCCGGAGCAGGCGGACTTTGAGGCGCTATGCGCCAAGGCGCTGCTTTTCAAAAGGGCGGACACGATCATCGGCACGCTCGATCTCGGTGGCTACAAGGCAAACGTGGTGGCCTATACGCTGGCATGGCTCTCCCGTGCCACCAACGGCCGGATAGATCTAAGGAAAATCTGGCAGAAGCAGGTTGTGAGTGATGCACTACAACTGGCGATTAAGACCGTGGCCCCCATCGCATACCAGCACCTGGTGGACTATGCTGCCGGACGTAACGTGACAGAGGTTGCGAAAAAGGAGGATTGGTGGCAGGTCGATCTTCGTATCGCGGAAGCTCATCCAACAATCC
>JANYJH010000314.1 GCA_025361865.1 Phragmitibacter sp.
CAACAAAGGCGTGACGAGATTTTGGCATCGCGGCAAGGAGAAAGTGAACCTTGTATGGACGCTGCATTGCCTCGTGCATAATCTGGGCAAGCTCGTGGTCAATGCCCCTGATTACGTAGCGAAGCTTGCTAACAAAGCCCCCGCCAAAGCCTGAAAAGGCGGGTGGAGTCCCGGAAACTTACCCAGAGAGTTATCCCAGACTCATCCGCTGCCCCCAGCCCGGCTTAGGCTGTCCAGCACCACCCGCGCTGAAGCAGCCACCAGCCCGACTTATGCTGCCCGCCACCGGCTTCATCCCTAAAAATAGAAGCAACCCAACCAGATCAAAAGCCCTAAAGCGACAGCCACGTTAGATCCTAATATCGGGCGTTGCCTTGCCTTCTGAACTGATGCAGAATTTCCTTGTTATTGACTCGTTGAACACCATCAGAAACTATTTTTGAAAATCTATGTCTCTAGGAATAGCAATGGTCGTATTCAGTGAGATCCCTGAACTCTCACTCAAAGATATTCAAACCAGCTTGGCCAGCCATTGGCCAGCCCTACCGCATCCAACAGAAGAAAATCAACAAGGAGTTACTCTCTCGTTCAGACTCGGATCAAGCGACGTGATTTTAGGGACGATACCTGCTGCTGTTCCTTGGTCTGATCTTGAAGGTCCTTGTGCAACAAGTCTTCTCTGGCGTGATGCTGCCTCGATTTTACAAACTCACAAAGCACATGTCATTGTGACCATCAGTGGAGAATTGGACCCGATTGCATTGTCCTCTTTGCTAACACAGGTTTCAGCATCAGTGATGGATAGTTCGCCTTTTGCGATTGGTGTGCTCTGGACAAATGCAGCACTCATCGTTCCTAAAGCGTTGTTCATTGAGTTTGCTGTCAAAATTTTACCAAGCGGGCCACCACTTGACATCTGGGTCGATTTTCGTGTGGGCAAGATTAGTGAGAAATCCAGTTCAGGATTCACAACTGGCATGAATGCCCTCGGCTTAATGGAATTTGAAACTCAAGCTGCAAATGAAATACCCAGTGAGTTACGTAAGAGGTTTTCGTCACTGGCTCGATATGTTATCCTCAACGGGCCAGTAATCAAAGACGGCGACACCGTTGGGGAGAATGCTGATGAGCAAATCCGAGTCGTGTATTCAGACTCTCAATTCGGGAACAAATCTAAAGTCATGCGACTTGATTACGGGCGTGTTTCAGCCGGCAAGCCGTGGTGGAGATTTTGGTAAGTTTATCGCCCAATTTTGAATTTACAAAAACTTAGCTTCGCCTTGAATCCTAAAATTTGATTTCCCCATGTTGATCGAACCCCCATTGAGCCAAATGTCGCATCCTGAGAAGCTGGAGCTATTGGAAGCTCTATGGGATGATCTGACGCGGAAACAAGAGGAGTTTGACTCTCCCGCGTGGCACGAAGAGGTTCTTAACGAATGCCGCCGCCGAGCCGAGACGGGTGCGGAAAAGTTCACTGACTGGGAAGTCGCTAAAGAAGACATCCGGCGCCGTGTCTCATGAGAGTCCGGGTGCTTGACTCAGCTAAGGAGCATCTCGTTGAGGGTTTTCGATTCTACGAGGATCAGGAGGACGGGCTCGGAACATACTTCCTTGACTCGCTTTTCTCAGACATTGATTCTTTAGTATTCTATGGCGGTATTCATCCGGTTCGCTTCGGCTTCCATCGCAGTCTCTCCCAGCGATTTCCGTTCGCGGTTTACTATCTGATGGCTGATAAAGAGGTAAAGGTTCACGCCGTTCTAGATTGCCGACGCCGACCTTCTTGGATTCGACGTATTCTCAAAAGAACTGCTCGTGAATAAGCACGACTTTCCTATTTCATGACTGCCACGAAGCAGTCACCATCTCCCGTTGTGTGAAGCTTGAGCACCTACGAGATCAAATTCGCTGGCTCGCCTTTCTCACGAGGGATGAAATTGTGGGCCAAGATAGTTCCTTCGCCCCATATTTTGACCAGATGCCGCACGAGCCTCAATTTCTGCGCCACCTTCACGGAAAGGACGAACGGATACAGCACTGGCTGGCCGATGCTGGAGGCGGTTTCATTGAGCACGGTAGAGAGACAGACCCAACGCTGGAGCCAGGAGAGGAAGTCTGCATCGTCCTCAGCGGACTGGGGCAGCATGGGTGGCAGAGCGCCTGCTTCTACGGGGAAGACGGAGACGGGTAGTGCAATCCTACCCACTTCCAGCCCGAGGCATTCGCAGGTTTCCAGACCATCGAGCACTTGGAAATAGTGCGCCCAAGTCTCGGCCCAGTCTTCCCACGGATGGGAGGTGGCATAGGCGCTGATGTAGCCTTTGTCCCAGTCCTTCGGCGCACCGTTTTTATAATGGGCCGTCAGCGCGATGGCATAGTCTTGGCGTTCATCGCCGAAGCGTGCGCGTAAAGCATCACGGATCGGATCATCCCACATGAGTGGACCGACGAAACGCTGCCAGACGTAATGCGCGCTTTCATGCCGGAAGTGACCTAGCAGGGTGCGGCTGCTCTCGCCGAGTTGCTGCTGATTGATCTGCCGATAGGTGTCATCCGCTTCTTCCAGATTCACGGTGATGACGCCGTTGAGATGGCCCATCGTCACATCGGGATTGGAGAGGGTGCTCACGATGTCAAAGGCCAGACCGTCCCGTGAATTCTCTGTCAGTGACGGCAGGGTGAAGCCCAAGCGGGCCATTGAGTAAACCAAGCGCCGCTTCGCCGCTTCCATCTGGCCCCAAAGCCGCATATTGCGCTGGTTGCGCAGGTCAGGAATGGTGCGGTTGAGCTTACAGGCTGGACAATTCACCTCCCCTTTCAGCGCGGAGACGATCCAGTTGCAGATGCCGTATTCCAGACCGTTCTTGCAGCGCCGCATCCAACCACCGGCGGTGATGGTGAGCATTCGCTGACCTTCGGGATCGTAGCCGACATCCTGACCACATTTCAGGCACTTGGAGTTCTCGAAGAAGAGGACATTGCCGCAGTCGCAGGTGAATCGTTGCATGATGAAATAGGGGGAAAGTTGAGGATGAACCCCACCCTGCCCGTCACGCCGTGACCTGACCCGATGGATGCACAATGACCCGTCCAATCGTCCTAAGACGACGCGGGTCAAGGAGTATGGCACGGATTCCCGCGCTTGATAGTGGACCTTTATCCACCTTTCCGGTGCGCGCTGCCCGCTCACTTGCCTTTTCACGCCGTTCACCGGATGGTGAATGAAGGCTTCCCTTGCTAGACGATTCAGCACGCGCGCCGAGCATGGATTTGCCAATAATCTACTGATCCGTGAAACCCGCTGCGCCAGAAGCAGCAGAGGTGCTGACCCGAGGTGATCAAATTGTAACTGGTCAGCAACGGGACTCTGGGACATGAAATCGTCCACTTTCTCTCTCACAAATATTAACTTTTATAAAATATAACATTGACCTCTCCTACCGTTTTTGTTCAACATGAACCCGACTCAAGTCGTTACTACTCTGGCACACGCAGGGTGCTCGCTTAACCCCGCTTTAAAATTAACAAAACGTCTGGCAGGTAATTTGCTTAATTTTTTGGAAGAATTCCCGAAACATCGTGTTAAGGTGACAGCCCCCCAAACCCAACCTTTCCCCAATATACTGAATTTATGGCTAGCATGGAACTCGACGGAGGCATTAAAATTTACCTGCGAGAGATTGGCAAGACAGACTTGCTGACTCCGGCTCAGGAAGTAGAACTGGCCGACCGCATCAAAATGGGCGACCCCGAAGCCCGCTCCCACATGATCCGCGCAAATTTGCGCCTCGTGGTCAAGATTGCCCAAGATTACGCCAACTACGGTCTGCCTCTTCTGGACCTCATTTCCGAAGGCAACATCGGTTTGATGAAAGCCGTGGAACGCTTCGACCCTAATAAGGGTGGAAAGCTCTCCACCTACGCTGCCTGGTGGATCAAGCAGTCCATCAAGCGTGCGCTCGCGAACCAGTCCAAGACGATCCGCCTGCCCGTTCACATGGTGGATAAGATCTCCAAAATGCGCCGCGTGGCCATGGCGATGTCCGAAGAACTCGGTCGTGAACCGACCGACGACGAACTCTCCGAGGAAATCGGTATTGATCGCGGCAAACTGAGCCAGCTCAAGGTCGCCTCCATGCGTCCAGCCTCCCTCGATGCGCCGATCAGCGACGACGACAGCACCGAATTCGGTGAAATCGTCGGCGATGAAAACGCCCAGACGCCGTTTGATTTGCTCAGCCACAAGAACATGCACAGCCAGCTCGACGGCTTGCTGACGGTTCTTGACGAACGCGAGCGCAAGATCATCGACGCCCGTTTCGGCTTGAATGGTCAAAAGGCCCGCACGCTGGAAGAAGTCGGCCAAGAGTTCGGCGTTACTCGTGAGCGTATCCGTCAGCTTCAGAATATCGCTTTGCGGAAGCTGCGCCGCGCCCTTCAGAAGAAAGAAGATCCGATTCCCAAGGCTCTCCGTAACGCTGGTGCCAAAAAGGGTCGCAAGAAGAAGAAGCCTGGCGATCCGATCAGCGGATTGCTTGAAGCGCTGGCTGATTAAAAGGAGCGCGGACACTCTTGTCTGCAATGATCGGAAGCGGACAGGAGTGTCCGCGCTCCTATCCAGTTCCTCTAACCGAACAAGCTCATCTGCCCGGCATCGCGAATGATGACGGGCTTCTTTCGCGTCAGAGTCGCGACTGGCGCAGGTGCCACATCACTCGGCGGATGCCCAGCTTCGAGCTGTTCCAAAATCTGTCGTGCCCGATGGAGCACTGATTCCGGCAAGCCCGCGAGTCGCGCCACTTGGATACCGTAACTTTTCTCAGCGCAGCCCGCGATGATCTTGCGCAGAAAGATGATCTGCCCATTCCATTCCTTCACGGCGATGTTGTAGTTCTTCACTGCTGAGCAGCTCGCCGTCAGCGCCGTGAGTTCGTGGTAATGCGTGGCAAAGAGCGTGCGGGCGCCGATGTCATTATGCAGATGTTCAGCGACGCTCCAGGCGATGCTGAGCCCGTCAAATGTGCTCGTTCCGCGCCCGATTTCATCCAGAATGACAAGGCTGCGATCCGTGGCGTTGTTCAGAATCAGCGCGGTCTCATTCATCTCCACCATGAACGTGCTCTGACCGCGTGAGAGATCATCACTCGCTCCAATGCGCGTGAAGATGCGATCCACCACTCCGACCTCCGCGCTGGCGACGGGCAGATAACTCCCGATCTGCGCCATCAAGGTGAGCAACGCCACTTGGCGGATATAGGTCGATTTTCCAGCCATGTTCGGTCCGGTGATGACGAGCAACCGGTTCTCCGCTGGCTCCAGAGTGGTGTCGTTCGGAACGAACCTTTCACCCGCGAGGTTCTGGTCCAGCACCGGATGACGTCCATCGCGGAAGAAGAGGTTCCGCGTGTCATTGAGGACAGGTCGCGTGTAGTTGAAGAGCCTTGCAGTCTCCGTGAGCGAGGCCATGACATCGAGCGTGGCGATGGCCTCCGCCGTGTCTTGAATCTCTTCCAAATGCTCCATCGCACGGCTGCGAAGCCGGAGAAACTCTTCGTATTCGAGCGCCTTGGATTTTTCATCCGCGCCGAGGATTTTGTCCTCCATGCGCTTCAGCTCATCCGTGATGAAGCGCTCGCCATTGGCCGTGGTTTGCTTCCGAACATAATCCTTCGGCACCGCGCTGAGGTTCGATTTGGTGATCTCAATGAAGTAGCCGAAGACCGCATTATATTTGATCTTCAGGCTCTTGATGCCCGTGCGTTCGATCTCGTCATTCTGCAGTTTGGCCATCCAATCGCGACCCTGCGTTGAACCACTACGGAGTTCATCAAGCATCGGCGAATACCCTTCGCGGAAGATGCCGCCCTCCTTGATGGCCGCTGGCGGTTCTTCAACAACTGCACGATTGATTTCTTCAGCGATGCTCGTGAGATCGCGCATCTGCTCGCGGAGTTGCGTCAGAAGTGGAGTGGCACAGGCTTCTAGCCTGTGAGTAGAACGGGCATCCTGCCTGTTATCGGTAGCAGGCGGGACGCCTGTGCCACACTCAGAAATGAGCATCTTCAAAGGCGGCACAATTTCCAGCGCCTGAGCCAGAGAAGCCAGATCGCGCGCATTCCCGCTGCCTTGACTCAGTCTCCCTGATGTCCGTTCAAGATCGCGGATGTCTTTTAACAAATCACGAATCTGGTTCAAGAGCATCGGCTCCTTCAGGAGCGCCGCGATGACCTCTTGCCGTGCATTCAACTGAGCCACGTCCCGCAGTGGATGCAGCACCCAGCGGCGGAGTTTGCGCGAACCCATCGGCGTGCAGGTGCGGTTCAGCGCATGGAGCAGTGTGTGTTCGTTGCCACCTTTGCTGGTGACCAGTTCCAGATGCGACTGACTCGCGGCATCAATCCACACGCCTTCATAGGTGGTGGAGACGCGCAGACGCTTGATGTGGCTCACTTCCTTCCGCAATTGGAACTGGAGATACTGCATGATCGCGCCAGCCGCACAGATGGCCGCGCTCAGATGCGTGCAACCATAGCCATCCAGCGACTGCACTTTGAAATGTTGGGTCAGTGTATGAACGGCTTGATCGTAAATGAAGAGGTAACTCTCACAGACCTGCGCGTTCTTGATGCTGCCCAGCGTTTCCATGAGCACGGCTTGGTCATCAGGGTAAAGAAGCTCGCTCGGCGAGATGCGCGTCAGTTCATCCGTCAAGGCACTGAGCGACTCAAACTCCGCGACTTCGAACTCGCCCGTGGTGTGATCCACGTATGCAAGGCCATGCTTTTTTCCTTCACGATAAATGGCGGCGAGATAGTGCGCTTTGTTGGCATCGAGGAAACGCCCATCCGTCACCGTGCCCGCGCTGATGATTTCAGAAAGTCCCCGTTCCACCAGCTTGCCAGGCACCACTTCGCCGAGTTGTTCGCCGATGGCCACGCGCTTCCCAGCCTTGATCAAACGGGCGATGTAGCTCTGCGCTGCATGATGCGGAACGCCACACATCGGGATGCCATTGCGCTTCGTCAGCGCCACATTCAGGATGCCCGCCGCCGTCTTCGCATCCTCAAAAAACATCTCATAAAAGTCGCCGAGCCGGAACAGGAGCAACACATCCGCTGGCAAATCCCGCCGCATGGCGAGGTATTGCTTCATCATGGGCGTGGTGGCGGGAACGGCGTCAGACATCAGGGCGGGCAGGGTAGCGAAGGGTGAGATGGGTGCAACTGCCAGTGCGACACGCGGTTGACATCCTTCACCACAAACGCACCTTCCCCGCCCCTATGCGCATCCTCTCTGGACTCCAACCCACGGGCCGACTCCACATCGGCAACTACTTCGGCATGATGGAGCCGTCCTTGCGCCTGCAACACGAAGGCGAGGCGTTCTACTTCATCGCGGATTATCATTCCCTCACTTCGCTGCACGATGCGAAACAGCTTCGCGAAAACGTGCGTGACTTGGCCATTGATTTTCTGGCGTGCGGACTCGATCCCGAGAAGGCTGTTTTCTTCAAACAAAGCGAGGTGCCTGAGCACACGGAACTCGCGTGGATTCTCAGCACGATCACGCCGATGCCGATGCTGGAGAACTGCCACAGCTACAAGGACAAGACCGCGCATGGCATCGTGGCGAACGTCGGTTTGTTCACTTATCCCGTGCTCATGGCGGCGGACATTCTGATCTATGACAGTGATCTGGTGCCTGTCGGCAAGGATCAGAAGCAGCATCTGGAAGTCGCACGGGACATCGCCACGAAGATGAATCACACCTTTGGCGAAGGCACGCTGAAGATCCCGCAACCCCGCATCCGTGAGGAAACAGCGGTTGTTCCAGGACTTGATGGCCAGAAGATGAGCAAGAGCTACGGCAACACCATCGGCTTGTTTGAAGAGGAGAAGGCGCTCAAGAAAAAGATCATGGGCATCCCCACGGATTCGACGCCCGTTGAGGAGCCGAAAAGCACTGAGAACTCCAGCATTCTCAATCTCTACCGCCTCTTCGCCTCGGATGCGGAATACGCCCAGATGGAAGCCGATTTCCGTAAAGGCGGCATCGGTTACGGCGAGTTCAAAAAGCGCCTACTGGAGAAGACCTGGACTTACTTTGCTGATGCTCGTGCGAAGCGTGCAGAGATTGTCGCGAATCCGCAATACGTGGATGCGGTCCTGAAAGCGGGTGCTGAAAAGGCGCGAGCAGTGGCGACTAAGACGATTGCACGGGTGCGGACAGCGGTGGGGTTATAGCGGCAAGTCGCCTTCTTCCAAGGGCTTCCTGAAAGATCGGCGCACGGACAGGATCACTACTCTTTTACACTCCTCAATCGCATAGAACACCCTCAGTTGGCTGCGCTTCTTGCGGAAAAGCATCAGTCGGATTTCTCGGGTGAATCGGTCACTTTCAGGAGCCAATGGATGCAATTGAGGATTGTCACCGAGAGCCTCGATCATGAGGATTAATTCATCCCGCCACTTCGCAGCCGCTTGGGGCGCACGTTCCTTGATCCAGAGATAAGATTCTTCTATTTCCCGCTGAGCGTTGAGGGAGTATTCCACACGAAAGCTCATAGTTTACGCAATCTTTGATGAACCTTATGGGCATCGACCGTTCGCCCTGCATCCAGCTCATCAAGACCCATTTGAAGAGATTTCAGTGTGGTCAATTCTTCGACCGCTTGCATCAGCTTTTCATAGGCGCGTTTACCAACCAACACCGCCTCCGCCTTACCGTTCACCGTTAATACCTCATGGCGTCCTGTCTTGTTCACCCGCGTGAGGTGGGCTTTAGCATTTCGCTGAAACTCCGTGAGCGGCTGAATGTCTTCAATATGAATCATCGTCAGATACCTCCGTTTTAAACATGTAATTTCATGCTGCTCTATTTCGTGATGGAAGCAAATGGAATCACGGATCGCATTGCCAGATAAAAACTCAGTGGGCAAGCGTATATTTCTTCCCGTGTTTCTCACCCCGTCCCATCGTTTCATCCTTGTCGCTACGACGTTGGCGTCGGTTGGCTTTGTGCAGGGTGTCGAGGTTTCCTTCCGCAATGATGTTGAAGCGGTCATCGCAAAGGCGGGTTGTAATCTGGGCACCTGCCACGGGAATGCGACTGGGAAGGGCGGCTTCAAGATTTCCTTACGCGGGTTTGATCCCGACTATGATCACGCGGCACTGACGCAAGACATGAACGGCCGGCGTATCAATCTCTTCGAGCCGGATCGTAGTCTGCTGCTGCAAAAGGCCACGCAGGCGCTCGCGCATGAAGGTGGGAAACGATTTGCCGTGGACTCTTGGGAATACCAGACGCTGCGTGAATGGATCGTCAGCGGAGCCAAGCGGGAGCAGCCGAATGAGCTTGCTTTGACGAAGCTCGAAGTGAAGCCACGCGAACAAATTCTCATCGAGCCCGAGACCAAGGTTCAACTCAAAGCGACGGCGTTCTTCTCCGATGGCTCTCAGAAAGATGTCACGTCCACGGCGGTCTATGAACTGGCGCAGGTTGGCTTGGCCAAGGTGAGCCGTGAGGGAAAAGTGGAGCGTCTCAAGAACGGTGAGCCTACGGTAATCGTGCGTTATCTGGACAAGCAACAACCCGTGCGGCTGGCCTTCGTCGCGGCCCGGCCGGAGTTTGTTTGGGTAGGGCAGCGAGAGAATAATTACATTGATCGCCAAGTTTTTGCGAAGCTCAAAAACTTGCGCATGACGCCCTCGAAGGTCTGCACGGATGAAGTCTATGCGCGACGTGCTTACCTCGATCTGCTGGGCATTCCGCCGACCGTGGACGAAGCGAAAGCCTTTGCGACTGACAAGTCACCGGACAAGCGGGAACGGCTGGTGGATAAACTTTTGGCCCGGCCTGAGTTCACTGATTTTTGGACGCTGAAATGGGCGGACTCACTGCGCGTGGAATCGCGAACGATGGACTTCACGGGTATGACGAAGTTCCATGAGTGGATTCATGATGCCGTGGCGCGGAACGTGCCGGTGAACCAGTTTGCCAGCGCCATCTTATCCGCACAAGGCAGCACTTATGCGGTGCCGCAGACGAATTTCTACCGGGCTATGCGTGAGCCGAACGCCCGTGCGGAGGCCATCGCGCAGGTATTCCTCGGCACGCGGCTTCGTTGCGCGCAGTGTCACAACCATCCCTTTGATCGCTGGACACAGGATGACTACTTCAACTGGGCCGCTGTCTTCGCCCGGGTGGACTACAAAATCATCGAGAACAAGGATGTTGATAAGAACGACAAGCACGAGTTCAACGGCGAGCAGATCGTGCAGCTCCTGAAGGAAGCCAAGCTCACGAATCCCCGCACTGGTGAGCCCGCCAAGGCCAAGCTGCTGGGTGCGGACAAGCTCGACAGCAAGACCACGGACGCCATGAAAGATCTGGATGCGGCGGCGGAATGGCTGACGAATGAGAAAAATCCGTTCTTCGCGCAGGCGCAGGCGAACCGCATTTGGTTCCATCTCATGGGACGCGGCCTCGTTGATCCGGTGGATGATTTCCGCGCGACAAACCCAGCTTCTCATCCTGATCTGCTCAAGGCTCTAGCCAAAGAATTCGTCGAATGCGGTTTCGACATGCGCCGCCTGATCCGCACGATCATGCATTCCAGCGTTTACCAGCTCAGTAGTGAGCCTAATGAAAATAACGCGGAGGATCAAACAAACTACTCCCACGCGATGGTGCGTCGCCTTGGAGCCGAGCAGCTATTTGATTCCCTGCATCAGTTCGCAGGTGTCCGTCCGGCTTTTGCCGCCTTTCCGCAAGCCACCCGTGCGGCCATGTTGCCCGGTCCTGCGAAGCCCAGCAAGAAACGCTCAACGGTGGGTGATAGCGAACGCTGGCTGGTCAAGTTCGGAGCGCCACCGCGCTTGCTGGCTTGCGAATGTGAACGCAGCAATGACACGACGATGGGCCAGGCGTTCACACTGATGAGCGGGCCGCAGTTGAACAATCTCATCCGTCGAAAGGACAATGTGCTGACCGCTCTGTTGAAGGACAAATCCACTTACGATGAGAAGATTGAAGAGCTGTTCTGGCGCGCTCTTTCTCATGCCCCGACGGATGAAGATCGCAAACGATTGGCGCAGACGGTGAGAGAGAATCCTGATCACCGCGCTGCGCTGGAAGACGTGGCTTGGAGCCTCGTGAACGCGAAGGAATTCGTGCTCCGCCGATGATGACCTGGGCGTAAACTGCGCTTGAACTCAGGGGCAACGTGTTGTTCATCAGGCTGCACGCCATGCCCAAGTATATCACGACCATCGGCCTCGAAGTCCACGCGCAGCTCAACACGCGCAGTAAGATGTTTTGCCCCTGCCCAGTCGGCTATGGCGCGGACCCGAACACGCAGACCTGCCCGACCTGTCTCGGCCTGCCCGGTGCCTTGCCCGTGCTGAATCTGGAAGCCATCGAGAAGACCGTTTTGGCCGGCATGATGCTGGGCTGCTCCACGCCGCCGATCAGCAAATGGGACCGGAAGAATTACTTCTATCCCGACATGCCGAAGAACTATCAGACGACGCAGTTCGACCTGCCGCTGTGCCTTGATGGTGGCGTGCCCTTGTATGATCTTGCGTATCCGAAGGACGCGCAGAAGAGCATCAAAAATCCCGGCAAAGTGGTGAAGCTCACGCGCATCCACCTTGAAGAGGACGTGGGTAAAAGCACGCATAGCGGCATCGGCACCCAGCTTGATTTCAATCGCGCCGGAACGCCGCTCATGGAGATCGTGAGTGAGCCGGACATCGAGAGCGCGGAAGAGGCTTTCGCCTATCTCATCAGCCTCCGCCAGATTCTCATTTATGGCGGTGTGAGCGATGCCGACATGGAGAAGGGCCAGCTACGTTGTGACGTGAACATCAGCGTGCGACCTGAAGGACAGAAGGAACTCGGTGCCAAGATCGAGTTGAAAAATCTGAATTCCATCGCGGCCGTGCGTCGTGCGATTCATCACGAGGTCGAGCGACAAACCGAGGCCGTCATGCGCGGCGAGAAGCTCCTGCAAAGCACGCGCCGCTGGGATGATGATCGTGGCGAAACGCAGCTCATGCGCTCGAAGGAAGATGCTCATGACTACCGCTATTTCCCCTGCCCTGATCTGCTGCCCATCCGCACTGCTTCGATCATTGAGCGCGTTCATCCTCGTGTGCCCGAATCCCCTCATGCCAAGCGGGCGCGCTTTGAGCAAGACTACAGCGTCAGCGCCTATGACGCTGGAGTCCTGACGAGTGACAAAGCCCTCGCGGCTTGGTTTGAAGAAGCCGTGGCAGCCGATGCGAAAGTGCCCGCGAAGAAGATTGCGAACTGGGTCATCAATGAACTGCTCGGTCGTCTCAACGAAGCCAGCTCGGCTCTGGAAAATTCCTTGGTCAAGCCCACGGCTTTGAATGAACTCGTCGCCTGCGTGGAAAGCGGCAAGATTTCCAACACCCAAGCGAAAGAAGTCTTTGATGAAATGTTCTCCTCTGGCGAGACGGCTGTCGCGATCATCAAGAAGAAAGGCTTCGAGCAAGTCAGTGACACAGGCGCGCTGGAAGCCTTCTGCGATCAAGTCATCTCCGCCAATCCTGAGAAAGTGGCTGAGTTCAAAGCAGGCAATGACAAAGTGCTGAATTGGATGACTGGCCAAGTGATGAAAGCCAGCGGCGGTAAAGCAAATCCGAAGGTGCTAAGTGAGCTGCTGAGGGCGAAGCTGGCTTAGCTGGCATGACCGAAGAACTACAAACCTTACGAGACATCGTGACCCGGTTGGAGACTGCCGGAATCGATTACATGCTCACTGGTTCTGGCTTTGAACTGCTATGCACAGCCGCGCATGACACGCGATATTGACTTGGTCGTGGCTTTCTATTTGAAGGATGCAGCCCGTATTGAAACCGTGCTGGGTGAAGAATATTATGTGTCCCCTGACGCAGCTCGCGAAGCCGTGCTGCATCAGACCAGCTTCAACGCCATTCATCAGGTGACTTTGATGAAGGTGGATTTCATGATCCGCAAGCAAGAGGACTACAGACAGCATGAGTTCACGCGCAGAGTCCGGGTTCGAGTAGAAAATTTCAACCTATGGCTGGTAAGCAAGGAAGACCTCATTCTCTCCAAGCTGCATTGGGCGCGGGAGTCGCACTCAGAGCGACAACTGACGGATGTGGAGAACCTGATTGCGACGGGCTGCGATGTGGACTACCTACGACAATGGTCAGCAAGATTGAACCTGACAGATATGCTGACACGGGTTTTTCCTTGAAGGATACCTCGCCAGAGATCAATGCCATCATTTTCCGCAGCATGATGCGCCGCAGCATCAGCGAACGGCTGCTCATGGGGATGGACATGCGAGCGACCGCCCGCGCCTTGGTCTGGGCCTCTATTCCTACTGAGTTGACAGCTACTGAGAGAAGAAATGCCTTTTACGAACGCTTTTACGATGAGCCTTGTCCGCTGCCAGGCTAATAGCTGTGCAGCGATAGACCTCTTTCATTCCAACGAGGCACAAAAAAGAGGAACCCCTCGCGAGGTTCCTCTGATGATTTTCTTCGGTGCTGATAGTTGCAGGCTGGAAGCCTGCACTACCCACAGGCAAGGATGCCTGTGCCACGACTAAGACTAGCTCTGACCGGGGCGGTATTCTTCGGTGGCGAACTTGAACGCCTGCTCCAGGCCGACGAGGTCGGTCGTAGGACGAAGGGCGTCGAACGCTTGGCTTTCCTTCTTCAGGGCGGCTTCGTCGTAGTTCACGGCCTTGACGGAGAGACCGATGCGGCGCTCCACCTTGTCCACCTTGATAACACGGGCTTCGACTTCGTCGCCGACGTTCAGAACGTCTTTGACGCGGTTAACGTGGTCTTCGCTGAGCTGGCTGATGTGAACGAGGCCGTCGATGTCGTCCTCCAGTTCCACAAACGCGCCGAAGCTGGCGATCTTGGCCACGCGGCCTTTGACGAGGTCACCCACCTTGAAGCGAGAATCAATGAGGCTCCAAGGATCGGCGTCGATCTGTTTGATGCCCAAGCTGATGCGCTGGTTGGTCTTGTCGATTTCGAGGATCTGCGCTTCCACTTCCTGGCCCTTCTTGAGGATTTCGGAAGGATGGTTGATCTTGCGGGTCCAGCTCAAGTCGGAAACGTGGATCATGCCGTCAATGCCTTCTTCAAGCTCCACGAACGCGCCGTAAGCAGTGAGGTTACGCACCTTGCCAGTGATCTTCTTACCGATCGGGAAGCGACCGTCAATGTCATCCCACGGGTTGCTGTCGAGCTGACGCACCCCGAGGCTGATCTTGCGCTCGTCCTTGTTGATGCCAAGAACGACTGCGTCCACTTTCTGGCCCACTTGCAGCACGTCGGAAGGACGGGCGATGCGCTTGGTCCAGGAGAGTTCGGAGACGTGGATGAGGCCTTCGACGCCTTCTTCCACTTCGACGAAGGCGCCGTAAGCGACGAGCTTCGTGACGGTGCCTGGAACCTTCGTGCCAACAGGGAAGCGGGCTTCGATGTTGTCCCAAGGGTTGTTCGCCATCTGCTTGAGACCGAGGCTGACGCGCTCTTTCTCGCGGTTCACTTCGAGGATCTGAACCTGAAGCTTCTGACCGATCGCGACCATTTCGGAAGGATGGTTCAGGCGGCCCCACGTCATGTCCGTGATGTGCAGCAAACCGTCCATGCCATTGAGATCCACGAACACACCGAAGTCGGTGATGTTCTTTACGATCCCTTCGACCTTGTCGCCTGGGGTGACGCCGTCCAGGAACTTCTGACGCTGTTCAGCGCGCTCAGCCTCGATAACTTCGCGGCGGCTGAGGACGATGTTTTTGCGCTCGTCGTTGACCCTGACGATCTTGAATTCATAGACCTTGCCAACGTATTCGTTGAGGTCGCGTGGGGGAATGATGTCAATTTGGGAGCCAGGAAGGAAAGCTTCCACGCCGACGTTGACCATGAGGCCACCTTTGACGACGCTCTTGACCTTGCCTTTAACAAGCCCACCTGCGAGGAATACTTGGTAGATCTTGTCCCAGTTCTGCTTGTGGGCGGCCTTCTCCTTGGAGAGCACGACCATGCCTTCGTCGTTTTCTAGGCGCTCCAGAAGCACTTCGATTTCGTCACCTACCTGGATGTCTTCGTCTTCAAATTCACCGGAAGGAATGGCACCTTCGGACTTGTAGCCGATGTCCACCAGAATGATCTGGGGTTTGATTTCGAGGATCCGGCCTTTGACAATGGATCCTTCGTGAAGTTGGCGGAACGATCCTGCGATCAGTTCTGAGAGCGTGAGGCTCATGTGTTATGTATTGAGTGGTTGGGTTAACAACGCAACACCGCACGAATGCGATGCTGTCCGTCCTGCCTGTGAGCCCCGCAGCGAACGTTAAGTTGAAGGCCGGAATAAAGCGGGGCGCAAAGATGGAGACTAAATGGCCGAAGGCAAGCGGTTTGTAGAGCGAACGTTCTCCGCACCGCCAGAAGCAAAGCAGCCGAATGTCAAACCATGATCGAAGACGGGCGCTTGGATCAACCGCGAAGACGCGAGGACGCGAAGTTTTTAGCTCTCACTCCTCTTCAAATCATCCGTATCTCTTCGCGCCTTCGCGCCTTCGCGGTTCAATAAACTCCGCTTAAACCCGGCCCTCAGCTCCGCGAACCAACGGCTTCGGGTCAAGAAACGCCCGTTCGGCTCAGGGATTCTCGACCCTTCTCCTTGTAGGCAATCCCACGTAGAAGGCGGGAGGTTCAGGGGAGGATGGGCATCCTGCCCGTCGGAGCTTGCATCCTGCAAGCGACTGTTCAGGGAGGACTTTCCTGCTTGGGGGCAGAAACGCTTTCCTGAGTATTCGGGGGGACGCCGAACACGGCACGCGGGACGCGCGCGCTCCCCCAAAAAATGCGCGCCGTCCGCGTGGATGTCCGCCTGCCTCGGCTCGGGCTAAATCCAGCCTAGTGCGCCTCTTTGAGTCCATGCTCATGGCAACCATCACCTCATGAGACGCCTTGAGTCATTTAAATGACGAGGTGAACACGTTCTTACGAACCTCCTCAGAGGAGCGTCATTCAGATTCCATTGACGCCTGCTAATGGGACTACTATAAAAAATAATGAACCAAATCCAAAGATGGAAAGCTTGGGTGACCGTCGGAGTTCTTTGTATATTCGTCCTTCGTGCACCTCAACTAAGGTGTGAGCCTGCCATTAATCCAACAGCGGTTGCTGGTTCGATTGTCGAGCAGACTCAAGAATTCAAGATTTTGCAAAAACTATGGGGTGCTTATCTCGGACCCACTGCTCGCCCTGAAGTGAATGAGCTTCTAACCAAAGGATATGGGGATGAAATTTTCAACCTCCGTGTTGGATTGGAATCATGGCTTAAGTTTCTCAATGCGCCATTGTGGCTTGAGTATCGTCCTCTCGGACAAGCAGGACCACGAGATGTATCAGAACTCATTGCACTAATCAGCCTTCCCGATGGTGATTATCGCGTTTCTTTTGTGTTCTTAACTGGCAGCGACCATCACACAAGGTTCCATGATCTTTGGGTGGCACCAATTGTTGAATCGAACCGTAACTTCTGGATATTGAGCAATCTCGATGCTGTGAAGAAACCACGGGACGCTTATAATTCCTTAAGGGACAATGCCAAGACGATTGCCGGGATAAATCATGACTATGAGAAAATGTCGGAGTTGCTGGCTGACTTTCGTGAGCTGGCTCAGAGGCTTAACCTGCTTAATCACCAGGAAGTTCAAAATTTTCTTATGCAGAGCGACCGCCTTCAAGCCTTTGGAGCTGCGTGGAACAAGACCAAATCCACAGTTATGGAGGGATCATTCAAAAGCGAATTTTCCTCCGTGTTCGTTAGTTCACTTAAAGCTTCGCTTTCAAAAAGTGGAGCGAGTCTTGACGCAACGGCGGAAGCGACAATAAAAAAGGTCGTGGAGGCTGAAGTGAAGAACAGTCAAAAAGAAACAATCGAGAAATTGGACGACCAACAGGCTGAAAAGTTTACGTTGCTGAAGAAGGATCTGGCAAAAGCGTATGAAGCGTTGCTTACACTACTCGGAACTCGTTGAGTAAAATTGCGGCTGCGCGCGCCGCGCACTCATCTTTCTTTTGTAGAGGTCAGCCCTAGCGCATCAATTCAATGAGGCCGTGGATGATGGACCTCATTCTTTCCGCAAATAGGCAAACAAATCCCGCAGATCGCCTTCGCTGAGTCCCGTAAGCAGACCTTCAGGCATCAGGGAAACGGGCGAGGCTTCCAAGCTTTCCAGTTCACCAGTTTTCACGGTGTGTAACTGGCCTGCCATGTCCTTCAGCACGATGCCGGTGGCGTCTTGTTTCGTCATGATGCCCATGAGGGCCTGACCGCCTTTGAGCTTCGCAATATAGGCCCCGAAGCCCTCGCGAATCTCGATGCTGGGATCGAGAATGGCCGTGAGCCAGAAGTCCATATTATTCCGCTCGTAGCCCGTGAGTTCAGGACCAATTTTGCCGCCTTCCGCAAACAGCGTGTGACAGACGGCACAGCGCTGAGTGAAGAGGGCGTGGCCATTTCCCGCATCACCACTGGCCTTGGCCACTAGGTCTTTAAGGCGGATCATCTCCGCGATTTTCTGATCGTTGTTCAACTTCGCGCTGGCGGGTTTCCAATGCTTCTTCACCAAGGCGTCGATGTCCGCGTCTTTGTAGAGCGCGAGCTGGCGCACGATGTCCGGGGCCACGTCCGGGGCCTTGATGTGATGGAGATCGACCTCATGCAGGAGAAGTTTCGCCCAGCTCTCACGGCTCGCCAACATGCGGTGCGCCGCATCTCTCAGCTGCGGTTCGCCAGCAAAACGCGCTTCATAACCAGAGGCCACCGCGTCCGCCAGTTCATGATCATCGAACTTCGCGGCGATGGGCAGCACGGCCCGTTTCAAGGCATTGCTGCTCTCCTTCATCATATTAAGAATAGCCGGAACGACCGCGTTGTTTCCGGCATCGGCGAGCGCTTGCACCAACGCGATGCGCTTGATCAATGGAGCCTTTTTATCCGTGACGACTTTCAGCGCTTTCTTCACCGCATCGGCATCTCCGGTCTTGACGGCTAGCGTGAGATCGGAATCCATGCGGCTCTTCAAATAAGCGTTCAGCGGCTCTGCGAGCGAGGCTGGAAGCTCCGGTAGCTTGCCACCTTCAAAGGCCGCCGCGATGCCATCGATGACCAAGGTGCGGTCTTCATCACGCTTGGCCAGCGCGAGCAGCTTCGCACAAGCCTCGTAGTTTTCGGGGCCACCTGCCATCGCCCAACGTTGCGCAAGATGATGAGCGCCGAAGTCGCGAGCGAGCTTAAAAGTCCAGGCAGCGGGCTCTGCAAACAACGCCAGTAAGGCTTCGCGATCCGACTCGGCCTTTGACTCCAAGGCCCACCAGAGCAACAGCGGGATGCGTTGGTCATTGCTATCGGCATCACGCTCCATCATCACGCGGAGGATCGGCAGCGAGGCCTCTGCGGGCAGACGTTTGGCGCTGCAGAGAAGCTGAGTGCGAACTTCTACCTGCGTTTCCGTGGTGGCTAATTCCTTCAGCGCCGCTGCCAGTTGAGTGCTGATTTCGCCTCGATCACCGGCACAACGCACGATCCAACGTCGCACATAAGGGTCGGAATGTTTGAGCAGATCAAGGCTGAGGTCATCATTCAATCCACCGAGCATGTGGAGTGCGGTGAGCGCATCAAAGGCGTGCTCTTCATGCCCGCGCGCGAGTTTTTCCAATGTAGGTAGCGCTGATTTTTCATCACGCCAGGCCAGCTCCAGCGCGGCCTGACGACGGAACCATTTATTCGCATGGTGCAGATAAGCGATGAGGGATTCCGTGCTGGATTGGTGAAGATCAAAGGGCTCGGACTTCATGGAGGCGTCCTTCGGCCGCACGCGGTAAATGCGGCCATCGGTCTTGCTCCAATCATCCACTGGCCGCACATGGCTGAGCCGCGTGTCATACCAGTCCGCGAGCCAGATGGCTCCATCAGGCCCGATCTTGATGTCCACAGGCCGGAACCAACGGTCGCTGGAATGCAGCAGCGGCTCTTCATCCACGGCTTTAAACGTGGAAGTGTCCGCGATGCGCTGGCTCACATAGACCATGTTTTGGAGGGAATTGGGCGCGATGATTTTGCCTCCAAACTGCGACGCCATCAGATCGCCATCGTAGATGCAGAAGGCCTGGGAGAAGCGTTTGCCATCACTCTTCGTCTCCATGTGACCGAAGTAACCGAAGGCATACGGATTGTCCGACGGGCCGTGTTTACCGAAGTTTTTCTCCCCGCTCATGCCCTGATCATAATGCATTCCACGGGCGGATCCGTTCGTGCCGCTGAAGACGCGACCCTGCGCATCGATCTCCGTGCTGAAGGTGTTTCCACCGCCTTCGCCATAGATTTCAAAGACCTTCGTCTTCGGGTGGTAGCGCCAGATATGCTGGCCTTCGAGGTGGACGTTCTTCGTTACCTTGCTGCTGATATTGCCCTTCGTCGTGCTGCCATTGGCACCGTAGAGCCAGCCATCTGGGCCGAACTGGAGGCTGTTCGCGACGGAATGCGTGTCCTGAATGCCGAACCCGCTCAAGACCACTTCCGGGTCGCCATCGGGGATGTCGTCATCATTGGCATCAGAATAAAAAAGGAGATAGGGCGCATTCATGACCCAGATGCCGCCTGCGCCTTTGATGGCCGCCGTCGCGATGTTCAATCCGGTGATCACGTCCTTATGCGACTCATAGATGCCGTCGCCGTCCTTGTCCTCGAACACCGTGATCTTGTCCGCGCCTTTCACGCCTTTGGGCGGTGGCTCAGGCACTTTGTCGAACACCGCGCGCAGATGTTGATCATAGCTCAGGATCTTCAATCCGGCGGGGAACTGGTATTGAATGTATTGCGTCACCCAAAGCCGCCCGCGGGAGTCGAAGCTCATGTAAAGCGGCTGCACCACGTCCGGCTCGGCTACCACGAGATCAATGGCCAGCCCATCGCGGAGTTGAAAGGTCTTCAGCGCTTCTTTGGGAGGCGTCGGCGGCGTGTCATCACGCTGCACACCTCGACCCCCAAAAGTCTCGATGACCTTTTGCACCTCATCATTGCCCGCAGAAGCGGTAGTTTGGGCTTGGAGAAGGCTCGTGGAACCCGCGAGCAGGAGCAAAAGGACGCGATGCATCAGGCGGATACGGCGGAGAAGCGCGTATGTTTTCGTCGGTGCAGAAGAAGCCTTACCCGGAGACCGGGAATGACTGACAGGCGAATGACTGACAAAGGAATGAAATACAAGGGATCGGCCCTCAGTAGTCGGCTCGCTTTCCGGGTGAGCTGGAGCGTAGCAGTGGAAGCCTGTAATCTACTCCTTTGTCCCCCATTGCTTTGTCTTCTATTCCCGTTTTTAGGAGAGGCACTTGCCGATCTCTCTGAGCATGTCGATCTGACCTGCTTTCGTCTTGATGGAGGACTTGAAAATAAGCGGCTCCGTCTCGCACCATTCGGACATGGCTTGCTTGAAGAGATCGATGTTCGCCTGCAAGGCGGCAGCGCTCAGCTTGTCCGCTTTGGTGAACACGAGCACGCACGGCACGTTCTTGCTCATCAGCCAGTGGAGGAATTCGAGATCAATGACCTGCGGCGGATGCCTGCCATCGATGAGCACGAAGACGAGACTGAGATTGGACCGCTTCGTGAGGTAGTCCACGATCATGCCCTGGAACTTGTCCCGATTCGCGGTCTTCGCGTAACCGTAGCCGGGCAAGTCCACGAGGCACCACTTGTTGTTGATCAGGAAGAAATTGATCAGCTCCGTGCGGCCCGGCGTGGAGGAGACCTTGGCGAGTGTTGATTTGTTCGTGAGCAGATTGATCAACGAGGATTTCCCAACGTTCGACCGGCCGATGAAAGCGAATTCTTGAAGGTCGGATTCAGGGCAAGATCTGAGATCCGGTGAACTGGTCTGGAAGGTGGCGGAGTGGACTTTCATGGGAGTGCAAGGAAGAGGGTTCGGGAGTTTTCGGCTCAACCCTCCATTCAGAAAGGATTGATGATTTGCAGATCTGGGATGTGTTGGAAATCCGCTACATTGCGTGTGACCAACGGCAGACCATGCTCCAGCGCAGTCGCTGCGATGATGGCATCTGCGAGTCCCATCTTCTTTTGTTGACGCAGATGGATGGCGCGAGCGGTAATCGTTGAGTCGAGGGCGAGAGTTCTCATGCAGGAAACCGCCGCCTGAAGCCAGTTCCGCTCCGCCTCGGAAAGAAGGTGAAACCCGAGTGTCTCGATGCAGGTCACGCTAGCTACGGCAAGATCAGTTCGATCCAGAATTTCATCCAAGGCTGGATAGCCGCCATCAGCGCCGTAGATCAGGATATTACTGTCCAGAAGCATCGTTCAATCTCTGCCAAGCAATGAGCGCTCAAGGCGTTGTTCGCGCTGCCAAGCCACAGGGTCAGGAATGAGCCGCCTCAGCCCTCCGAGCTTACGAAGTTCTTTTAGAGCCTCCAGCGGGGTTCCCTTGGATGTTGACTGTGGGGATGCGGTCTGATCATCTTCCGCATTCAGAGTGGCCACGACACGCACTCTTGTGCGTTTCAGATAAGCGGGCAACGGCAGGTGCAGCGTCCCATCGGGATGCGCTTCCAAGACCGCTGTGATCGTGCTCATGCCGGATGATACAAGGTTCTAGATTTTAGTAAAGCGATGAAGCTCAATCCACAAACCGCGCGCGCGCAGTTCTTGGTAAGGCGTTAGAAAGAACTGGGGGAACTACAACCGCACTCGGCAATCGTTCAGAAACGTCAGAGGTTCACAGATTGTCCTTTCTTCGGCATAGTAGGGACTCAATGAAAGAAGATGATCATCGTAACTGACCAAGTGAGTGGCACGTCCATTGATGGCACAGAGGAGGAACATCACGCCGTCTGCATCCACGGGGTAGTGACGGAAGTGGAAAAGACCACGGGGACCAGCTTTCCATGACGTGCCAGCAGGTGGATAAAGGCTTCTACCTCTGAAGCCGGAATGCCATGTTCCAGAAGTTTTTCGGCATACTCGGCCAAAGTATCCGAACTACACAAAAAGGTAAACTCCCTCCGTTGCCACCGATTTAGAATTTCGGCGTTAGGGCTATTTGGATGGCTGCTGCGACGGGCTGCAAGCAGCACATTCGTGTCCAGAACGGCACTGAGGTCACCAGCCATCAGAGCTTCGCGGTGATTTCCTGATGCTCTGTTGGAGTGCTTCAAAGGAGGAGTCCCACTCGAATCCGGTCATCTGATCGCGCTCCGCCTGTTGAACGGCTCTCTCGGCAATGGTCCGTGCCTCGGCACGATGACGCTGAAGACGGACCAGCTCTGGTTGAGCTTCATGACGCAGATACAAGGCGACCCTTTTATCCAAGTCAGGAATGCTGGCCACACTGGCCTGCACATCAGAAGGAATGTCAAAGGTCATGCTCATGGTGCTTCGACGATAGCCTGCCTGATCGAAGTCGCAACTGACGAGTCGGCGCTCAATCCACAAACCGCGCGCGCAGTTCTGGCGTCGGCATCAGACAGGAATCAGCGCGGCCAAACCAGCGGTAGCGATGGCGGGAGATGAAGCGGTAAACGGCATCACGGAACGGTTTCGGAAGAAGGATGAAAGCGTAGGCCCAAGACCACGGCCAGGTGAGCTTTCGGGCCACATGCAGAGCTGCGCTGCTTTCCGTGTGAGCCTTGTCGTTCTGAATGAGCACGAAGCTGTTCATGGCTTCGGGATCAAGGCCGTGCTGGATCATGAGTTGTCTGCCGAGATCGGATTGCAAGGCAGCGAACCGAAAGACCGTGCGCGGATCATGCTCGATGATGAAGCGCACGGACCATGCACAGAGGTTGCAGACGCCGTCGAAGAGGATGAGCACAAGATGAAGGATGAAGGATGAATTTGCTGAACACTGAAGCCTGCTGCAAAGCCCCTTTCTCACACAAAGACCGCCTTCTCCAAGCCCTCCCGCAGGGTGGCCATGATGTCTTTATCCGTGAGCTTATCCCCTGCGACGGTCTGCACGTAGATGTTGTCCAAAGCCGCGCCTTTCTCGGTGTTGATGCGGGCGTGGCTAATGCTCAAACCGAGGCGTCCGATGGTGGTGAAGATGTCATAGAGGAGGCCGATGCGGTCGGCAGCTTGGAGCTCGATGACGGTGTGCGCGGGGGAGCGGACGTTGTTGATGTGGACGCGCTGGGGGATCTCTGCGATCTCCTGAAGGCCGCGCAGGGGGCGGCGATGTTCAGCAATGGCGGCGCTGAAATCAAAGGCGTCCGTTTGGAAGGCTGCCTCCATGCTGGCTTTGACCCGGCTGCGAATGCGATCATTGCTGACAGGTGCAAAGTTGGTCGTGCAGACGCGGAAGATGTCGAAGACGATGCCGTCGCTGCGTTGGAAGAGGTCAGCACCGAGGATGTTGATATTGCTTGCGGCGAGGGCTCCTGAGATGCGGGCGAGGAGCAGCGGGCGGTCTTGGCAGACGACGATGAGTTCGCTGCATCCCTGCTCGGCGTGGTCTTCCCAGATGAGGGTGGGGATGTCTGCGCGGTCGCTGTTTTTCTCGCTCTGTTCCAAGTGGGAACGAACGCTGCGGATATGGAAGGCGATGGTGTCTGCGCTGCGGAAGTTAAAGTAGGAGCGCGGCATGTGCTGGAAGTGCGCGGTGATTTCACCCGCATAGGTGGCATCGAACTTCTTCTGCACGGCGAGCTTCAATTCATCCAAAGGTGCGCTGATGCTGGCTACGAAATCCGAAGGGTCGTTCAGGTAGCTGCCGGTGTTCCGATAGAGCTGAAGAATGAGTGATTCCTTCCAACTGTTCCAACTGTTCGCGCTGGTGCCTTTGGAGTCACAGACGGTCATCACGAGCAGCGTATCGAGGTTCTGCTGGTTGCGCACGATGCGTGAGAATGCCTCGATGACGCCGGGGTCTTCGATGTTGAATTTCGTGGCGACTCGATAGAGCTCTAAGTGGCTGTCCACAAGGAAGAGCAGTAGGCGTCGGCGTTCGCCTGTGATCTGCATCCGGCGGCAGACGCGGCTGGCGAGATCAGCGCTTTCCGTGCTGTGCTCCGCCTTGTTCGCGGCGCGTCCGGCATCGTGGAGAAGCAGGGCGAGGTAGAGCATCGCGGGTTCTTGCATCTCGCGGAAAAGCTTCTGGTAAAACTCGTAGCCGGGCTTCGGCGCGCCGGACAATTCATCCAAGCGGTCAATGCATCGCAGCGTGTGTTCGTCGGCCGTGTATTGATGGAAGAACTCATGCTGCACGAGGCAGGTGAGCGCGCCGAATTCAGGAAGCCATTTACCCAAGAATCCAACGCGATGCATCTGACGGAGCACGCGGGCGACATCCCCCTTCTGGCTGAGAATGGCCTCGAAGGTCTCCCGCGTGGCTTTGCTGTAACGGAAGGTGTGATTCACCAGTGCAAAGTTTTTCTGCACGAGGTGGAACAAGTCCGGACTCATGCGCAGATGACGCTGCTGCGTGTGGATGAAAAGCCGCATGAGACGCGGTGGATCTTCCTGAAAAAGCGTGTCGCTCTCCGCATAGAGTCGCTCGTTCTTGCTGATGAAGCCGTCGAACTTTTCCGTCTTATTCCCGCGAAGCCGCGCGAGATAGCCCTTCACGCCTTTCATCTCTTCCTCAAGCGTCAGGAGATGGAAGCGATCCAGGACCTCACTGGTGCGGTGCAGCAAGGCGACGGCGTGCATGTAGTATTCACGCATGAAGACTTCGATGCGCCGCAGGATGGAGTGGTGCTTGTAGTTGAAGTGGTTCGCCACGACGCCCTGAAGGCGCAGCGTAAGCACATCGGACTCGCGCTTCTCGATGTAGTGAAGCTCTGTGCGCACGCGCAAAATGAAGTCATAGCCGCGTTCGATCTCGCGCAAGGAATTGGGCAATAACAACCCACGCTTCACCAGTTCCTTGAGGTTCATGGTGCGGAACTTCGCGTAGGTGATCCATTGAAGATTATGATACTCACGTAAGCCGCCGAGGCCGTTTTTGACGTTCGGTTCCTGTCGGTAAGGCGTGTTCTCAAACTTCTCGTGACGGCTCGCGATGTCCTTCTGACGATCTTCTAGGAAGTGGTCTTCCTGACCATCAAGACACTGCCGGTCATAGTCCTTCATGCAGGCCGTGAAGGCTTCACTCTGGCCCGCCACGAGTCGCGCGCCGATGAGGGAAGTCTTGATCTCATAGTTCACGTTCGCCTGCTTAAAGGTCTCCGCTACGGAGCGCGTGGCGTGGTCACCGAGCGGCATTTTGAGATCCCAGATGAGGTTCACAAAGGTGCCGATGATCTTCCCCTGCTCCGGTGAGGGAAGGATGCCGTTCCCCGGAATGATGAAGGTCATGTCCACGTCACTGAACGGGTTCATGCAAGCGCGCGCATACCCACCGACGGCCACGACGCTGATGGAATGCTTCACTGCGGTGGGCACCTCACTCAACACCAGCGCGTCCTGCCAGAGATACTTCAAGAGCACATCAACGAGGTTCGAGCGGAGCTCACAGGTCTCACGACCGCTCGCGCCATTACCGTGCAGGATGCGCAAACGGGCTTCCTCGATCTTTCGGAACGCCTTGAAAATACGCACGGTTTCCGCGCGGGAGCGGGGTTTGTCGCCCGTAATTTGGAAGGCCGCTTTGGCGCGTGCAGTGAGAGAGGTGGCGACTGGCATGAGGATGAGGAAGCAGAAAAGCGGATAGCGTGGCAGCACGTATCAGCAACGCGACACTCCTCAATAAAAAAAGCATGAGGGAAAGACCTTTGCCATCAGTCGCCCTTAATGCTTACGCCTCCGGTGCCCCCACCAGACGTGAAGCCCGAGCGTGACGGGCAGCGACAGCCCGGTAAGGAGATGCGTCCAGCTCACGCCTTCCCTGAAACCATCCGCAGAAGCGTAATAAAGCAGGTAGCCCGTGAAGATGAGCAGGCAGATGGTGCTGAGCAAAGTGACGCCCAGCACACGATTCCGACGCGACCGCCAACCCACATGCACATGGCTGGCCAGCAGATAGCCAAAGCCGATCAGAATAAGAAAAGCGGAAGCCCCGTGAATCTTGATGAGCCAAGGCTCCAGCGGATGCTTCTCCGGCCCGAATTCACCCTCGATCTGCCCCCAACGATGCAGTGCAAACCAGGTGCTGCCCGTGAACAGACTCAGCAGGATGTTCCCGTAAAGAATGGCCTTTGCCCAACGGGGAAAATGAAGTGCGATGCGGTTCACGGGGAGGGGCAGTTAGTGTAACACAGGCTTCCAGCCTGTGGGTAAAACAGTCATCCTGACTGTTGATCATAATCATTTCAGGCAAGATGCCTAAACTACACACAGGCTGGAAGCCTGTGCCACAGTCAAGCTGGGAAAAGAACCTGCTCGCCTTTCTGCGTGATGAAAAGGGCCAGACTGTTGTATTCGCGTAGCACCTTATTCCACACTCCTTGTGGGGCTAGGAGCACGGCTTTGGTCAGGGCATCCGCTTCGGTGCAAGTGGGGGCGAAGACGGAGACGCTGAGATTGGACTGCAAGGCTTTCCCCGTTCGTGGATGCACGATGGGGCTTACGCGCTCCGTGCCACAGCGCTTGCGGGCGAAGTAGGCGGCGCTGGTGGCCACGGCGGGTCGCATCATGACGCTGGGGATGCAGCTCTGCTGGGGTGCCGCAGGATGGCGGATGGAGAGTTCATGCGGCCCTTCACCGATGACGCGGAGATCACCCCCCGCATTGACTACGGCTCGTGTGAGGCCGCGTGTGGAGAGCCAGTCCGCAGCCTTGTCCACGGCGAAGCCTTTGGCGATGCCGCCAAGGTCGATCTGCAAGGGCTGATGAAACTGAATGGTGTGATCTGCGCCCATTTCGATGTCGCTCCATTGCGCGGCTTCGCTCAAGGCTTCAAACGGTGTGTGACGCGGCAGGTAGCCCCATTTGACGAGCTTGGGAGCGACGGTGATGTCGAAGGCTCCTTCAGTCTCGCCACTCAGTTTGATCGCGTTTTGAATGACATGCCAGGTCCAAGGATGAACGCGCAATGGGGCGATGTGGGCGCAGCGGTTCAGCCGTGACACATCGCTGTCCTGATCATGGAAACTCATCAGCCGCGATACCGAGCGGATGAGGTCAAACGCCTTACTGATCTCCGCATGGAGCTTCTCCTCAGACTGAGGTCCTTCGACCGTGATCTCAACGAAAGTTCCGAGGAGAGGCTGGCAGCGCTTGATCAGGTGGCCAGTGGTGGGTGATGAGTGGTGGGTCATTGCAGTGAGCGGACTAAGCCGGAGAGCAATCGGCTGATGTGCTCTGATTTTTCAAGGAGTGCATCGAGCGTTTCTTGGTTGAAATAGGATTGCCTGTTAGCAATGAATAGCTGGGTCTCGGCCTCTGCGAGCGAACCTCTGGCGATGCCTAAAAACTGAAGAAATTCGCCCGTGCCATGCCGTCCTGCTCCTTCTGCGATATTGCTGGCAATGGATACCGCAGAACGACGCAACTGGGAAGTCAGGCCATAAGTTTCCTCCTTCGGAAACCGCCTAGTCACCTCATAGACCGCATCGGCAAAGTCCAAAGCTTTCTGCCATACGATCAGTTCCCGGTAACTCTTTACGATCATAAGTAGCTTTCATTCTAATCACCAACCACTGGACACTAACCACTGTTTTTTAGAACGATTGACCAAGTGTAGAGAAGACGTCGCACGCCGTCCGTGATGTGAACGCTGGAGAGCGTGGCCCCGGAGATGTTCTTGATGTCGGAGTCAATTTTTACCGGCGTGGTAGTAGTCTTGCCCGTGAACTGGGAGCGCCATTTCGGATTGCGAACTTCGCCGCCGTAGGTTTCGCGGTAGGTGAGGATTTCGACGCCCTTGACGCTGCCGTCAGCTTTCAAGGCGACGGCGAAGTCAATGAACTCGTGCTTGCCCACGACGTTGTCGATGATGAGCCAGCCGCCGTTTCCCGCCTTCCAGGCTTGCACCGTGTCGCTGCGAACGCGGACGCCGCTCGCACTGGCGATGGCTTTCTTTTGTTCACTGGAAAGCGTGATGGTCACGGGACTGAGTTTCTCACCGGGGAAGAGAAGCATTTGCGCCTGGGGCGGGGTGAGAAAGGTCTCCGCATACAGGACAGACGGCCCACCCAGCGCGAGGGCTGGCGCGATGCCTTTCAGGAGGGTGCGTTTGTTCATCGAGATGGACTTTAGAAATTCAAACCGACTTTGAGAACGAAGTCATTGCGCGGCTCTTCGGCGTAGGTCTTTCCATTGTGTGGCTCATCGGAATCACCACGGCCCCAGAATTGATAGCCCCAAGCTGCCGTAACCCAGAATTTCTGACCGCCGTAGTGCAAGGCCGGGCCTGCAAAGAACACCGTGTGCTCGTTGTCATTGAGATGAAAACGAGGGAACTCGGAAACGATGCGACCTTCAATTCCCAAGAAGAGATTTGGAGCAATGCGATAACTCACACCCACAGCACCTCTCAGCATTAATTCACGATCATAGTCTTCCGCAGGCAGCTTGCCCCAAGCCATCTGGAATCCCAAGTTCACTTCTGTGATCAGCGTGTCATCCAGGTAATTTTTCTGTAAGATCAACTCAGGCGCAGCATGGAACTCCTGCTGAGGAAGCCCGGCCACTTCATCAAACGGGCGATAACCCAGTTCAAAACGGAAAGCGATACCGATCGGGTCTTTAAAGGGGCTCCAGAGTCGGTATTTCAACGAGGATTCAATGCCACCGAAACGGTAACGGTAGCTGTCATCATATTCTTGTGGATGCCCTTGGATGTCGAAGAAGCGGTTGATAAGGCTGATGCTCCCCTGCAACTGATCCGTGAATCCGTATTCCAGTTCTGTTTCAAAGCCCCAACCTCGGAAACTGCCCGAGTTCTTGCCCTCCGCCAGTTCCGTGATCTGATAAAAGTCGATGTGTCCCTTAGGCAAGGTTTCAGCACCGCGAACACGACCGAAGAGGTTTTCATCGGCTTTGAGTTCGTTGGCTGTTGAGAGACCGAGGTAGAGCGCAGCGGCCAAGAGCACACGGCGTGGGGAGTTGTAGAGCATGAGAGATGAGGTGGAGGGTGATCTGATTTGCTATTGAGACACAGTATCAATAATCAGCATTAAGCTTATTGCGACAGCATCTCAACTATAATATTTTAAATATTTTGCAGGCAGCGCATTCAGCTTAACCCGCAGGGGAATAAATATGTGATAATTTCCAGAATTTACTAATTTCCTGCCTAACCCTGCGTTTAATTACCGTTCCATAGAAATCGTTTTTCAACCCGTCCCTGAATATGAAACCAAACCAAGCCGCATTAGCGACACTTTGTTGTGTCCTCCTCGGCGTCTCCGCAGTTCATGCTGAAGACGCTAACACGCCCCGTCTCTGGACGGATGTCAAAGGTCGCCAACTCGAAGCCTCGTTCATGATGCTCACGGGTGAGATCATCACACTGCAAACCAAGGATGGCATTCCGCATAACCTTCCTTTGGCCAGTTTGTCAGCCGCTGATCAAGCGCTCGCCAAGACCCTGAAGCCAGCAGAGGGAATGCCTTCCGTCAGCAGCGCTGCCGCTGCGACTCCTTCAGGGAAGATCGACCTGCTCGTCGCTCAGGGCATCATGCGAGCCAACGCTATTCAGGCGAAAGATAACAAGCCAGCGATCAAGCAGAACCCGCTCGCTTCGGACGAGCAATTCGTGCGCCGCATCTATCTGGACGTTACGGGCCGCATTCCCAACTACGAAGAAACCACCGCTTTCCTAAACAGCCGAAGCCAAACGAAGCGCGCTGAACTCATCGACAAGCTCCTCGCGAGTGATGGCTACACCAGCCACATGTATAACTATTTCGCAGACATGCTGCGCATCAAGGATCAGGTGGACAACCGCCTGCTGAAAGGCCTGCCCTACATCAAGTGGCTGAAGGACAGCCTCGCTGAAAACAAGGGCTGGGATAAAATGACCTATGAGCTAATGACCGCCAACGGCAAGCTCTGGAACAATGGTGCCGCAGGTTACCTCTTGCGTGACGCAGGGATGCCTCTCGACAACCTTTCCAACACCCTCTCTGTCTTCATCGGCACGGACGTCGCCTGCTCCCAGTGCCACGACCATCCGTTCGCCGACTGGACCCAGGTGCAGTTCTATGAAATGGCTTCGTTCTTTGGTGCCACAACGACGAAGCTAAATGGCAGGGATTTCAAAGGTAAAGACCCATCCAAGAAGCTCCTCGCTGAAATCGACCACCTCATGGAAGAACAGGGTGTGGATACCAAAGCTATCAAGCAGAAGAACCGCACGATTAGTGATTTGTTGAAGGCGAATGAAGTCGTCGTTCACGACGTGGGAGAGAACCGCATGAAGCTTCCGCACGACTACAAATATAAGGATCACGCTCCGAATGACCCGATTGCACCGAAATTCATCACTTGGAGCAAGGCCGATGAAAAAGTTCCTGCCTACAAGCAAGACCTCAGCAGCCCCGAAGCTCTCCGCGTCTCGTTCGCCAAATGGATGACCGACAAGTCCAATCCTCGCTTTGCCATGACCATAGCCAACCGCCTCTGGGCCCGTGCCATGGGCGTGGGCGTCGTCCCAACGCTCACGAACCTTGACGATCCCGCCAAGTCCGCCAACCCAGAGTTGATCCAGCATCTGGCCAACGAAATGGTCCGCCTGAACTTCAACATGAAGGAATTTCAGCGCGTCATCTTCAACTCCCAAAGCTACCAGCGCGAAGCCACCACCTATGAAGTCGCGATGGGCGAACCCTACTACTTCCAGGGCCCCATGCTTCGCCGCATGAGCGCTGAACAGGCTTGGGATTCCTACATGACTTTGGTGCTCGGTGATCAGGTCGATAAGGTCAAGAACACTCAATCCGATGTCTATGGCCGCTCCATTGACATGGACCTGGAAAACTCCACCGTCCAGACGCTCGCCTCGAAGCTCACCGCCATGCAGAACCTTGGCAACATCGCCAAGAAGCAGCTCGGCAAAGGTGGTCTCGCTGCCGCAGGCAAGAAGATGCAGGATGACGATGAAGAAGAAATGGAAGGCGGCACCGTGCTACAATACGGCAACATGAAACTCATGCGCGCTTCTGAGCTGGAACAGCCATCACCCGCTGGCCACTTCCTTCGCGACTTTGGTCAATCAGATCGCCTCATCACCGACGGCTCAGCCAAGGACGGCAGCGTTCCTCAGGTGCTCGTGATGATGAACGGTCAGGCTCAGAAGATGATGACAGAAAAGGATTCCCTCATGTTCCGCAACATGGCCAAGGCCAAGTCACCCAGCGACAAGATCGAGTCCATCTACCTCAGCATCGTCAATCGTCGCCCCACCATCCGCGAGAAGTCCATCCTCACCAAGGAAGTTTCCGCTCACGGCGAGAACGCCTACTCAAACATCATCTGGGCGCTCATCAACACCCGTGAGTTCACCTTCATTCAATAGCCAATGCGATGGAGACGGAATGAAGCAGAATGATTAATCCAGTTCTTATTTTCTTAATTCTGTCTAATTCCGTTAATTCTGTCCAAAATCATTCAAAGTCGCCAATACTATGAGCAATCCATTCCTTAAACTCGACGCCGCATCCCGCCGTCAATTCATGCTGAAGACCGCGAAGAGCGCTCTCGGCGTGAGCGTTCTCTCCCACTTCGATGCGCTTCAAGCCGCATCCGAACCTGCCATCAAAAGCGGTAAGGCCAAGGCCGTCATCGCCCTCTACATGGGCGGTGGCATGACCCACATCGACACTTGGGATCCAAAGACCGGTGAAACCAAAGGCTTCAAAGATCCGCTCAAGACGAATGCCGACGGCATCCAACTCGGCGGTTACATGACCAAGATGGCCAAGCAGGCGGACAAGATCAGCATCATCCGTTCGATGACCTCGAAGAACGGTGCCCACGGCCCTGGTAACTATCTCATGCACACTGGTTATGATGAGCGTGGCACCATCATTCACCCGACGCTCGGCTCTTGGGCCCAGCACCATTTGGGTCGTTCCCACAAGACGCTCCCATCCAGCGTGACCGTCGGCACTGGCAATACCAACGCCGGCTTCTTCCCGCCTTCACTCGCGCCAATCCCGATCAGCAATCCTGATGGTGGCTTGCAGAATGCGAAGGCCACCGTGGATGACTCCACCTTCCGCAACCGCGTCACCCTCATGGGCGAACTTGATGGCGGCTTCCGTGAGAAGTTCAATGTAGCTCCCGTGAAGGCTTACTCCGAGTTCTATGACGAGACCATGAAGCTCCTCACCAGCGCTGATCTCGAAGCCTTCGATCTCACCAAAGAAAGCGCGGATACGCAGAAGCTCTATGGCACCGGCTTTGGCCGTAGCTGCATGTTGGCCCGTCGTCTAGTTCAACACGGTGTGCGTTATGTCGAAGTCCGCATGGGCGGCTGGGACATGCACAACGACGTGGATGGTTCGATGGCCAAGAATGGTGGCGCGATGGACGCTGGCTTTGCCGCACTCCTCGAAGACTTGCAAAAGACCGGCCTTCTCGCCAGCACGATGGTAGTCATGTTCTCCGAGTTCGGACGCACCCCGCGCATCAATGAAAACAAAGGCCGTGACCACTTCCCGAAAGTGTTCTCCACGGTCTTCGCTGGTGGTGGTGTCAAAGGCGGTTACGTCTATGGCTCCTCCGATGCGGACGGCAAAGAGCCGACCGACAAGCCAGTAACGCCACAGGACTTCATCGCCACCGTCGGCGCTGGTCTTGGCCTGCCGATTGAGAAGGTCGTGTTCTCGCCCTCCGGTCGCCCGTTCACCGTTGGTGATAAGGGCAAGGCTGTCAGCGACATCTTCGCGTAAGTCGCGACTGGGAATCGATTCAAAAAAGCATCTGGCCGCGAGGTTAGGTGCTTTTTTGTTTTGAGAGCATTTTTTGAGGAAGATGGAACCGCTAATAGACGCTCATTTACGCTGATGCTGAACCATTAGCGTAAGCCCTAGGAAATCGCTGATTTTAACATTAAATCCAGAGACTGCGCTGGGTCTAGAGTGTGTGTGGATAGTTGGCTAAGCTAACGGCTGAGTTATTCAGCACTTCCTTTGGAGGAGAGCATTCTCTTCCGCGAAGCAAAGTAGCCGTCATCGCTCCGCGTGACGAGCCTTGTGGTTTCGCTACGAGGACAGACACCCGAATGACGCGGTGACACTCAACTCGTTCCATGGACTAACTCGCTTGAGCAGTGAGGCCGACGTCGGAATGACGCACCGACCGCTTCGGCCAAATCTCTCGCTCATCACGAGGAGCGATGATGACTACTTTGCTTCGCGGAAGACGCTGGTAGAAAATGGAGTATGTCCCCCTTTAATGAAGGCTTCCCTAGAATCTGCGCTTCAACGCACTATTGCGTAAGCCTTAGCGCTTAGATTTTAAGCCGCTGCCTTGCTCTTCTGGATGTAACTGATGAGCTTTGATAAGGTCGCCCGCATCTCCCCACGATCCACGATCATATCTACCAAGCCGTGTTCTTTCATGAACTCTGCGGTCTGGAAACCGGGAGGAAGATCGGCGTGGGTCGTTTCCTTCACCACGCGAGGTCCGGCAAAACCGATCATGCACTTTGGTTCCGCAAGAATGAGATCGCCGATGGTCGCGAAGCTCGCTGTCACACCGCCTGTGGTCGGGTGAGTGAGCACGGAAATGTAAGGCAGCTTGGCTTCACTGTGACGGGCAAGCGCGCCGCAGGTCTTGGCCATCTGCATCAGGCTGAGAATGCCCTCGTGCATACGAGCACCGCCGGACGCGGAGAAGATGATGACGGTGCATTTTTCCTTGGTGGCCAACTCAATCGCGCGGGTGATTTTCTCACCGACGACGCTGCCCATGCTGGCACCGAGGAAACGGAAATCCATAATCGCGAGCACGACGGGCTGGCCATCTATCATGGCACGACCAGTGACGACGGCTTCCCGCAGTCCCGTTTTGGCCTGATAGGCTTTCACCTTGCCGAGATAGTCTTTGAATCCGAGCGCGTTCACGGAATCGAGCTGCAACTCCGTCTCCTCGAACGAGCCTTCGTCCACGACGCTCTCGATGCGCTCCGTGGAACTCAGTGTGAAGTGATGCTGGCAGTGCGTGCAGACGCGCATGTTCTTGGCCAGCGCGGATTCGTAAAGGCTTTCACCGCAGGCTGGGCACTTCACCCACAAGCCTTCAGGCATGTCTTTTTTCTTTTCTCCGAGATCGTTGACGCTGCGTTTGCTGAAAATTCCCATGCTCTTAAAAAGGGTTGAACCACTATGCTAGCCGCGAGCCACGGTAATCACAACCACCTTTTCAACCCCTGCCTTGCGCCGTAAAACCTGGGCGCACTCGCTCGCGGTGGAGCCAGTGGTGAGGACGTCATCCACCAGTAGAACGGATTTTCCCGTCAACGGCTGCGGCTTGAACCAAGGCCGCTTCATCTGAAAGACACCTTTGAGATTCTCAAGGCGTTGTTTGCGGGAAAGCGAGGCCTGAGCCGTGGTGGGCCGAACACGGGACAGAGCCTCAACCGCCATGATGCCGCTGGTCTGCGAGAGATGTCGGCACAGCTCCCAAGCCTGATTGTATTCCCGCTCTCGCTGCCTCGCGTGATAAAGTGGAACTGGCACCAACACCCAGGCGCTGCGGTTGATTTGGCAAAGCCTCGGGTCTTCCAGAGTGCGGGCCAGAAGGCTGGCAAGGAGGCCCCGCAGATGAAGCTGATGCTGGTATTTAAAGCGATGAATCAGATGCCGCATCGTGTCCTCCGCCATGTAAGCGGCGATGGCGAAGTCAAAATGGTGCTTCGTGTCCGCGCAGTTACCGCAGCGGAAAGAGTCGCTCATCGCCCCGTCGTAAGGCTCGCCGCAATTGCTGCAAAACGGCGGCTGGATGCGTGGCAGCGCCGCCAGACATTCATCGCACAGCCAGCGCGAGGCTTCGGTCCGGCCAAAGGCCAATGCGGCCTCACAGCCCTCGCAGCGCCTCGGGTAGATTAGATCGAGGAAGGCTGAGGCGTAGCGATGAACAGCGCTGGGGAAGGTCGCGGACACGATGGCGTCTTGTTTGCTCCACTTTCGTCCCGTCTGCAAACCTCACGCGCACGGTTTGCAAAATACCCAAACCACGGCATCCTACCCGCCCCTATGTCCGAACTGAGCAAAACTTACGCGCCGAACGAAGTCGAAGAACGCTGGTATCAGCAATGGCTCGCCGATAAGAGCTTTGTGGCTGATCCCGCGCGCGTCAGCGAGAAACGCCCCGCGTATTCCATCGTCATTCCGCCGCCGAACGTCACGGGCATCCTCACGCTCGGCCATGTGCTGAACAACACCATTCAGGACATCCTTTGCCGTCGCGCGCGGATGTTGGGCAAGGAAGTGCTCTGGCTTCCCGGCACGGACCACGCGGGCATCGCCACGCAGAACGTCGTCGAAAAGACCCTGAAGAAAAACGGCGAGATCAAGCACCGCGATGACCTCGGCCGCGAGAAGCTCGTGGAGAAGATCTGGGAGTGGAAAGAAAAGCACGGCGGCATCATCATCCAGCAGTTGAAGAAGCTCGGTGCCTCCTGTGACTGGAGCCGCGAGCGCTTCACCATGGATGAAGACTACTCCCGCTGCGTGCAGAAGGTCTTCGTCGATCTCTACAAAAAAGGCTTCATCTATCGCGGCAAGCGCATGGTCAACTGGTGTCCGTCCAGCCTCACCGCGCTCAGCGACGAGGAGGTAACCATGAAGACGCAGAAGGGCTTCATGTATCATTTCAAAGTGGAAGTCGTGGAAGAGCCAGGCACTTGGCTGACCATCGCCACGACCCGACCCGAGACCATTCCGGGCGATACCGCCGTGGCCGTGAGCCCGAAGGATGAGCGTTACGCGCATCTCATCGGCAAGCACATCCGCCGTCC
>JANYJH010000326.1 GCA_025361865.1 Phragmitibacter sp.
GCAGGTTCCAGCCGGTGAAGATCTGCGCTTCGACCAGGGCCGCCGTGGGCTTGATGACGGCTTGGCCGAACATGACGCCGAGATAGCGAATCGCGACCTCAAAATTCTCCGCCCGGAAGAAGACCCAGGTGATCAAAAGAATAAAGAAAGTGAAGACCACGCGGAACGGATGTTGCATGGCGCCGCCCGTGAGCTTACGCCCCATCATGCGCTCAATGGCCAGCATCCCGCCATGGATCAATCCCCAAACGACGAAGGTCCACTGAGCCCCATGCCATAAGCCGCCGAGCAGCATGGTGAGCATGAGATTGATATAGGTGCGGGCATTGCCCTTCCGGTTTCCACCGAGCGGGATGTAGAGATAATCTCGAAGGAAAGTCGAAAGCGAGATGTGCCAGCGACGCCAGAAATCCGTGATGCTGACGCTCTTGTAAGGCGAGTTGAAATTCTCAACAAAGTAGAAGCCCAACATGCGCGCGAGGCCGATGGCGATGTCCGAATACCCCGAGAAATCGAAGTAAATCTGGAAGGCGTAAGCCACGATGCCGATCCATGCGGACAAGGTGGTCAGCGAGCCCACACCCGCGACGAAGGCTGCATCCGCAATGCCGCCCATCGGGTCGGCGAGCAGGAGTTTCTTGGACAAGCCGAAGCCGAATCGAGTAAGACCCAGCGCAAAGCCTTCCACGGTGTGCACTCGATTCCGCATCTGATCCGCGATGATTCCATAGCGGACGATCGGCCCAGCGACGAGATGCGGGAAGAGCGAGACGAAGGTCATGAAATCCAGCAGCGATTTCGCGGGCTTCGCATGACCTCGATAAAGATCAATGCAGTAGCTCATGCTCTGAAACACATAGAAGGAGATGCCCACGGGCAGCACCACATTGCGGAAGAATTCCGGCACGGGAATGGCATTCCACTGCATCCAGTTGGCCGTGCCCTGCACCGTCTCGATGGCGAACGCGGTGTATTTGAAGAAGGCCAGCACAGCAAGGTTCGAGCAGACCGAAAGCGTCACGCCCAGCTTCTTTCGTCGCTCATTGTCGCCCGCATTGACGATCATTTGCCCAAGGTTGTAGTCCACGACCACAGTGCCGAACATGAGCAGCATGAACCACGGATTCCACCAGCCGTAGAAGATATAACCCGAGATCGTGAGGAACCAGTGCCGCGCAGGTTTCGGCAGCGCATAATAAAGCGTCACCACCAAGGGCAGGAAATAGAAGATGAAGATGTGGGAACTGAAGACCACGAGGGGGAAGAAATGAAAAATTAAGAATTAAGAATTAAGAATGACTGATGGAGCAGCATAGAATTTAGGCATTGAGCTTGGCTGTTTTCATTCTTAATTCTTCATTTTCAATTCTTAATTTCAACCACGTCTCCAGACCGCCTCCGCAAAGAACAGCGCGATCATGGCCACGCTGATCCCCAGCCTTACCACCAAGCCGACGCCGGTGCCGACGACACTGCCGAAGGTGGACTTGGCAGCGGGAGCGATCTTCTTTTGCGCAAAGAGCATTTCAAATGCGAACGCACCGATAATAGGCCCGAGGATCATTCCGGGAAGCGCGAAAAAGATGCCGACGATTCCTCCGACAATGACGCCCCAGACCGCCCATTTGCTGCCGCCGAACCATTTGCTCCCGATGGCCCCGCTCGCGAAATCAATAAGGTAGCTGATGATCAGCAGGAGCAGTTCAAGGCCGATCCCCCACCAGCTCATCGCGGATTGTGCTCGCATGAGCGTGTGGAAAAGACAGCCCGCGAAGATCAAGAGTGGCCCTGGCACAAACGGCAGCACGGAGCCTGCGAGCCCCGCGAAGAGGAGTGAGATGGTCACCGTCCAGACGCCATACATGGCCAAGTCCAAGCTGCTGAGCCAGTGCTGAATGCTGATCCAAAGGCCGCTCATGTAGCTTCTCCGTGCCAGGTTAGCTTTGCTTCGATTGGCTGACGAATACCCTTCGGCCATACGAAGCCGGGCTTCGGCCAACCCATGTAGAAGAGACCGAGACAGAGGTCTTGTTCACGGATGCCCAGCCAGTCGCCAAAGGCCCGCGTGCCGAGCAGCGGCGGTGTTGACCAATAAGCCGCAAGCCCTGCGGCACTGGCGCTCAGATGGAGGTTTTGCACCGCGCAGGCCGTCGCTTCGATCTCCTCGATCTGCGGTATCTTCTCGCCACCACAGCGCTCCATCCAGATGACGAGCACCGCAGAAGCGAGCAGTGGGTTCTCTGACATCTTCTTCATCTTGTCCTCACGGAACTCGTTCGCAGGCGTCGTCTCGCGGTAGATGCGCTGCATCGTCTCGGAGAGTTCCATGCGGCCTTCGCCCTGAAAAATGGCGAAGCGCCAGGGCTCGGTAAGGCCATGTGTCGGAGCCCAGTTGGCATTCTCCAATAAGGTCAAGAGCAAGGCCCGCTCCACCTTGCGGGAAGAGTCCATATCAAACGGTTTGATGGAGCGTCGTGAGCGAATGATCTGACTGATGGCTTCCAAAGCCTGTGATTCCATGCCGCATCGTTCCGCACAGTCTGGGCGAGGTCAAGCGAGGAGAGCGTCCTCGTTGCTTGACACTCAGGCCGCCATTTGAAGGCGTCGTGCGGGATAGAGCACCGCAAAAGTTGACCGCCGCCCGCATACGCCTACACTCGCCGCGCGTTACCTTAATTGCCAAAAACGAATCACTTCAAACCAGATACTCTTATGCCTCTCTCCGTTGGAACCAAAGCCCCTGCCTTCACCCTCAAGTCCAAAGCCGCTGATGGCCTGAAGGACGTTTCCCTGCCTGCTGGCAAGAACGCGGTGCTGATCTTCTTCCCGCTCGCTTTCACAGGCGTCTGCACCCAAGAACTCTGCGACATCACCGCCGGCCTCAGCTCTTACGGTGACTTGAACGCAGACGTGATCGGCATCAGCGTGGACAGCCCCTTTGCTCAAGAAGCCTGGGCTCAGAAAGAAAAGATCGGCATCACGCTGGTGAGCGATCTTAACAAAGAAACCACGAAGGCTTATGACGTGCTCTTCCCCGGTCTTGCGGGTATCGGCGATACTTCGGCCCGTGCCGCTTTCGTCATTGATAAGACGGGCGTGATCCAATACGCAGAACAGACCGCGACTCCTAAGGATTTACCTGACTTTGGCGCCATCAAAGCAGCTCTTGCGAAGCTGGCCTAAGCCTTGCTGATTATTTGACGCGCCATCCCCTGCCCTGCGCAGAGATGGCGCGTTTTCATTTTAGCCCCAGTTCATCCTATGCGCTCGCTCTTGATCCTCGCTCTCTCGCTCTTCTGGTCTTTGCTTCAGGCGGAGGACTCGCCCGCTCCTGTCTGGCAGCCAGCGCACACTTGGGTCTTCGCGATTGGCTGCACGGTTTGGAAGCATGACCGCAGCATGAACATGCCGAAGAAGGGTCGCGAGGACACGCAACTCATGGAGGTCTTCAAACAACGCGGCGTGCCTGAAGAGCAGATCGTCTTTCTCAAAGACAATGTTGGCACACTGGCAAACATCAAGAAGTCCTTCGTCGCTGAGTTGGCGAAGACGCACACCGGAGACACGCTAATCTTCTACTTCCAAGGCCACGGCTCCCGCGATGTGAAGAAGAACGGCCAGAGCGTTTACTACTTCTGCAACTATGACTGCGATGACAATGACGACGACTCCTTCCTCTACATGAAGGACGTTTATGACATCATCGAGAAGAACTTTAAAGGTGCTCAGGCCCTGATGCTCGCGGACTGCTGCTGCTCAGGAGGGCTCGCCAAGGTCGCAGCGACGCGGCATACGGAGATCGCCTACTGCTGCTTTGACTCGACCTTTGCGCATAATCTTTCCACCGGAGAATGGACTTACACGGATGCTCTGATCAAAGGCTTCCGTGGTGATCCCATCACGGATCTCAATGCCAATGGCGAGGTGAGCTTGCGTGAACTGGCCCAATACACCGAGCAACGCATGGCCTTCGTGGAAACGCAGAAGGCCGTCTTCGCGACCTTCAACGGCTTCAATCCGCTGCTGCAAATCGCCAAGCCGAAGACCGTGCTCAAGCTGCCCGCCGGTCGGTTTATCGAAGCCAAGTGGGACGATGATCTCTGGTATAAGGCGGAGATCACGGATGCGAAACCCGGTAAGGTGCACGTCTCCTATCTCGACGATGGCTCTGAAGGCTGGGTGAGCCCGGATCGAATTCGTGAGCGCAAGGAGAAGCAGTTTGAGGTCGGCACGGCGGTCATGGCCCAGTGCGAAGAGGAAGATGACAAATGGAAGCCTGCGAAGGTAGTCCGTGCCTGGTATGGCCTTCACTACGTTCACTTCGACGGCGATGTGAAAGGCTCTCTTTCTGAGTGGGAGCCACCCGACCGTGTGAAACTGAAAAAGAAGTAAGGAGCGTCGCTCGTGATGGAAACGCCCACCGGACGCGTCCATTCCCGCATGAACCGCCAGCCGCTTCCCTTCCCGTCGCTCCTTCATTAAATCGGTCATCGCAACGGGCGCTGCGCCTTGGTTTGTTCCGGCTCATGTTTTGAGAGCAGCGACAGCTCCTTCCAACAAGATCACTTGACCACGTTTCATGAAAAGAAGATCTCGCGTTCCTATCACGAGAACATGACGAACTTCTCCCTCGGCATGATTTCCTGCCGGGGTATCCATCATCTGGACATCGAACAATGGGGCAACGGCACGGATGCCACGGGGCCGTCGAGCATCGAAGGCACAGCTACTTATCCCACGTCCGGTTCCTGCGATGCGGTGCTGAATTGGAAAGTCCGCCTGGAGTATGCAAATGCTGCGCCGATCACCTTTGCCACCCAAGGGGCAGAGTATGGGCATGGATTAAGGTTCATCGGCGAGAACGGTTGGGTGCATGTCATTCGTGGTAATATCAAAGCCAGCACCGATGACTTCCTGAAAGATCCGCAGAACAAGTATGGCGAGATGCCGATCAAGCTGCCCGTCAGCATCGAGCACACGCGGAACTTCGTGGATGCCATCACGGCCAAGACGCGCGCCCTTTACGATATTGAATCCTCCGTGCGCTCAGACATGCTGCCGCAACTGACCGCCATCGCCTTGAAAGCGAAACGAAAGGTTCAATGGGACCCGGTGGCCGAGCAGTTCCCCAATGATGAAGCGGCCAATGCCCTGCTCTCGCATCGCCCATTCCGTGGGGATTGGAAGCTGCCTCCGTTGGGTGCTTAAAGAAGTAGCCTGACTCTCCAGAGTCGGGTCATTACTGATTCCCGACTCTGGAGAGTCAGGCTACACGCAAGCCGGACAGACGCCGAAGAACTCCAAGGGTGAGCGTGCATGAATGAAAATGAACTAGGTCACAGCGTGTTTCTCACCGTCATTATATGAGCCTTGCACGCAGCTAGTCCAAAGTTCACAGAGCCGCCTCCTGATACCCATTCCCTCGGGAGCAGTGCTCGAAGAGATGATTGCAGACTTCATGCGCGGAGAGCTTGCCAG
>JANYJH010000329.1 GCA_025361865.1 Phragmitibacter sp.
CAATTCCCCGTGGTGACGGCACTGAGGATACAAGCAGCGGTGCTGATTCTCAGCGTCGCAATGGATCGCGCATTCGCCCGCATCCACCTGCACGCCGACACGCCGCGCCTTCCTCACGGGCACTTATTCCTGGCGGCAGAAACCAGGTTCCGCCATCGCTCCTGGCGATGAACCGCTGACCATTCCTGTAGGCTCAACGACCACCGCATCGCTCATGAAGCAGGCCGGTTATCGCACCGGCCTGGTCGGCAAGTGGCACCTAGGTCTTGGCGGTGAAAGCGGGCCGGATTGGAACGCAGACATCAAGCCGGGGCCGCTGGAACTGGGCTATGATTACGCCTTCTTCATGCCCGCCACCGGCGACCGCGTGCCCTGTGTCTATGTGGAGAATCATCGCATTGTGGGCCTTGACCCCAGCGATCCGATCAAGGTGAGCTACCAGGGTAAAATCGGAGATGAACCCACCGGCGCGGAGCACCCCGAACTGTTGAAGCTCAAGCACACGCACGGCCATGACGCCACGATCATCAACGGCGTAGGCCGCATCGGCTGGATGACAGGTGGCAAGGCTGCGCGTTGGGTGGATGAGGACATGGCGGACACTTACACTAAGAAGGCGCTGGCGTTCATTGACGACAGTAAGGACCAACCGTTCTTCCTCTATCTGGCCACGCATAACATCCATGTGCCGCGCGTGCCGAACCAGCGTTTCCAAGGCACCAGCGCAGCAGGTCGTCGCGGTGACTCCATTCATGAGCTGGATGAAACCGTCGGCAAGGTGATGGCGAAGCTCGAAGAACTCAAGATCGCGGACAATACATTACTCATCTTCACGAGCGACAATGGCGGCGTGATGGATGACGGCTATGAGGACGTGGGCAGCCTTGATCAAAAGTGCAACGGCGTCCTGCGCGGCTTCAAAGGAAGCGTCTATGAAGGCGGTCACCGTCTGCCGTTCATCGCCCGCTGGCCCGGCAAAATCAAGGCTGGGACCGAGAGCAAAGCGCTCATCGCACATCTCGATATGCCAGCGAGCTTTGCGGCTTTGACAGGAGTGCAGATTCCCGAAGGTCAGTGCAAGGACAGCGTGAATGTGCTGCCTGCGTTGCTCGGACAGAGCGAGAAAGGTCGTGAAGAATTCATCGCTCACAACGGCGGCATCCAAGGCCCCTTTGGCGTGAGATCAGGCGACTGGAAGCTCACCACCGGCGGTGGAAAAGGCTATGGTCAGACGCCGCCGCAGTTCCAGCTTTTTAACCTTGCTGATGACCTTCCAGAAACGAAAAATCTCGCCAAAGAAAAACCGGAAAAAGTGGAAGAGATGAAGGCCTTGCTGGCGAAGACGCGTGGCACGGCAAACGCCCAATGATCAACTCACGAACTATCCATGAAACCATTGCTCATTCTCATCCTCGCCGGGCTCATCTCGAGTCTGCCACCGCAAGCTCACGCTCAAGCCGCACCGAAGAACACCCCTGATCCCAGCTTGGCTCCCATTACTGAGGTCGATGGTCTGCCGCGCATGTTGATCATCGGTGACTCCATTTCCATCGGCTACACCTTGCCTGTGCGGAAATTGCTTGAAGGCAAGGCCAACGTCCATCGTATCCCCACGAATGGCGGGCCAACCAAGAACGGCATGACCAACATCGACAAGTGGATCGGGACTGGAAAATGGGACCTCATTCATTTCAACTGGGGCCTGCATGACCTGAAGATCATGCCCGATGGCAAACATCAGGTGGAACCGGACGACTATGAGAAAAACCTCCGCGCGCTCATCGCCAAGATGAAAGCCACGGGAGCTAAACTCATCTGGGCCAGCACCACACCCGTGCCTGAAGGCAAGCTGACCCCGCCACGGAACTTCGGCGATGTGAAGAGCTACAACGACATCGCCGCGAAGGTCATGAAGGAGCTGGACGTGCCCACGGATGACCTTAATGCGTTCATCACTCCAGAGCTTGGGAACTTGCAGAACCCTCATGATGTTCATTACAAGAAGGAGGGTTATGAGTTCCTGGCCAAGCAGGTGGCGGCAGAGATTGAGAAGGTGCTGCCGAAGAAGTGAGTCTTTAAGGCGCTGCTGAATAGAGTAGCCTGACTCTCCAGAGTCGGGAGATCGGCCTGTCCCGACTCAGGACAGCCAGGCTACTGGGTAAGAGACATTCGTCCCAGCCTTGTTCTTGACGTAAAGATAGAACATCGGCGCGCGTTCTGTCTCACCATGACACCGCATCCTCGTCCTCTTAGTCGTCGCCGTTTTCTTGCTGCTTCCAGTGCGGCCTCGCTTTCACTGATGGCGGGAACTCCGGCCCCAGCGGCTTCTTTCAAAACCACGATCCATCGTGCGAAGATCATCGGCGCGCCTGATGAAAAAACGATCCGTGAGTTGAAGGAAGCAGGCTTTGATGGGGTCGAGGTCAGCGCCATCTTAACGGAGGAAGCGGCCAAGAAAGCGCGTGAGATCGTAGAGACGGCGGGCCTGAAGGTTCACTCCGTATTGCGCGGTTGGGCAGAGTTTAACAGCGATGATCCCGGCAAGGTGGCGGCTTCTTATGAGGTGACGGAGAAGGCTCTGCAAACGGCGCATTGGCTGGGCGCAGAGACCATTCTGCTGGTGCCTTGTCGCTTGGATACGAAGCTAAATCCGGCTCCGCAACCGTGGGAGTTCGACATTGAATTCGATGAGAAGACCGGTCATGTGAGCCGCGTGGTCAAGGGTGACAATGCGCCGTTCGCCCGCTATATCGACGCTCAAAACAAGGCCACGGACACCTCGAAGGAGCAGGTGAAGAAGCTCATCCCGATGGCCGAGAAATTGAACGTGATCATCGGCCTCGAAAACGTCTGGAATAATCTTTGGGTGCGCCCTGATCTCTATAGGAATTTCGTCGCATCCTTCGATCACCCCTTTGTCCGCGCCTACTATGACGTGGGTAATCATGTGAAGTATCTGGTCCCTGTGCACGACTGGATTCACACGCTCGGCAGCCTCATTAAGAAGATCCACATCAAGGACTACGCGCTGGCAGAGGACAACCACAGCGGCAAGTTCGTGCATCCGCGTGATGGCAGCATCGACTGGCCGAAGATGCGTCAGGCGCTTGATGACGTGGGCTACAACGGCTGGATCACGGTGGAAGACGGAGGCCTGCCGCTGGTGGAATTCCGCGAGCGTTTGGACAAGATCATCGCCGGTGTCTGAACCAGAAAAACCAAATCAGTTTGTCAGAAAGTCGGCCTTCAGGGAAATATAGGGTGTAAAGCCCTGTATTCTAACGCTCAATCCACTCCAAAGCTCAGATTCATGCTCCGTTCACGTCTTGCTCCAGCCCTCTTCTGTTCCCTGGTCGCGTCGCTTTCGATCGCCCAGGAAAAGCCGAAAGCCGTCCCTGTCAAAGCGGAGGCCTCCAGTCCCGCAGCGCCCGCTAGCCCTTCAAAACCGGTCTTCGAGACGCCTTCGATGACCAGTAAGACGACTCCTCGTATTCTTGAAGTCGATGCCCCGTTGAAAGGCGCGAAGGAACTCTACCTCATCGTTTCAGATGAAGGCTCTCTCAGTTGCGATTGGTCTGACTGGCTCGAACCGAAGCTCATCATGGCTGATGGCACGACCAAAGATCTGACCACGCTGGAATGGAAAGCCGCGAAGGCTGGCTCTGGTAAAACCCAGATCAATCAGAACGTGATGGGCGGCCCGCTCACGGTGGAGAATAAAGTTTATGCAAACGGCATCGGCACCCATGCGGCCTCCAGCATCGTTTATGATCTTCCTCCAGGCGTGGAGCGCTTCACGGCGAAGGTCGCCATTGATGATGGTGGGATGGTGCACTTGGGCAAAGCAAGCGATGCCAGCGTGCGCTTCCACGTTTACACGCAGAAGCCTTCTGAAACCCAGCAGGGCAATCTGAATGCCGGACCTCCGTTTGTTCCAGTGGAGCTTTTCACCGTGCCGGAAGGTTTTGAAGTGACGCTCTGGGCCACGTCCCCCCTTCTCTTCAATCCGACGAACATCGACTTCGATGCCCAAGGCCGACTCTATGTGGCTGAAGGCGTGAATTACCGGGGCAAGAAAGGCCGCCGTCCAGAGGGCGACCGCATCGTCGTGCTGGAAGACACCACGGGCGCGGGCAAGGCGGATAAGAGCACCGTCTTCGTGCAGGACACGAATCTCGAAGCGCCTCTCGGCGTGGCGGTGTTGGGTGAGAAGGTCGTCGTCTCCATGCCTCCTGATCTGCTTGTTTACTCGGATCTGGATCACGATGGAAAATACGATTCCTCCATTGATCAACGCGAGGTCTTGCTCACCGGCTTTGGTGGTCGTCAGCATGATCACAGCCTGCATAGCCTCACCGCAGGTCCTGATGGCCAGTGGTATTTCAATCAAGGCAATACCGGCGCGGAATTCACGGACAAGTCCGGCAAGACTTTCCACATGGGCAGCCCTTACATGAAGTCGGAAATCGCGGGCATGAAGAGTGATGATGGCAATGTCTGGATCGGTGGCTTCACCGCCCGCATGAATCCTGATGGCACGAACGTGACGATCATCGGCCACAACTACCGCAACAGCTTCGAGCAGACCATCAACTCCTATGGCGACCTCTATCAAAGCGACAACGACGATCCACCGGCCTGCCGCGTGACGCCGATTCTTGAAGGCGGCAATGCGGGATTTGCCTCGGCGGATGGCAAGCGTTCCTGGGGCGCGGATAAGCGTCCTGGCCAGGACACACCGACCGCTGAATGGCGTCAGGAAGACCCCGGCACCATGCCTGCGGGCGATGTCTATGGTGGAGGTTCGCCGACCGGTGTGGCCTTCTATGAAAACGGCGCTCTCGGTGATAAGTGGAACGGTTTGCTGCTCGCTTGTGAAGCCGGAAAGAACGTGGTGTTCGGCTATTTCCCGAAACCAGACGGCGCTGGCTTCAAGCTAGAGCGCTTTGATTTCTTCACTTCGAACAAAGAAAAAGAATGGGCGGGTTCGGACTTCCTCGGTGGTAAAGCCACGGGCGAACTGAAGACGAAGTTCCGTCCGAGCGATGTCTGCGTCGGACCTGATGGCGCGATCTACGTCGCTGACTGGTTTGATCCCGGTGTCGGTGGTCACGGCACACGTGATGATGCTTACACGGGCTCCATCTACCGCATTGCTCCGAAGGGCTTCAAATCGAGCGTTCCCAAGTTTGATCTCACCACGACCGAAGGCCAAATCACAGCGCTAAAAAGCCCGGCAAACAATGTGCGCAACAGCGGCTTTACCCGCTTGAAGGCTCAAGGCGAAAAAGCCGTGCCCGCCGTGGCGGCCTTGCTGAAGGATGAGAACCCTTACATCGCCGCGCGCGCCGTTTGGTTGCTGGCTCAGATGGGTGATGCAGGAATCGCGAAGGTGACAGCGCTTCTTGAATCCAAGGATGCAACGAAGCGTCTCGTCGCTTATCGCGCGTTGCGTCGTGCGAATCACGAGGTGCTGATGATGGCGATCAAGATGGCTGCCGACAGCGATGCCGCCGTGCGTCGCGAAGTAGCACTGACGGTGCGCGACATGCCCGCAAGTGAGTGCGGGCCCGTTCTCGTGCAACTCGCTCATTCGTTTGACGGCAAGGATCGGGCCTATCTCGAAGCCCTCGGCATCGGCAGCAAAGGCAAGGAGAGCGAACTCTTCACGGCCCTGACCACGGGGCACGCGAAGGGCTGGAAGAATTTCCAACCGCTTGCCCAGGAAGACGGCGCCACTTGGAGCGATTCGTTCGCGTGGATTGCGTGGCGTTTGCATCCGGCGGAAGCGGTGGGCGCTCTGAAAGCGCGCGTCTTGTCTGACAAACTCACCAACGACCAGCGCAAGCTCATGCTTACCGCGCTGGCCTTTGTCCCAAGCCGTGAGGCTGCTGGCGCCATGCTGGAGATTGCCCATACCAAGGATTTCCCGATGATCGAGCTCGCTAAATGGTGGCTGCTCAATCGCAAGGGCAACGACTGGAAGCCTTATGATGTCGAAGGCGGCATGAAGGCTCTGGGCATCTATGATCCCGAAAAAGTGAAGCTTGTGGCCGTGGAGATGCCGCCCGTTCCTGAGAACGCTCCGAAGCTGCCTCCGTTGGAAGACATCGTGAAGTTGAAGGGGGATGTGGCTCGCGGTCAGGCTTCCGTGGCTGTCTGCTACACCTGCCATAAGATCGGCGCGAACGGCGTGGAGTTTGGTCCAGAGCTCACGACCTTTGGCAAACAACAGGCCACCGAGATCATCGTGCAGGCCGTGGCTCAACCTTCCAACACCATCTCGCATGGATTTGAAGGCAGCGAGATCAAGACCAAAGAAGGCCTCACCATCACGGGCATGGTCTTGAGCAATGGCGATCCTCTCATCATCAAATGCATGGGCGGAATGGTTCAAACGGTGCCGAAGAATCGCATCGTTTCCGTCACGAAGATGAGCAAGTCCCTGATGTATGAGCCCTCGCAGCTTGGGCTTACGGCACAGACCATCGCGGACATCGTGGCTTACCTGAAGTCTGATGAAGTGAAGTAACAAGCTTGAAGCCTGAGGTTTGAGGCTTGATGTTCCCTGGGAGCGCCGTCC
>JANYJH010000334.1 GCA_025361865.1 Phragmitibacter sp.
ATGAAGCCGCGAATGTTGCAGGTGTGCCGCCTTGCAACAGATGCAAAATCATCTTGCAACACCCTGTGTGATGCGGCACTGAAACCTACCCCCAAATGAACGTCTCCCCTCTCCGTCTCATCCTGCGTTTCATGGCGCACTATCCCTGGCGCGTGGCTGCCGGGCTGCTCATGGCGGTTGCGGGCACGCTGCTCGGCTTTGTGTTTCCCGGCCTCACTCAGTGGTTCCTGGATGACATCATTCCTTCCAAAGTCACTTCACGCATTCTGCCAGCTTCCTTGATGGCGCTCGGTGCGATGGGCCTCAGGCAGCTCTTCTTCAGCCTCCGCACGCTGGCGAACAACTCCTTCGAGCTGCAAATGACCTATGATCTCCGCAGCCGTCTCCATGACAAGATTCAACACCTCCCGCTGAAGTGGTTTGACCGGCAGAGCACCGGGGACATCCTCATGCGCATGGCGGATGACGTGCCTGCCACCCAGCGCGTCATCCTGGATGGAATCGACCAGGCCGTGCCTGCCATCATGCAATTTCTCCTCACTGGCGTGGTTATGCTTTGGATTTACCCGAAGCTCGCTCTGGTCATCTTTATCCCCATCCCGCTCATCGGCATGGGAGGCTGGATTTACAATGTCTGGGTCGCCCCGCGCGCCAGCCTGGCCCGCGATGCGGCAGGTGGTCTGAACTCACTGCTGCACGACAACGTCGCTGGCATCCGCCAGATCAAAAGCTACACGCTCGAACCCGAGAAACAGGACGCCTTCAATCAAAGCAGCGCCAGTTACCGCAAGCAACAAACCGCCCTCCAGCGCGCCTGGAGCGTTTATGGCCCCGGCATGGGTTTCATGGGTGACTGCGGCTTGATCCTGCTCATGGGCTTCGGTGCCTACTGGTGCATCAAGGGGGAAGTCACCATCGGTCAACTCGCCCAGTTCCTCATGCTGCTCGGCATGTTGTATGAGCCCATCGGTCGTCTGGGCGGCATTAACAATACGATGATCACTGGCCTGGTCGCGGCTCGTCGGGTCTTTGAAATCATCGAGACGGATGACGTGGAAGACCTCAGTGTCGGCGCAAAGCTGGGCGAGGTGAATGGCGAGATTCGCTTCGAGAACGTCAGCTTCTCATACAGCCCTGACCGACCCACCATCAGCGACGTGAACCTCCTCGTCCCCGCCCATCAGACGGTGGCCATCGTGGGGGCAACCGGTTCAGGAAAGAGCACTCTGTTCCAGCTTCTCACCCGATTTTACGATCCCAGCTCTGGCGATATTTTCTTGGATGGTAATTCCACTCGCACCCTCAGCAAAAGCAGCCTTCGCGATGCTCTCGGTTACGTCACGCAGGAGAGCTATCTCTTTGATCAGACCATCCGCGAAAACCTCAAGATCGGCAAACCCGACGCCACGGATGCCGAGCTGTGGAGTGCTCTCGAAAACGCCTGCGCAAAGGAATTCGTGGAGCGCATTCCCGAAGGTCTCGATTCAAAAGTGGGCGAGCGCGGCTCCCGCCTCAGTGGCGGGGAGAAGCAACGCATCTCCATTGCCCGCGCGTTCCTGAAAGACGCGCCCATCCTGCTCCTCGATGAAGCCACCAGCGCCGTGGACAGCAAGAGCGAGAAACTCATCCAACAAGCCCTCGATGACCTCCGCGCGAACCGCACTTGCTTGGTCATCGCCCACCGCCTCAGCACCATCAAAAACGCGAATCAAATCTACGTCATGAAACAAGGCGTCGTCCTCGCTCACGGCACGCATGAAGAGCTTCTGAAGAGCAGCGAGTATTACGCCGAGCTAGCGAAGTTGAGCTTCACGGCTGAGAAGCTGGAGGGGTAAGCGGCCATTTCATACCAGATTGACTTCCCTGTCTTGTGCGCCAATATTGGAGCATCATGAAAACGGCGACTGTTCGAGATTTAAGAAACCGCTATACCAGCTTGTTAAGCTGGATTGGAGCAGGCGAGGAAATCGTGATCACGCAGAGAGGGAAAGCCATTGCCCGGCTGGTGCCTGAACAAGACGGATCCTCCAAGAAGGTGGACTGGTCGCAAAGCCCTGCGGTGAAACGTGATCGCTCCCGTGAGCGTGTGCTGACAGCGGAAGAATCCTTAGAACTCATCCACGAAGCAGGCGGGAAATGGTGACCTACGCTGACACTAGCTTTTTATTCTCGCTCTACGGGAATGATGTGAATACACCGCGTGCTTTGAAATGGATCAAAGCCCATCGAGTCCCGCTGGTTCTTACGGTTTTGAACGACTTTGAGTTGGGCAATGCCCTCCGGTTTGCCGAATTCCGCAAGGGCATCGCAGCGGGTGAAGCCGCGCTATTTTGGGCTCAATTTGAAGCGGATCGAGCGAGCGGTAGATTGGTGATCCAAATCTGTAATCTGGCTGATGTCGTGGATCAGGCCAAGAGGCTCTCTGCGACTTACACATTAACCAGAGGACATCGAGGTTTCGATATTCTCCATGTGGCCAGTGCGCTCGTATTGGAAACGAAGGTGTTTCTTACCTTCGATGGGAATCAGAAAAAGCTCGCCGTGGCCGAGGGCTTACAAGCGCCCTTGGAGGCTGGGTGATTAATCACGAAAGGTGAAGAAGAGAGAAGCTGGCACTGAATCGCGTATTTTCGGCCTGACCATGAACCGTCAACTTAGTGTCTCAATTCTCGTCACCGCTTTGCTCTCCCTCGTCGTGAGAGCCGAGGAGAGCCCGCACGGTGACGTGTTCAAGAACCGTCCGGTGCCTGTGGTGGTGGACTTCAATCGAGATGTCCGACCTATCCTTTCTGAGAAGTGTTATCACTGTCACGGCTCTGATGAAAAGGCGCGCAAGGCCAAGCTGCGGCTAGATCTGCGAGCAGAGGCAGTGAAGGAACGCGACGCGAAACAGCCCATCAAACCGGGTGATGCAGAGCATAGCGATGTAATGGATCGTATCACGACGAAGGAAGCAGATGATGTGATGCCTCCGCCGAAAGAAGGCCACGCGATGACGCAGCGGGACATTGAGATCATCAGAAAATGGATCAACCAAGGTGCGCCGTATGCGGAGCATTGGGCGTTCATTGCGCCGAAGAAAACCGAAGATGGAAGACCGGAATCGGGCAGCGGGTTGATTGATGCTTTGATCCAGCGGAAGCTAGCGGAGAATGAGATGAAGATGTCGCCACGGGCCGACATGCACACCTTGATAAGACGCGTGGCGCTTGATTTGACGGGGCTTCCGCCGACGCCCGATGAGCTGGCCCGGTTCACGAATTCATCCTTTGATCAAGTCGTTGATCATTATCTCGCTTCGCCTGCTTATGGGGAACGCTGGGCGCGAGTCTGGCTGGACATTGCCCGTTATGCAGACTCCGCAGGTTATGGCTCCGACCCTTTACGGTTGAACATCTGGCCGTATCGGGATTGGTTGATCAAGGCTTTCAACGCGAACATGCACTATGACCAGTTCACGGCGGAGCAGCTCGCGGGTGATTTGTTGCCGAGTCCGACCGAGCAGCAGCTAGTGGCCACGGCATTTCATCGCAACACGATGACCAACACCGAAGGCGGCACCGATGATGAAGAGTTCCGCGTGGCTGCGGTGAAGGATCGCATCGCGGTGACCATGCAAGCCTGGATGGGCCTGACGCTGGGCTGCGCGCAGTGTCACTCCCACAAGTTCGATCCGATGACGCAGAAGGAATACTACCAGTTCTTCGCGATCTTCAATCAAACAGAGGACAGCGATAAGGCGGATGAGTCACCGACAATGCCGCTTCCCTCGCTCAGTCAGACGGAGAAGACTCAGGCTTTGCGCAGTGAGATTTCGACATTGGAAAAAAGCATGGAAGCTGCGGCCTCTCCCGAATTGAAAAAGGAGCTCGCTGCTTGGGAAGCAAAACAGCACGGCGAAACGAAGTGGATACCGCTCAAGGCATCCTCGCTGAAGTCAGAGAAAGGCGTCGGATTGCAGCAGCTACCTGATCAGTCCATCTTGGCTGAAGGCGCGGAGTCAGATGTCTTCACCATCGAGGCCGAGACTGATCTGCACGGCATCACAGGCATTCGATTGGAAGCGCTGGCGGATGATCCACTACCGGGACATGGGCCCGGACGGTCGCATGGCGGTAACTTTGTGCTGAGTGAGTTCAAGGTCACTTTTCAAGCCCTGCCAACAGCAGTGACGAAAGATGCAACACCGGTGATGTTCCGGGAGGCGAGCGCCGACTTTGAGCAGGCAGATTATCCGGCTGCTCACGCCATTGATGGCAAAGACACTACGGGCTGGGCGATCGGTCCTGAGTTCGGAAAGAACCATGCGGCGGTCTTTCTTCCGAAGAGCGCTTTTGCTAAAGAAGCAGGCTCAACGAAGCTGACTCTTACGCTGGCCCAGCACTACGGCGCGAACCACACGCTTGGGCGATTCCGCCTGTCTCTGACCACTGATCAAGAGCCCCAGTCGTTGCTGCCTGAAGCCGTGCGTGCTGTATTGGCGGTGCCTGCGTCAGAGCGCAGTGCGGCCCAGACGGAGCAGTTGCTGGCTTTCTACAAGCCCAAGTCCAAGCTCTATGCGGAGACCCGCAAGAAGCTGGAGGCGAAGAAAACCGCGCTAGCCGCCGTCAAACCGCTGGCCATTCCCGTAATGAAAGATCTGGCGAAGGACAAGCAACGCGAGTCACACTTCTTGAACAAAGGAAACTTCCTTGATCCCGGTGAGAAAGTGCAGCCTGCGCTCTTGCAGTCGTTTCATGCGGCACCCGCGAACGAGCCTGTGACAAGGCTCACCGTGGCCAAGTGGCTGACGAGTCGTGACAATCCGCTCACCGCTCGCGTGATGGTGAATCGGCTCTGGGCGCAACTTTATGGCGTCGGCTTGGTCGAGACGGAAGAGGACTTCGGCACTCAGGGAACGCTGCCGAGCCATCCCGAACTGCTGGATGCGCTGGCCATCGAGTTCATGGAAAAGGGCTGGGACATCAAGGCGCTGTTGAAGACCCTCGTGATGAGTCAGACCTATCAGCAAAGCTCGAAGATCACGCCGGAAGCGCTGCTCAAAGACTCACGCAATCGGCTGCTCAGCCACTATCCGCGTCGCCGACTGGACGCCGAACAAGTGCGCGATCAGGCGCTCGCTTTGAGCGGTCTCTTGTCGTCGAAGATCGGTGGTCCCAGCGTCTATCCACCGCAACCAGATGGGCTGTGGCGTGCCGCGTTCAATGGCCAGCGCAGTTGGGAAACCAGTAAAGGCGAGGATCGGTATCGGCGCGGGCTTTATACCTTTTGGCGACGCACGGTTCCTTATCCCAGCATGGCCACGTTTGATGCGCCCAGCCGTGAGAACACGACGCTGCGTCGCGTGCCCACGAACACGCCGTTGCAGGCCTTCGTCACTCTCAATGATCCAGCTTATGTGGAGATGGCTCAGGCGCTGGGACGTCGCATAGTTAAGGACGGTGGAAGCGACACCGAAAGCCGCGTGCGTTTCGGCTTGGAACTCTGTCTCTCGCGGCCTGTCAGCGCGGAGCAGGTGACCTCACTCGTCCAGCTTTACGAGCAGGAGTTGTCCCATAATGCCAAAGACACCGAAGCCGCCACGAAACTCGCTGGCTCCCTTCCCGAAGGCCACGGAGCCGCTGAAATGGCCGCTTGGACCGTGATTGCGAATGTGCTCTTGAATCTGGACGGGGTGCTGATGAAAGGTTGATCATGAATTTGAACTACGCTCAAATGCAGGCGCAGACACGCCGCACGTTCTTTACGCAAAGCGGCCTTGGCGTCGGTGCCATCGCCTTGCAGAGTCTCTTGGGAACTAAGGCGAACGCTTCGATCGACGCTTCGCAAAACCCGCTGGCACCGAAGCATCCACCGTTGCCGGCCAAGGCGAAATCCGTGATCTACCTGCACATGTCCGGTGCGCCGCCGACACTGGATTTGTTTGATTACAAGCCGAAGCTCAATGAGCTGAACATGCAGGAATGTCCTGAGTCATTGTTCGCGGGCAAGCGCTTCGCCTTCATCAAAGGCAGGCCGAAGATGCTGGGTCATCCGCATGGATTCAAGCAGGTGGGCGGCAATGGTTTGTATGTCTCGGAGTTGATGCCGCACTTCCAGAAGATCGTGGATGAGGTCACGGTGATCCGCTCGATGAGCACGGATCAGTTCAATCACGCGCCTGCCGAGATGATGGTTCATACTGGCAACATGCGCGCGGGCAATGCGAGCATCGGCTCATGGGTGACGTATGGCTTGGGCAGCGAGAACAGTGATCTGCCGGGCTTCGTCGTGCTGCTGAGTGGAGGCACCGATCCCACAGGTGGGAAGAGCCTTTGGAACAGCGGCTTCCTGCCCAGTGTTTATCAGGGCGTGCAATGTCGCACCAGTGGTGAGCCGATCTTGTTCTCCAGCAATCCTGAAGGCATGAGCCGCGAAACGAGACGCCATACACTGGACGCACTGGCGAAGCTGAACGGGCTCGAAGCGAAAGAGTTTGGCGATCCTGAAACCGTCACGCGCATCGCCCAATATGAGCTGGCTTACCGGATGCAAACGGCGGTGCCGGAGGTGTTTGATATAGCGAAGGAATCCAAGGAAACGCTGGAGATGTATGGTGCGAAACCGGGCGAAGGCTCCTTCGCGAACAACTGCCTTCTGGCGCGCCGCCTTGTCGAAAGTGGCGTCCGTTACATTCAGCTTTTCGATTGGGGCTGGGACATTCACGGCACGGGCAAGGGCGATGATTTGATGACGGCGTTCCCAAAGAAATGTCAGGACGTGGATCAGTCCTGTGCGGCGCTGATCAAGGATCTCAAACAGCGGGGAATGCTCGAAGACACGCTCGTGATCTGGGGCGGTGAATTCGGTCGCACGCCGATGAATGAAGCGCGCGGCGGCAGTAAATTCTTGGGCCGCGATCATCATCCAAACTGTTTCGGCATGTGGATGGCGGGCGGCGGAGTGAAGGGCGGATGTGTCTTTGGAAAAACGGATGAGCTGGGTTATGAAGTGGCGGAGAACAAGGTCACGGTGCGTGATCTCCAGACCACGGTGTTGCATCAGATGGGGCTAGATGCGCATCAGTTCAGCTACCGTTATCAAGGGCTGAACCAGCGGCTCATCGGCCCAGCGGACGAGGGAAGGGTGATCAAGGACATCTTGAGATAAATCGTAACTCCGTCACGCTGAGGCATCGTTTGACATGCAAGGGTGAACTAGGCACCGTCAAACGACCGCCGCATGACTCTTGAATCACTGCTCGACCCTCGCTACCAGATCATGGGGCCAGCGGTCGCGCTTTCAGACAGTCATCAGCGTCAGTTGGTTCAAGGCCGAAACTCGCGTGAACGGCTCATCGCGAGCTTCTGCGTTTATGAAGCGCCGATTCAGGAAGCGGTGCTGAAGCAGCAACGAAAACTCATGGAGCTGATGCTCCGGCCTCCCGTGGTTCTGCTGTGCCGCGTGAACGAGGTGCAGCTCGACCACAACTATCAATGTGTGATCTCGGAGTCGCCCGGTGATGTCAGCTTGCATGATCTTTTGCTCAAACGGAAAGCCTTGAGCAAAGAAGAAGTGGAGGCCTTTCTTCGCATCCTTACCGAAGCCTGCGAAGTGGCTGTGGAGCATGAATGGCCGAGACTCACGCTCAATGTGAATGCGCTGCATTTAGATTCACGGCTGGGCCTGCCACGCATTCCCGCGCCGGACATTCCCTTGTTTGAAACAGAGCCGGACATCCCGAAAGATACTCGTGGTTATGTTCATGCCCTTGCGATGCTGTGCAGTGATCTGCTCGGGCAGGCCAGGGATACGGTTACCGGAAATGCGCGCTATGAGCCGATGCGCCAGTTGAGCTCACAACAAAATGTGCTGCTTCGTCGGGCGCTCACAGCGGATAATCGGATGGGCTTCACGAGCGCGCGCGCCTTCATGGATGAGTTCTTCGGCGTGAACATCGCAGAGAGCTACGTAGCCCATACGGAGCGGCTTCGGACGCTGACCATCGCGCTGACAAAGACGGAGTTGCGCCCAATTCTTCCCGAGCCCGCCACGGCGACTTGGACGATGACGGAGGTCAGTCAAATAGCGCCGCTTACCTTCCGCGATGAAGACCGGGAAAGGCTTACTCAGCTCAAGCCGACCCTGCGGCTTCGATTGCTCTCGGATCATGAGGATACGCCGATGTTCTCCCTCATCGCGGATGAATGGCTCACGCTGGGACGCTCAGCCAGCGATGCAGATTTCGTTGCTCAGTTTCGGCCTCGCTCGAACGTGAACGATGGCCGCTCAAGACGTATCAGCCGCGTGCAATGTCGTTTGCGGATGCAGGAAGAGAGTATCGTGATTGAGGAGGGCGAAGCGCTCAATCCCAGCCTTTTCAAAGGCCACGCGCTGAGCGAACAAACGACGCTCTGTCTGCCTACGACGTTTCATTTAGCCGGAGAGTATCCCGTGGAAGTCCGCACCGTGAGCTCCAGTTATGATGAGCCCCGTGAGTTCAAGGATGCGCCGATGCCGGACGACGCGGCCTTGAAAGGAGCTTTGATTGTGAGGGCGGATACCTCGGGAGTGCTCTTGACGGAAGCGGCCATGATCATGAGCGATGTGAGCCTTCATCTGTCGTCCTCAGGTCGGCCTTGGTTTTGTGCGCATCGGGAAACGATGGCCGTTTGCAGGCTGCATCGGTATGCAGGGCAGTTCTGGCTGGAGCCTTTGAATACCGGCGTCGTGAGGGCGGAAGAGGGAGAAGAAGCCTTCAGCGAACACCAACTGGTGCTGCTGAAGACAGGGTTTCGGTTCTGCATCGGGCACCACGTTTATCGGATGCCTTGATGGTTTGCGTAGCGAACCTGCGTTCCAACCAATCTGGTGTTATGATCCGATGACGCGGTGCGCTTGGTAGAAGCCGACGTAAGGAGGCTCGAACTAATTTCTAATGATGATCAATAGCTGAAGAGAACGTCGAATCCGCTTTGTTCGCACGGCCAGCCGCACGAACAAGGAACGACAGTAGCTCTCTCTGGCCTTACGATCAGTCGATAAGAATCAGAGCCTCCTCACGTCGGCTGCTACTTTCCGTCATCGAGCAATCGTCCATCACTTCATGAGTCGGGTATTACTTCTTCACCAGCAAAGTCTTCCCGGTCATCTCCGCAGGTTGAGCCACGCCGAGCATGTCCAGCAACGTCGGTGAAATGTCAGCGAGGATGCCGTTGTTCACGGTGTAGTTCGCGGCATCCGCAGCCACGTAGATCCCGTGGACGAGATTGGTCGTGTGAGCGGTGTTCGGCGTGCCATCAGGGTTACGCATGGTCTCGCAGTTGCCATGATCCGCAGTGATGAAGAGCTTACCACCAAGGGACAGCACCTTCTCCACCATGAGCTTCAACGCGAAGTCGATGGTCTCGCACGCATGGATGCCTGCCTCCACCACGCCTGTGTGGCCGACCATGTCGGGATTGGCGAAATTGAGGATCAGGAGGTCGTAGTTTTCAATGCGGCGGATGACTTCAAAGGCGAGGTCAGGCGCGCTCATTTGCGGCTTCAGATCATAGGTCGCCACTTCCTTCGGACTGATGGCCAGATAGCGGTCTTCGCCTTCATTGGGAGTCTCGACTCCGCCATTGAAGAAGAAGGTGACATGCGGATATTTCTCCGTCTCAGCCGCGCGCAATTGCTTGAGTCCCGCTGCCGCAACGACTTGGCCCAGCAGGTTATTCATGCTCGTCTGAGTGAACACCACCTTGGCACCGAGCGCTTCGTAGTTGGCGTCATATTCGGTGAGCGTGTAGTAGCCGACCTTCGGCGTGACCTCGCGATCAAAACCGGAGAAGTCGGGCTTCAAGAAAGCATCGCTGAGCTGACGGGCGCGGTCGGCGCGGAAGTTGAACCAGAGGATAACATCATCATCATTGATGCGCTGCTCATTGCCATTGGAGAAAATCATCGGGAGCAAGAACTCATCACCGCGAGGTTCCGCAGGATAAGCGGCAGCGATGGCAGCGCTCGGGCTGTCCAGGCGTGCTTCACCGCGACCGAGAACGATGGCATCCCAGGCGAGCTTATTGCGCTCCCAGCGCTTGTCACGATCCATCGCGTAGTAGCGTCCGATGACCGTCGCGATCTTCGCGCCACTTGGCTTCAAATCAGCCTCCAGCTTGGCCACATAAGCCGCGCCGCCTTTGGGAGAAGTATCGCGACCATCCGTGATCGCGTGAATCATCAGGTCGTTAACTCCCGCAGCCTTCGCGGCATTGCATAGAGCGACGAGATGATCCTGATGCGAATGGACGCCGCCATCGCTGATGAGACCGAGGAAATGGAGCCGCTTGCCCTTGGCCTTCGCGAAGGCATCCACGAGCACCGGGTTGCCAGCCAATTCTCCATCGCGGATGGCCTTGTTGATGCGCGTGAGATCTTGATAAACAATGCGGCCCGCCCCGAGATTGAGATGACCGACTTCGCTGTTGCCCATCTGCCCTTCGGGCAAACCAACATCTTCGCCGCTGGCGCTGATGCGTGCCTGAGGATAGGTGGCGTAGAGATGCTGATGAAACGGTGTCTTGGAGAGCAGCGTGGCGTCGCCGTTTTCGAGGGCTTTGGCTTGGCCGCCGGGATTGATACCCCAGCCGTCGCGAATGATGAGAACAACGGGTTTCTTGGACATGGCGCTACACTTGGCTGCAAATCGGCCTGCGTGCAAGGTTGGGCTTGGTTGCTTGCAAGGAGTAGGAATAAGGTGTCGTTAATCATCGAAATGGTGACAGCCCATAGCTTGACCTCTAATGAAGTCCTGTGAAGCTGGCCGCCCTCGTAACGATCATGTCTTTCACTCCTCCCCATGTCATCTGGCTCTTTGGCCATCAGAGCTCTGGCAAAAGCACGCTGGCTACCACCTTGCGCGGAGTTTTGCGCGCGGAGAAGAGGATCGTGTGTCTCTTAGATGAAGAGACATTCCGCAGCGGCGTGAGTCAGGATCTGGGACACACGCCCGGCGAGGTCATGCTGCATCTGCAACGCGCCGCGCACACTGCCGCGCTGCTCGCCAGCCAAGGCCAGACCATTATCGCCGCCTTCCCTCTGCCTGAACAGGCGCAACGCGAGGCCGTGCAGCGGATTCTCGGGGATAGACTGCTCCTTGTGCATCTCACGAATGATGAACAGGAGCCGTCGGTGCTTCTGGATGAATCAACGGGTCTGACGCGTGTCCAAACAGCGCTGAAGAACTTGGGCGCACCAGTGAACCTCACCTTGAATGTCTCACAACTCAACGTCTCTGAATGCGTGCGCCGACTGCGTGATCAGTTGATGAGCCCTGAGCCGGAGAAAGCGGCTGCGATACCAGTTCCAGCAGCCAGAAGACCCGAGGATGGCCCGACTGATCCCAAGCGCATCCGCCGTAAGAGAACCGTGGATGAAGTGCGTGACCGCCATCTCCGGCAGGTGGGCATCCTCGCGGTAGCTTCCGTGATCCTGTTCACGGTGTTATTTCTCATTCTGCGGGAAATGAGGGGCGAGATCAAAATCAGACCGCAACCAGAAACCCTCACCACTGCGGATGAGCCAGCCACACAACACCCAGCGCTCAAAGCACCGGAGCCCGTCAGAGACGCCACGTTCGAGGTGAAATCAGCCGCAGCGGTCGAACCGAAGCCCGAGGAGCAGGTGCACATGGTGAACTACATGCCGCCTGATGCCGCGACGATTCAAGCGGCGTGCGAAGCCACGATGGCGGCGTTTTGGAAGACGACGGATTGGAAGGCAAAGCTCCGCTACGTCCGCTCCCCAGACCGCGTCTCCCCGCTCATGCAGAATTACTACGAGGGGCATCACCACGAAGAGCCTGCGGTGGGTGCGCTGAACACCTGCACTTTTCAGAGACATGGCAGCACGCGGATCGTCACATTGAACTATGCAGGAACGGGCATCGGGAAAAGAGTGTCCGTCATTCTCATCACGCAAACAGGCGACCCCTACCTCATCGACTGGGAATTCTACACGGGTAGCGGGGACATGGATTGGGCGGACTTCAAGCAGCAGCACCCGACGGAGCCGAAGCTCTTCCGCGGCTACCTCACGGAGGATAATTACTTCAACTACGAGTTCGCCGACAACACCCGCTTCGCCAGCTACCACATCGAGAGCGTGGATGGCCTTCAATCGGTGAACGCCTTCTGCGAAAAAGGCAGTGATCTGGCGGATCGTCTCTACGGCCTGAGTCAACGCACGGGCGGCGCGAAGGTTCCCGTCGCCGTGCAGCTCGCCTTCCCAGAACAGGCCAAGTCCGACCACTGCGTGAAGTTGAGCGCGTTGATCGCAGACCGCTGGCTGTTGCTGGACTGAAGTAGAGGCACCAGCCGGAGTCAGTTTCATACTTGATGCCTTGTTGCCTATTGCCTTGAGGCCTTTGGGCTTTATAAAAACACATGGACATGAAAGACCGCCTCGATGAGCTGGAGCAGTTTGCCATCGAGGTCATCCTCCATGACAAGCCCGGCTTCACCGCGAGCGTGTTCCGTGCGTTCCTGCACTCCCTGTCCCTGATCTACAAAGGGCTCGTGAAGCTGCGGTTAAAGCTCTACCGCGAGCGCTTCATCCATGATCATCATTTGGGCATCCCCGTCATCAGCATCGGTAATCTCACCGTCGGCGGAACGGGCAAGACACCTGTGGCAGAGCTGTTAGCGCGGGCTTTGCAAAAGAACGGACGCCGCGTGGCCATCCTGAGTCGTGGCTACAAAAGCAAGCGCCAGAAGCGCGTGCGGTTCTGGCGGAAGTGGCTCGCGAAGATTCGCGGTGAAGCACTGCCCAAGAACCCACCGCGTGTGGTGAGCGATGGCGAGCGCGTCCTGCTGGATTCCTTCGTGGCGGGAGACGAGCCCTTCATGCTCGCGAATAACCTTCCCGGCGTGCCCGTGGTGGTGGACAAGGATCGCGTCAAAGCTGGGCTGTATGCGATTGAGAAATTTCAGTCGGACGTGATTCTCCTCGATGACGGCTTGCAATACGTGCGCCTGAAACATCGGCTGGACATGGTGCTCATTGACCGCACCGCGCCTTGGGGAAACGGCTATCTGCTCCCACGCGGCACCTTGCGGGAACCGCCCCCTCATTTGAAACGGGCCAGCTACATCTTCCTCACCAAATGCGACGGCTCAGACAACAGTGAACTCATCGCCGAACTGCGGAAATACAATCGCGTGGCTGAGATCATCGAGTGCCGTCACCGCCCGCTTTATCTGGAGAACATTCACACCCGCGAGCGCTTCCCGTTGGAGAAGTTACAAGGCGCTTACGTGGGTTCCGTAAGTGGGATCGCCGTGCCGGAAAGCTTTGAGAAAGGGCTGATGAAGCTGGGCGCGAAGGTGGATGTCATCAAGCGCTTCGCGGATCACCACCGCTTCTCCGCGCGGGACATCAGCGCGTTCATCGCCCGTTGTGAGAAGCGGGACGTGGACATGATCGTCACTACAGAGAAAGACTTCGTGCGCTTCCCGAGACTGGCCCAAGCCGATGTGCCGATCTACTTCCTGCGCGTGGAAATCGAGATCATGAAAGGCCAGGAAATCTTCGACCGCATGATCCGCCTGCTTTGTGAGCCCAGAGAAGTTCCGCGTCCCGTTTACGGCGCAGAGATGGTCGGCATGGCCCTCGGAGAGTAGCGCTCAAGGAGGAAGATCAGGCTTCAACCAACCGCCCACAGCCTGCACTGGGACTGTCTGACCATGTCGAGAGACCCAAATGGCCACTGCCTTTGCGGAACCGATCTCTGCTGCCTTTAGCACCAGCGGGAAGGCCCTTGCGGAAGCGACCTCATGGGTGAGCACGACGAAGTCATGCTGAAGCGTGCGTCCTGCATTCTCACCCGCTTTCACTGGGATTCGCTGATCAAACCCCAGCCAAGCCACGTGAACGTCCCAGTCACCTTTTTGATCATAACTGACCGTGAGCTTTCCGTCATCGAGCGAGGCTTTGAGAATGTCCGCCTTATTGGAAGCCGCTTTGGGCAGAGCACCACCCCAAGACTTCCATTCCAGGCCCTGAGCCACAAAGCCTGGCGTATAAATCGAGCGCGAGCCCCAAGCTGCTGCATGGGCTCGTTGACGGTCCGAATAAGCCTGCTTCGCGAAGGGATCACGCCAGCCCAGATAGTCCCAGTAGTCCACATGGAAGGCCACGGGAACGAAGTCCGTCCACAGAGCCGGATCGTTTTTCAGCGTGCTGAACCACGTTTCCGCCGGAGGGCAACTGCTGCATCCCTCCGAGGTGTAGAGCTCCAGAAGAACCGTCGGCTTGTCCGTGCTTTGAAACGTCAACGGCTTCGCCGACAAGGTGTAAGCGGTCGTGAGGAAAAGACTCATCAGGAGGAAGTTTTTCATTGGAAAGGAGAAAGGGTTCACTCGTGAGAGCGTCCAGAAACCGTTTCATTCCTGAAAAAATCCTTTGCACAGAAGGCGATCTTTTGCGGCTATTCCTCATGCCCAGACCTGACCACCAAGCGCGTGCAAACAAGCACGCCCCGATGACCCTCGACATCCCTCATTATTCCGAGGGTGATCTTCCGGCACTGCTCAAGGACAAACCGAACCCGCTCGTGCTGGTGCTCGACTGCGTGCAAGACCCCCATAACTTCGGAGCCTGTCTGCGCACGGCGGATGCCGCAGGCGTGACCTTGGTCGTCACTCCGAAGGACAAGTCCGCGCCGATCACTGAGACCGTGCGCCGCGTTGCGTGCGGTGGCGCTGAGAACATCCCCATCGCCCGAGTGACGAATCTTTCCCGTGCGATGGACACCTTGAAAGAACTCGGCGTCTGGTTTGTTGGCACCGCTGATGAAGCGACTCAATCCCTCTATGAGGTGGATTTAAAAGGCCCCATCGGCATCGTCATGGGTGGTGAGGGTGAAGGAATGCGCAGGCTCACAGGTGAGAAATGCGACTTCCTCGTGCGCATCCCCATGGGCGGAAAAGTCGAATGCCTTAACGTCTCCGTCGCCACCGGCGTCTGTTTGTTTGAAGCCGTTCGGCAACGCCAGGCGCCCAAAGCTCCGAAGCCCAAGAAAGGGTAAGCCCCTGATTTGCGGGAATTATAGGGCGTTGGTTTACCTGAATTAAGGAGAGATTTCATCGCTAAAGCTGCGGTAATAAGCTATATTTATAGATTAGTTTAACCACCCCCCTGTTCCCGATGAATCTAAATCTGCATCATTATCTTCTCACACTCACGGGTTGGTTTGCCCTGAGCGGCGCGTCCATCGCCGGAACATATTATGTCAGCACTGCTGGCAGTGACACCGCCGCAGGCACTCTGGCGGCGCCTTGGCGCACCATTCAAAAAGCCTCCAACGTCTCCAAACCGGGTGATACCGTGAACATCCGTGGCGGGGTTTATAAGGAGTTGGTTCAGATCGCCGTCAGCGGTTCTGCTACCGCCCGCATCACCTTCCAGTCCTATGTGGGTGAGGTCGCCGTTTTGGATGGCACCGGCTTGACCCTGCCGCAGGGGGATGTGGCACTCATTCACCTGACAGATCGGAATTACATCACCTTGCAGGGACTGGAACTGCGAAACCTGATCACGACCAATGATCAGGTGGCACCCATCGGCATCCTCATCGACCGCTCCGGCCTCGGCCTCCAGATCCGCAACTGCAAGGTTCACGACATCCAGCAAAACAATCCCACCCTCTATGACGACTATGCGAACGGGCATGGCCTCGCCGCTTATGGCAGTAGCGCCACGGCCATCAGCGGATTGGTGATCGACTCCTGTGAACTCTACAATTTGCACACCGGAGCCAGTGAATCCTTGGTGCTCAACGGGAACGTCACCAGCTTCGTCGTGTCCAACAACCTCATTCATGACTGCAACAACATTGGCATAGATTTCATCGGCTACGAGGGAACGAACAGCAATGCCACACTGGATCGGGCCAACAACGGTCAATGCGTGGGGAATAAAGTCTGGAACATCACCTCCGTGAAGAACCCTGCTTACGGCGGCAGCTTGACCAAAGGCGGCGGCACCGCTGCGGCAGACGGCATTTATGTGGACGGCGGCACCCGCATCACCATTGAGCGGAACGAAGTCTGGAACACTGACATCGGTGTGGAGCTGGCCAGTGAGCACAGCGGCCGCGTCACGGATTACGTCACCGTGCGGAACAATGTCATCCGGCAGAACATCGTCACCGGCATCTCCCTCGGAGGCTATGCGAAGAACGTCGGCGGCACGGATAACTGCCTCGTGCAGAACAACACCGTCGTCCTCAACGACACCGCTTTCACTTACAGCGGGCAGATCCAGCTTCAATACAATCTCACGAACTGCTACCTCAAAAACAACATCGTCCAAGCCAGTCCTGACACCCGACAAATGATCGTGAATAGCACGAAAGTGAGCCTCGGAACCAGCAATGTCATCGACTACAATCTCTACTACGGCACCACGGCCAGCGCGACGAACTTGGAATTCGACCTCATGAATAAGAGCTACACGACCCTCGCGAAATGGCAGGCCACGGGTTATGATGCCCACAGCCTTTTCGCCCTTCCCGGCTTCGCCAGTCCCAGCACGAACAAATACGATCTCATCAGCGGTTCCGCAGCTATCGACAAGGGCGATCCCAAATACGTGCCCGCCGCAGGCGAACTGGACTTCAACGCCCACGCCCGCCTCGTCGGCAAAGCGGCGGACCTCGGGGCCATCGAATATGGGGCGAAGTAAGGTCTGACCGCAGAGGCCTCTTTAACGAAGCCACCGCTATGTTTTGCCAGTTGCCTTTCCCAGTGTTCATGTCATACTCCGCGCCCTTATGTCCATTTTGATCAATTTGCTCATGGTTTTGGAGGCCATCGTTTGCCTCCTTCTTATCCTTCTGGTGCTCATGCAGCGTCCCCGTCAGGACGGGCTCGGCGCAGCCTTCGGTAGCGGCGTGATGGACCAGATCGCTGGGGCACAAACAACGAACGTTCTCCAAAAGGGCACCACATGGTTAGGCATCGCCTTGTTCTCCTTGGCCTTCGTGCTCGCTATTTTGATCGCACGCCAAGACAGCCACACTAGCTCCATTAAGTTGGTAGATGAGGCTGACAAACAACAGGCGAAGGTCATAAGCGACATCAAAAAAGCTATCGACGACGCCAAACCTACGATTCCTGCTGAGCCCGGCAAGGCCGCTGAAGCGGTGAA
>JANYJH010000335.1 GCA_025361865.1 Phragmitibacter sp.
TTCATCTGCGGCTTCAGCCCTACCTCGTTCTTCTGGACTTGGACCATGCCGTTGACGCTTATTTTACCGCCGTTCGGAAGCATGAATTCGGCATGAGAAGCGAGTCCAGCAATGCTAAAGATAGCGCCTCCAGGCACGCCACCAGCAAGCGGGTGGCTCTTCCTAAGAAGGAGAAAATCTGGCTGGCGGTGCATCGGCATGACAACGAACTCTACATCCTGCGGATCGAGCGCGAAGCTTGGCTGTTGCTGATGGCGATCAGCGAAGGAAAGGCCGTCGGCCCTGCGCTCTCCATTGCTCTCGCAGATGCCGATGCCACGCAGGACTGGGCTCCGAAGATCAAAGGCTGGTTTGAGAACTGGGCCGCGCTGGGCTGGTTTTGCGAAGCCTGAAGGCACTTTCAATCAACGGCTCCATGGAATCATCAGCTCACGATAAATAAGAACAAATACTGAAACAAAATATAAGCATTAATGAAACTTGATATGAACTCTCTCTGGAACTTGGCCAATAACACGATCGAAAAGGTGGCTGGTCTGCTGCGTGATCCCTTCCTCCTTGCCGTTCGTCTTTATTGGGGCTGGCAGTTCTTCGCTACTGGCAAAGGTAAGTTGCTGAACCTAGACAAGACCACGGAGTTCTTTACCTCGCTCAATCTGCCCTTGCCTAAACTCAACGCGATCATGGCGGGTGGCACGGAGTGTTTCGGCGGGTTGCTTCTGCTCATTGGCTTGTTCTCCCGCTTCATCAGTGTGCCGCTTATGTTCACCATGATCGTGGCTTATCTGACCGCTGATTTCAAAGCCGTGCAGGGAATCTTTGAAGACCCGGACAGCTTCGTTTCCGCAGCGCCTTTTCAGTTCCTCTTTGCTTCCCTTTTGATCTTCCTGTTTGGCCCTGGAAAACTCTCCCTCGATGCACTTCTTTTCAAACAGCGTCCACGATAAGCCGCTCGGTTTCCTGTTTTTCGGGGACTCCAGCGGCATAGGAACTCAGGCCGGGGGCCTGATGAATGTGATTTTACAATTAATCGTTGACCATCCGTGTGGTCATCTCTTTGTTGAAGCAGTGATTGAGGATCGGTCTGACTTTCAGCAGTTGGTAGATGAATATTACGTCGGGCTTTACCGCTTTGCGCAGAGCCTCTGTCGTCGTCAGGGAATGGCCGAAGACCTAGTGCAGCAGACCTATCTGCAATGGGCACGGAAGGGCAGCGCTCTGCGTGATCTGACCAAAGTGAAGTCCTGGCTTTATACAACGCTTTACCGCGAGTGGCTGGCGATAGCCCGGAAGGAGAAGCGCTTTGAGGCCGTGGAATTCGACCCCGAAATGCACGCGCTGGAGGAAGAAGAAATCAAAGAAGAACCCCGTGTGGACTCGCAGCAACTCCAGAAAGCTTTGGCAGAACTCGATGACAGCTACCGCACACCCCTCGTCATGTTTTATCTGAAGGAGCTTTCTTATCGCGAGATCGCGGAGGTGCTTCAGGTGCCCATCGGGACGGTGATGTCCCGCCTTTCCCGTGCGAAGGATGCCCTGCGTCGCGTCTTGACACGCCAACCAGACGTTACCCATTAAAGAGCCATTTGTTACCCCATTAGATTTGATGTCCATGAACCCCGAAGAAGCCAGAATTGAACTCGATGCCTGCACGTTGCGTCCGCAAGACGCCTCCGTGGAAGCTCGTGATCTGGCTTCCCTGCACCCTGAAATCTCCCAGTGGCTGGATCAACGCCGTGGCCGTGATGAAATAATCTCCTGCGCGATGCTGGAGACGACCGTGCCGGCAGGATTAAGGGAGCGGCTTTTACAAATCGAAGCTCAACCCCAAACAGCGCCGCATCGCCGCCTCGTCCTGATGGCCGCTCTGGCAGGCATGGCTATGGTCGCTATCGCCCTGCTGTCCGTCTTCCCTGCGCCTTCGGATGAGATGCCAGCGTGGCAGAAGGATTCGATGGCGATGGTCCTGAAGGCCGACAGCGGTGACATGCTCTTCGATCAAGAATCCGGCGACCTCAATGTGCTGAAAGCCAGTCTGGCCAGCAGCGCTTCGCCAGTGCCGCAGAACCTACCCAAAGGACTGGCTCCCAAGCAGTTGATGGGCTGCAAGACCTTTGACTGTGGCGACCGCAAGGCATCGCTCGTCTGCTTCGTTATCGCCCCCGGTAAGGAAGCCCATTTGGTCACGCTGAACAATGCAGGGCTGGCAGACATGCCGCCGCAGCATCAACCGCAATTCAAAGCGCATGGCGAATGGAACGTCGCCATGTGGAGTGATGGTGCGCAGTCCTACCTGCTATTCACGAAATCCCCGAAGGATAAACTCAAAAGCCTCTTCGCGAGCGTCTCCGTGCCGAGGCAAATTCCGTTCACTTCTTAACCTCAGAAGGAACCGTCAGGCTGGGAATCCAGCGGGCTTCCATGAGCGTGTCCAGATAGACCGCATTCTGTTGGGGCTTGAAGATTTTATCCGTCTTCACCAGCCAATCACGGGCTCCTTCTTTGTTGTTCCTTTGGAACTCAAAGGCCGCTTTGGTGAAGTAGTAAGCCGGCGTGTCATCCATGAAGGTGAACACGAGCGCGGTCTTCTCCGCTTCTGCCACTTTGCCTTGTTTGAGCTGACTGACGAGCACCTTGAACTGAGAGAGATGCCGCACTTCTTCCCGAAGCTTGGGGTTCTCCTGAAGCAGCTTCGTGAAAGCGATCTCCGCTTCAGGATACTTCTGCTCCACATAGGAAAGCTCCGCGATATTGAACTTCGGCTCGAAAGCCTTCGGCGTGAGGGATTGCGCTTTCTCGAAAGCCTCTCGGGCCTTCACGAAGTCGCGCATCGCCGTGTAAACACTGCCCCGGATATTGGAAACTAGCGGATCATCAGGGGAGATAGCATCAGCATCCTTCAGCTTCTGCAACGCCTCAAAATAGCGCTGCTTCGCGTGCAGCTTCTGCACCTCTTCCACGATGCCCCGCAGCTTATCATTGCTCGGCACCGCCACCGTTTTGACGGAACTGCCGCTGGCATCCGGGACATTAGTGGTGTTCGCAGATTCTTGAGCCGACAAAGGCGCGATCACAAGGCTGAACGCCGCCAGAACAATAGAGACCGAAAGGGATTTCATTCCCGAAAACTAAAGCGGGTGCGGCCTTCCGACAATGAAAAAGCTCAGCGTGCAGCTAGGTGACGATGATGTCACAAAGCAAAGTCCCACGGGTAGGGATACGCAGCGCCACGTCCGCATCAGACCGCGTAGTGGTCGTGGACATTAGTCCACGGGGGTAGAGCGATGAATCTATATCTCACTACGCGGTCGAGCCTCCCACCCCCCAAGGAGCGGAGGTTTTTTACCGCCGTCAGTCAGGACGCACGACCCTCACGCCGGAAGCTTCCTCCTTCCCGCTACGCAACAGAGCTGGACAGTAGTTCCCATCCGCCGCTCCTTATTTCAGGGCATCCTTGCTGACCCTCGGATAAAACAGGGAGTTTAATTCTTCCCAACCAAAGAAGATCCTGAGAGCATTTCGGGGAAATCATAAAATAGTTTATGGACGCCCCGCACCGGAGAGTCATCTACGTCGCCAGACCAATGAATTCAAGGCATCACGCAGACCATGCATAACTTTCTGCCCACTCGTTTCCCGTATTAAAAACGGTCAGCCCGCACCGTGCCGTCCACCGCCTGAAAAAACCCTGCCAAAAGGGAGCAAAACAACCCCTCCCGCTCTCTCAGCCCCCTCCTTCCCTGACTCAGATTTTTTATTCCTAGTTAGGGATTTCGATTCCCTAGTCAGGGATTCCAGTTCTCTTGTCTCGGATTGGCGCTCCCTTGTTAGTGAAACAGGTTCCCTGACAAGTCCGCGCCTCTCCCTGCGTAGTCCCGGCGCTTCCCTGCCTAGTCTGCGCGCTTCCCTGAGAAGGGAATGAAAATCTCTGACATGTCCGGCTCCAGACTAGACAGGGAAGAGGAATTCCTAACTAGGGAATGAAAATTCCTGACCAGTCTTACGGCTTCCCTGACTAGGGAAC
>JANYJH010000361.1 GCA_025361865.1 Phragmitibacter sp.
CAAAACCATCGCAGCGGCTGGTAATGATGGCCGTGTGCGCCTGCTGGATGTGACCACTGGGAACATCACCAAGGAATTCGTGAGTGTTCCTTTGGCCGATGCGAAGACGCTGGCAGAACAGGCACCGGATACCAATGATCACATCGTCCGCGCGGATGTCGTCAAGACGCTCACGCCCGAAGCCTTGAAGAAAGGGGCGAAGATCGCTTCCCTCGAAGTGACGCCGAAGACCATCAAGCTCGGCAAACCCACCGAGTATGCGCAGTTGCTCGTCACGGCGAAGATGACTGACGGCACCACCGCTGATGTCACGCGCATGGCCAAGATCACGGCGAAGGGAATCGAAGCGGAGATCAGCCAACGCGGCTTGGTTCGTCCGAAGAGCGATGGCAAAGGCAGCATCGCCATCACCGTCGGACAACAGAGCGCGAGCGTGCCGATGGAAGTCAGCGGAACGAAGGTGGCTTTTACACCGGATTACATTCACGATGTGATGCCTGTGTTGTCGAAGCTAGGCTGCACGGCGGGCACTTGTCACGGTTCGAAGGAAGGCAAGAACGGCTTCAAACTCTCCCTGCGCGGCTATGATCCTTACTATGATGTGACGGCTTTCACCGAGGAGTTGTGGAGCCGTCGTGCGAACGTTGCCTCACCTTCGCACAGCTTGATGTTCTTCGGCGTGATTTCGAGAGAATCGATCTTTGCCCCTTTCTTCAAGGCTTCAGGCGCGAGCGCTTTGGCCACATCAGCCCGAACGATGTGATCATTCGTGTCCGGTGTCAGCGCTGCGAGCGTCTTCGCATCGGCCAGAGGAACACTCACAAATTCCTTGATGATATTCCCGCCGGCGACATCCAACAATCTCACGCGGCCATCGTTACCGGACGCCGCGATGGTTTTGCCATCAGGACTAAACTTCACGGTGAAGATGCCCGTATCGGCGAACGGCACGGACTTCAGCAGCTTCACGTCCTTCGTGACCCAGGCTTCGAGCTTGGGATCAGCGGGTTTCGTGAGCACATCCATGACCTCCTTCGGCACGGTGGAATCAAAGTCCGCCGAGTAGATGTTGATCGCGCCTTTATCATGATAAGCGCTGCCGCAGACGATCATCTTGCCATCAGGTGAATAGCCGACGCTGAAGATGCGGCCTTCCATCGCAGGGAACTTGCGGATCAAGTTCGCATTGTCGCCGATGACCCGTTTGGTCAGACGCTCCATGCGGTAGATCTGCGGCAGACCATCCGCGCCGCCGATGAGAAATTCATCACGTTGGGGATGACGGGCGAGCGCGTGGATGCCGCCCTTCAAAGCCCCCGGCGTGATGGAGGTCAGATTATCAATGAACCGCTGCGTGGCCACTTCGCTCAACTTCACGGACATGTCGCGGCTGGCATAGATGACGTGCGTGCCCTTGCTGCTCCACACGGTGTCCAGCACCCAATCCGTGGCCGATCCACCGAAGAGCACCTGCTTGCCGGTGGCTGCTTCGATGGCACGCACGGAGTTATCCGAACCACCGAAGGAGATCAATTTCCCATCAGGCGACCAGTTCGCGCCGTAGAGAGTATCAAACGTCACGCTCGCGCTCATCTCCAGTTTCCGCTTCGCGATGTCCCAGACCTGGATTTCACCCATGCGTCCGGGGCTGCCACCAGCGACGGCGAGCTCCGTGCCATCCGGTGAGAAGCGCACCGTTTGAACGCGCTCCGACAAACCAACGAGGCGGGCTTCGATGCCGCTGCCATCCGCCTTGTGCAGCAGGACTTCATGATAACCCGTGACCGCGATGAGCTTCCCATCCGGTGAGTAATCCAATGAGGACACGACGGGGGCCGTTGCATAGACCGGAGGATGTTCCATGTCGTATTGCTGTTTCGCGCTGGCGGGCGTGTCGTCCTTCGCGCCTTCCTTGATCCAGCGTTTGATGAGTTCGACCTGGATTTCATGAAGCGGATCACCCTTAGAAGGCATCTCCACTTTGCCCTTCGCATCCGGGGTGATGAGCTGGATGAGATGGCTCTTCGTGATGTCTCCCGGCACGATGGCATCACCCTTTTCACCGCCCTTCAGGAGCTTCGAGAACTCCGTCATGATGTAGTCACCTTTGGACTTCGCAGGCTGGTGGCAGCCGTTGCAGGTGCCTTGAAAAATCGGCCTGATCTGCTTGTAATAACTGATCGGCTTGTTCGGATCGTAAACCTCTTCCTTCTTCGGAGCCTGAGCCGCGAAAGTAATGGAGGCTGTCAATGCGAGTGACAGCGTGATGAGTCGGCGAACGGTCGTGTAGGTGCTGGTCATGGCGAAAGGATTCCGCCTCTAATACGCCGCGACTTCGTTGGTCTTGCGAGCGACGCTTATTCTGCCACAGGCTTGGCCTTACGAATCACGGGCACTGGCGCTTCCTGCGCCGCGGTGGTGGTGGAGAAGGGATACGGCTTCGGCTTGGCTTCGGAGGGTTGCTTCATCTCCTTGAGGTGCTTCCCACTGGCGTCTTTCGTGATCGAGATGCCGCTCCAGAGGCCATTGAGTTTGCCGCCTTTGATGGGGGCAAGAATCAAGGTGGAGGGCTCGGGCTGGCGGGTGAGGATTTCCGTGCGGATGCCCTCGGGGAAGCCATAGTATTCGAGCACTTCCTTCGTGTTGTTGGGTCGCCGGATAGTGAATTTCAATTCACCGGGCTTCTCCATCTCCACCTTGAAGGGTAGCGTCATTTTTAGTTCCTGATTGCGGGAGTTGCGCTCGATGAATTCGCAAGTGCCCGTCCATCCGGTGATCTCCAAATGGAAGCGATGTGAGGGGTCGGTGCTCTGCCAGGAGCCTTTCAAATCCAGCCACGCGACCTTGGGTTGATGGAACTTCTCATGCACACTTTCCCACGGAACGGAAGTCGTGGCTGAAGGTAAGATCGTGGTCTCCACGGCCCCACCGTTCTTCTGCACGAAGTCGGCGAGAGCGGTCAGCAAAGCGCTCCAGGCGGGCGAGGTCGGAGCGGCTTGATCGCTCATGGCACGGGCTACGGCGTGCGTGGTGAAGAGGCAGCCCTCAAAGGGCAAGGCTTCCCGCACGGCGAAGCTGCGCTGCCAGACCAGCGGTGGCACGGCTCCATCCTTATTACTGGCTTGCACAGAACTGAAGGTGAAGTGCTCATCCGTGGCTTCCGTGACAGCTAAGGCGAGGCTTCCCGTCGCCGAGTAAAGGGTCGCGATGGTCCCCGTGGGCGCTTCAGAACTCCAGAGCGCTTTATCGGCCTCAGCAACGGGCGTGAAGTTCATCTGCGCCGCTTGCAGCAACTCAGCGAAGTGTCTGCGCACATAGTTGAGCAGCGCGGGCGGGTCCAATGGCTTACCTTCCAGCGAAGGCAGCTTCGTGATCAGAAGCGCGCTTTGATCCAGTAGGAGCGGCCCTTTACCGTCTTCGATCTTCATCGCGTGCCAGAGCGAAGCACCGGGCTCAACGGGACGCGCGAGGAGTTGAGCCTGAATGAGGGAAGAGGGGCGAAGACTGCACAAGTTCATCCAAGCGGCGAACTCCGGCGCGGGCTGGGGTGGCGCAGGCGGGGCCACGACCACGGCCTTCGGCGGAGCCGAAATAGCGGGCCAGGTGATCAGACCAAGAGTGAATGCGGCGAGAAGAACTCGGGAGGGTTTCATCGTCCCTCCTCATAACGGAGGGCCATGAACAGGGCAACAGGATGTTTGGTGCGAGGAACGAAAGGAGCGCGGAGGTTCGCTACGCGTCTTCGCAATAGCCCGCATCACTGAACCAATAGCTGCGAAGCAATCCTATATCTGACGCGAGAGTCTCAGACCCCATGATGCGGGGAGACAAGTCTGGATCAGTCGGATCAAGATTTGCCATAAGGAACCGAGTCCTCGGCAAGAACCGAAGAGTGATAATGCGCAGCGGCGGCATAGGACTCCGTGGTGCTTCCGTCTCCGCTGGGTTTGATCGCTCCTTTGGGACGCTTCTTCGCTTTAGCCTCGGCTACCAGCGGAGCGGTGAGTTTCTCATATAAGGCGAAGAGATGCTCTACGCGGGCACGGTCAGTGGGGAAAGGTTCCTTGCGATAGCAGCGGTCCACGGCGCGGTCGAGGTCAGCGTGGGCTTTGGCGAGGATGGGCGGCATCGTCGTCGGATCGTAGAGATCAGCTAGGGTGCTGGAGGGATACTTCAATCGGGCATCCAGCACGGCTTGCGCGGCTTTCTCCACGGCGAGCGTTTGAGTGTAAGTGAGGTTCTCGGGCCAGGGGTAGTTGTTATAGACGAGGCCAGTAGAATAACGGTAGTCACTCTTCAAGCGCCCCGCCACCTGACGCATCCACGCCATGTGCATTCTGGATGAGAGAACTCCGAAGTGATAGCGCGTGGCGTCATCCACGATGAAAACCAAATCGCTGCACATGGTTTCCGGTGTCAGGAAACCAATTGGGATGTAAGGGCGGCGCTCGGAACTCACCTTTGGCACCACCAAGTAAGGGCCGGTCGGGAAGTTCTCCACATGGAACCGCGTCGGTGTGCTGGCGAGCTTCTGCGTCGGCGCGCTCTTGCTGGCAAGACGGAAAGCTTTCACCGCCTCCGCTCGTGCGAGTGCCATCGGCATCGCGCGCAGTTCATTCGGCAGGCAATCACCGAGCCACAGGCACCAGCGGTGCCAGCCGTTGATGAACTCCTGCGAGCCGATCCACTTGCGGAACCACTTCGCCGAGTCGGGTTCAGCAGCGATGAACGCGGCCTTCTCTTCGTCTGAGAATAGATAGTTCCCGTCATCAATAGGCTTGTTCCCAATCGCCATCTCCGGCACGGCACAGAGCGGTTTGGAGATGTTCGGCAGCGCGATGTCGCCGCCTTCGATCAGGTAAGGACTGATGTTCTTCACCTTCGTGATCGTGGCCTTGTCCTGATCCGCCTCGTAGTCGTAGAGACGTTTCATCTCGGTGTCGAAAGCACCGAAGCCGATGATGACGCAATGCACATGCGCCTTACCCCGAGCCTCGCTGTCCCAGACGTAGGTGCGGTGCGCGAAGTGAATCTTGATCTGCCAGTGCTGAAAGAGATCACCCCAGATGATGCCAGGCTGCTCTCCCTGACTGATGGAATTGGTGGAGACGAAGGCGCTGACGATTTTTGTATCGCGCATGTATTGCGCGGCCTTGCGATACCAGCCCGTGACGAAGTCCAACACGCCCGCGCCTTTCACATCCGACCAGCAATTCTGCATGTCGCCGCGCTGTTCTTCGCTGAAGAATTTGGAACCCACGAACGGCGGATTCCCCAGCACATAGCTGCACTCCTCCGGTGGCAGCACTGCCTTCCAGTCTGTGCGCAGCGCATTGGCCACATGGATGTGCGGACTTTTCCTCAGCGGGATGCGGAGGAAGAACTGGCTGAAGGCCTGGCTGAGTTCGATGTTCGCCTGATGATCCGTGAGCCAGAGGGCGACCTCCGCGATGCGTGCAGGGAACTCCTCAATCTCGATGCCGAACATCTGATCCACATCAATGAGTGAGAGCTTGTTCACGTCATCGAGCGTGAACTCGGACTGCGCACCGTGCAGTTCCTTGAGGATGTCCAGCTCCAGACGGCGCAGCTCACGGTAAGTGATGACGAGGAAGTTTCCGCAGCCACACGCTGGATCAAGGAAGCGCAGGGAGGCGAGGCGCTTCTGCAACTCCATGAGACGGCCCCTGCCACGACCGGAGCGATCCTTCGCCGCCGCCTCGAACTCGGCGCGCATGTCATCGAGGAAGAGCGAGCGAACGAGCTTCATGATGTTCGCCTCACTCGTGTAGTGCGCGCCGAACTGGCGGCGTTCCTTCTTGTCCATGACACCTTGAAAAAGGGAGCCGAAGACGGCGGGGCTGATGAGAGACCAATCAAAGTCAAAGCACTTCACCAGCGCATTGCGTGCGTCAGGACCGAAGTCGGCAAATTCAATTCGCTCAGTGAAGAGCTGGCCGTTCACATAAGGCATGTCCCGCAGCATCTCGGGAAGGTTCGCCTGCCGTTTCTCAACGGGCATATCCAGCACCAGGAATAGCTTATGGAGATACATCCCGATAAGGCCAGAGTCCTCCATGGCGCGCTCCTGCATGTAGAGCTTGAATGAGCGCGGCGGGAAGATTCCAGTGTCTTCCGCGAATAAGCAGAACAGCACGCGGACGAGGAAGACGCGCAAGTCATGCCCTTTGAAGCCGCCATCATGCAGGGCATCATGAAGGTCTGCCATGAGTTCTGCGGCTTCGATGTTCGCCGGGTCTTCCGGGTCCAGTTTGTGCTGCTTGTAGCCCGCGATAAAAGCGAAGTGCCGGATGTGCTTGTGCAGTTCTGTAACGGGAAAAGAGAAGGAATCACCACTGCCCTCCAGATCATGGAGGGCGATTCTCTGGAAGTCTGACACCATGAGGTAGCGCGGAGCTTCTTTCCCGCGTCCTGTATTCTGAAGTCCACGGATGTAGCCCATGCCCTGCGCGTGCGCTTTATCCAAATCCTGCCCAGCGCTCTTGTGCTCGCCAAGGAGTTTTCCTGGCCAAAAAACATCAATGGCACCCCAGTTACCGGATAGCTTTTTCACGGGTTCCTCGAAGCTGGCGACTGTGCGGCGCTTGATGCCAAAGATGTCAAAGAACTCATTCCAGAAAGTCTGGCGCTCCGCAGATTCCCGCGTCTCCGCCTTCCAGTCGTTTCCGAACTTGATGGCGCGATGTTTGATCTCATTCCAAGACAAGGGCATCCGTCATCTATATCAACGTCCGGTTTCCTTCCACAAGTTTTCCCGCTTCAGAAACGACGGCTCAGCCTCTACGAAGCGATGGGCTACATCCGCGCCAGCGGCCTGACGCGGAAGAAGGCGGCCCCGCCTGCGGGGAAGTAAGGGCTCCCTTACAGGGCTTCGCTAAAGATGAGCAGCTCCTCAGGACTGAGCAGGGCTTGCGGGATCTTCTCCGCGATCTGGAAGGCGAGGGCGCGGTTTCCGGCGTGGCCTTGCAGCCCGGCGTAAACGGCGCGCCAGCCTACGGGAAGGCTGGTGTAGGTGATGGCGTCCAGCGCGGCGGGAGTCCCGTCCGTCTCTCCCAAGCGATAGGCGGCGAGGGCTTTCAGGAACTGGTGCGCATTCGGGCTGATGCGGCCCCGAGCGGCGAGGAGGGCGCAGTCTTCCATGAGGGTCTCCAATTCCATGCCGGAGATGAGCTTGAGGTAGATGAAGGCTTCCACATGCTCGTTGGAGTGAGTTTGGGAGGAGTTGATGGCATCAAGCGTGGCCAGCATTCCGGGCACGTCGCCCAGGCGGCGCTGGTAGTCGAGGATGCGGGTGGCGAGCTGTTCCCGCTGCTGCTGGGTGGTGACGGTGATGCTTTGCAGACTGGCGACGGCGAGGTCTAGGTAGCCGAGCTGTTCTGCGATGGAGGAGAGGCGATCCAGGCCGAAGTTGTCCTTACTGGCGACGGCGTATTGCTTTCCCTGCTCCAGATGGCTGCGCACGACGGCGGGGGCTTCTCCAAGTCCATGCGCGCTTCTGGCGAGCAACTGTGCGACGTTCAAGGGGGAAATCTGGATGCCCTTCGAGGTCTGCACGACTTCCGCTATTTCTTTCCACTGCTGGGCATTGAGCAGCGCGTCTAGGTAGGCGGGGAGGAGCTTCGGGTTTTTTACGGCCTGGTCTCTGGGCAGGAGTTTCAGGACACGTTCCGGCTCTTTTTCACTGAGCAACCACTGGCAGAATTCACTGAGCTGCTCATCTGATTTCCCGGTGATAAGGCGGGTCTGCTGGTCCAGTTGGGCTTCGCGCTCTGGGGCATGGAAGCGGAGGTAGGTGCTGAGAACGAGGTAGCGCAGTTTGTTGCCTGCGTTTTCCTTTTTGGACACCAGCGCCAGCAGTTCAGCAGACTGCGCCACGCTGAGCAAGGGGTGAAAAGCGAGTCTCTCGATGGCTCTCAAGGCTTCTGGGGTGGGGCTTTGAGCCAGCTCCCAGAGCACCTCCAGGCTCTGCTGCTGCAGCTCGGTCAAGGGACTGTCCGTGTCCATGATGGCGAGCTTCAGTCTGGAGGCTGGCAGATGGGCATCAGAAGCGAGCGAGCGACGGAGGATGTCATTCGCCTTCGTGGCGTTCCCTTCGTTCCTGAGCAGCTCTGACTCCAACTGGGCGACGGCTTGAAGGTTCCGATCTCCTTCGGGAATGGATTGATACATTTCCCGCGCCTTAGCCACCTTCCCCTGCGCCAGGAGGGCTTGCCCCATGACCGCGCGGTCATCGCTGTTCGCGGCTTTCATATCAATCAGCAGTTTCAGGTAATAGCCGGTGGCGTCCGCATTCTTCACGGCATCGCGCTCGTAGTCAGCACAGGCCCGAATGACCTCGGGATTCTCCTTTTCGGCGATGAAGGCTTTTTCTAGGAAAGGCGCGGCTTCGGCCCAGTTGTGATCCGCCATGAAAGACTGGGCTTTGGCCAGATGGTCCATAGCCTGACGGTGCTTCCAAGCCGCCTTCGCTGTGGGGAAGTAGATGACGGCCAGCGTGGCTAGCAGGCAGAGGCTGACGACCAACGTAAGCCCCCAATGTCTGAGGAGCCACGGGACGCGCTTCTTCAGTGGCGGGGTGTCTGGGAGCGGGGCGGTCATGCGTGAAGATTACGGCCCCTGAAGGCGGGGGTTGGTGAGAACGAGCCGAAAACCAAGGTCTGGCCGAAAAGCCCCTTCTCTGAGATGGCGGTGGGGGGAACTGTTCAGGTCTCCTTCGCTACCGCCCCGCACGATCCTCTCTCCGGGAGCCTCCGGCGCGGCGTCCTCACACCATTCGGTGAGGTCTTTCTGAGGGAACGCGCTCCCTTCGGCCTCTGTGGGAAGACGATAACTGGCGTCTGGGGTGATGGTCTTCATGTAGTGCTCACGGTCGGTCAGCCAGCCGCAGAACTCCTTTGCCTCCGACCAGGAGATGTTCACGGCAGGTTGCGCTTCCGTTTGCGCGGAGCTGGTTTTTTGAGTGCGCACCCGGCCCGTCGCGGCCACCCAGGCAGCGACCTCTTTCTCCCGCACTTGGTTCTCGCCAAAGAGAAGGTTGCCGCTGGGGAGACGCTGAAACTTCATGCCGAGGCTGTTCACGAAGGGGGTGGCCTCGGTTCCCGTCCGCATCCCACGCGCCGTGGCATTCTTCCGTTCCTCGTCGGTGATGGACGCTTTTTGCGTGAGTTGCTTGCGCTTGGTTTCGATCTCCTCCTGCGACACTGCCGAAGAGGCCGTAAGCAGTTCGCGACGTTGCTTATCCCCAAGCGCTGCCGAGGCCACGAGCCCAGCCGCTACCGCTTTATCCTCGAACACGATGCGGAAGCCTACACTCGCCTTACGCAGGGTTTCCGGCACTGCGTAGCGATAAGCGGAGAGCAGCGATTCCTTCCGAAAATAAGGCCAGGCTCCCCCACGCAGCGTGGCCATTCCGCTGGCGCGGGAAGCTTCATCCCAAGCCCACTCCCATACATTCCCGGCGAGGTCATAAAGCCCCGTGGGGCTGGGATCAAAACTGCCCACAGGCGACGTGTAAGCATAGCCATCATCCGGCACGCCGAGTTCCTTCGAGCTGAAATTACCCGCCTTGGGCGGTGGCGGCCATTGCGTGCCCCACGGAAAGATTTCATCAGGAAGATTACGCGGCTTCGCAGCGACGCCTCTGACCGACACAGGGGCCGCACAGCCGGAGGCCACATCCCATTCCTCATTCGTCGGCAAGCGATAAAGTTGACTGCCGGTGATCATTCCGGCAGCGTGGTCCTTCTTCGTCAGCCAGGCACAAAAGGCGAGCGCATCCGCCAGATTCACATTCACCACGGGATGGTCCGCCGTTTGTGCAAAGGGCGCTTTTTGATTCCAGTCGTAGCCTGATTCCTTCACGAAGATTTCAAAATCAGACACCCGGGTTTCCCATCGGGCGAAGCTCACTGGCAGACCTCGTATCTCCTGAAAAGTGACTCCCAAACTATTTTTCCGAACCCCAGGGGCATCCACCGCGATACTCGGCGCGGAGAAACCAAAAAGGGCCGCGAAGAGGACGAGATAAAGGCGAAGAAACGGGGGCATGTGAAGAGTCCTTCCCACTCGCATGTATTGGGGGTGATTGTAAGTGAAGAATTCGTCACCTAAGGCGAGCACGCAAGCAGGGATTGGCGGCGAACAGCCTAAAAGGGAACTGCTTGAACGGGACCCACTCCTAGAGGCCCGCAGCCTCTCGTTCTTGATTCCAAGCCGCTTCGCGCCCTTCGGCTCACCTTGAAAGAGCGTGATTTGAGAAGGGTTGTCGAATGCGCTTCGGATAAAAAAAGACCTCGCAATGAGCCTCCCTCAACGAGCCCTGCTGAGAGTCTGAATGCAAAGGAATCGTCACACTGTTCTCCTAGAGATTCCTCCCTCGGACATTAAATACGAGGCGCTAAAAAGACTCTCCACCGATGCCTCTCCCGGCAGAGGCCTCAAGACAACCTCAGTAACTCTACTCTATGAAACTAAACTTCAAAACACTCGCCCTCTTGGCCTTGGCTGGCATGGCGTTCAATGCTTCTGCGGCCACTACGGCCTATAGTGATGGCCAGCTCCTCCTCGGATTCCGTGCCACGGGCGGAACGGGTGCAACCAAGGAACTTGTGCTTAACCTTGGAAGCTACACGACCCTGAACGCTTCCAATATTGCCGCCCTTGGCAGCATCGGCACTGACTTGAGCGCTACCTATGGTGCTAGTTGGAACACCCGGGCTGACCTCTTCTGGGGTGTCATCGGCATTAACAATGGTGTCAGTGGTGATGTATTCGCCAGCGCAGCTCAGTCACCCTTCGG
>JANYJH010000368.1 GCA_025361865.1 Phragmitibacter sp.
GCGGCTACACGTTCACGGATGGGCTGGCTTGTGATCAGGCAGGCAATGTCTATTTCACGGATGTGAAGGCTGGCGTGGGCATCTATAAGATCGCGTTGGATGGCAAGGTCTCGGTCTTCATTGACAATCAGCCGGGCATCAGCGGCTTGCACGTAGGCGCGGACGGTCGGTTTTATGCCTGCGTGAACAAGACTGGCTGCGTGGTCGTCTTTGAAAAGGATGGCACGTCCAAGGAACTGCTGGCCAATGTGAAGCCGAATGACCTCATTGTCACGAAGAGCGGAATCACCTACGTCACCGAAACTCCAACGCGGCGCATTCTCGCCATCATGCCCGATGGCACGAGCTTCATCGCGGATGAAGGCCATGTGATCAAGCCGAACGGCATCACGTTGTCCTTTGATCAGACGACCCTCGCGGTTTCTGAGCACGGCGGGAAGAACGTGTGGACTTGGCAGATCGGGCTGGACGGCCACCTCAGCGGCGCGGAGCCTTACATGACTATGCTCGTTTCACCGAACAATGCCAAAGGCGAAGCGCTCGGTGATGGCTCCACGACGGATGAAAAAGGCCGCTATTATGTGACCACGGAGCTGGGCATTCAGGTCTTCGACAGCACAGGCCGTCTCTCAGGCGTCATCGCGAAGCCCTCGCGTGATTCCAAGGTCGTCAGCGTGGAGTTTGGCGGAGAAGGCCAGCAGTGGCTCTTCGTGGCGGATCGCGATAAAATCTACAAGCGCAAGACGAGCACGCATGGTGCCTGGTGGAGCGAGGCGAAGAAGTAGCCGTATTTTCCAATCTCCATTTTCCAATGATCATTTTCCAATGATCGCCACTTCCGCCACAAAGCGAAGTCCGCCGGCCAGATCATTGGAAAGTGAAGATTGGAAATTGGAGAATGTTTCACGCTTTCACGAGCACTGCTACGGCCACGAAAGATAAGCAATTGCCTTATGCAGCATCGTCTTGGAAGGCATAGCTTCGTGAAGAATCGCTACCTTGTCAGAGCGACCACCAGTGACACCGTAACGTGCTGAGCATGTTCTGCCTCAGACCACGCCCTCATGAAGTTTCCACCGCCCACCCGCTTCATCGTGCCAGTGCTTTTGTCCCTCTTCGGGCTGGGCTTTCTGGCACTGGAATATGAAGTGCTGCTGCGTGGGGAAGTCCAGATCGCCGAGAAGGCGGTGACAGACCTCGCCTCGCGTCAGGCGGCGCGCCTTGCCGGACTCATCAGCTCGGCGAAAAAGGATCAACAGTCAGAGCATCTCAATCGAGAACTGAGCTATCACGATGAAGACCCTGAACTGAAATTCGCGGTCGAGTGTGATTTGCAATCGCAGATCATCACGGCCTCGCATCGCGCTTGGGAAGGTCGCAAGATCAACACCACCCCCGCAGTCGATGGCGACATCATCTTGGCCCGAGTCATCAGCTCGGGAACACCACAAACGCTAATCCTCTCTCATCGCGATGTGCTCATAGCCGCGCAGCCCATCAATGATCCAGTAAATGGCAAACCCATCTCCGTGACCATCATTGCGCGTGACCTGAGCAACCCCCTCGGTGAAGCACGTAAAAACGCTCTGAACCACCTGACGGAAACGGTGATCATTCTCGTTCCCTGTTGCGTGTTGCTCGCACTCGGGATGCACTTTTTTTTAATCCGGCGAATCGAAACGGCTGCGCTTACCGCACAGGCCGTCCTAGCGCAGAAGCCTCTGAACGAAATCCTGCCAGGCCATGATGAACTGGCCAAAATCTCCGCCGCACTCCACGAGACTGACGGTCGCCTCCGCGCGCAATCACAGACCAATGAAGAACTGCTGGAGCGTTATCATCACATGGTAGAGACGCTCCCGGCGATGGTCCTCGTGAGCCGTAATCAGCGCATTGAATTCATCAACCAGCGCGGCCTTGAAATTCTCGGCGCGACTTCAGCGGATCAGGTCCTGAATCGTTCACCGTATGACTTCCTGCATCCTGACTGCCACGCGGATGTGCGCGAGACAGCGGACTTGCTGAGAAATGGTGGCACGGCGGATGTTCCCACGGAACGCAAGATCGTCCGCCTTGATGGAGTGGTCATCGAGATGGAAGGCGTCTCCTCGCTCTACCATGATGATCGTGGTGCGGCCATTCAAGCCGTGCTCACCGACATCTCTGAACGTAAAGCCAGCGAGGCGAAGCGTGAAGCCTTAAGCCGCGACCTTCAGGACAAGAACAAGGAACTGGAAGCCATCGTCTATGTGGCCTCACACGATCTTCGCTCACCACTGGTGAACGTCATGGGCTTTAGCCGCCAGCTTGCGGGTGCCTGCGATCAATTGGAAGGCCTGATGAAGGCGTCACCGGATGCCAGTGTGAAAGCCGCTGATTTAGGGCCGATTGTCCAGACGACGATTCCCCGTGCCTTACGCTTCATTGAACAGGGCGTGATCAAGATGGATGCTCTGCTCGCGGGCTTCCTGCGCTTCTCACGCATCGGTGGCGCAGCGATGGAGATCCAGCGCATCGACATGAACACGTTGATGAAGAGCGTCATCGGCAGTCTCACCTACCAGATTCAGCAGACGCATACGGACGTGCGCATCAGCGCCCTTCCCGGCTGTGAAGCGGACCCCATTCAGATGAATCAGGTCTTCACGAACCTCATAGATAATGCGATCAAATACCGCCACCCGGATCGGCATTGTGTCATCTCCGTTCAAGGCCACGCGGATGAGAATCACCTGACCTATACCGTCACGGATAATGGCATCGGCATTGCGAAGGCCCATGCAGATAAGATCTTTGAAATCTTCCATCGCCTTGATCCCAGCGCCTCCACTGGCGAAGGTCTGGGGCTCACGATTGCGCAGCGGATTCTGAAACGGCACAATGGTTTCATCACCGTGGAATCCCAACCGGGAGAAGGCAGCACCTTCACCATCACGCTGCCCATGCCGCATCCCCCCACTCGAAACGCGGAATGACTCTCCCGAATATAACCATCCTGATCGCCGACGATGACGAGGGCCATGTGATCCTCGTGCAGGACAGCCTGCGCTCCTTCGGGCTGGACAATCCCATGCTCTGTTTCAGCGATGGTCAGGAGGTGCTGGACTTCATCCACGGCGTGCATCCGAAGCATCGTCTGGACGCCACCACGTCCTATCTGCTGCTGCTCGACATTCGGATGCCCAAGGTAGATGGCGTCGAAGCCCTGCGCCGCATCAAGAGCGATCCCCGCTTCCGCCAAATGCCCATCATCATGCTCACCACCACGGATGATCCTTTGGAAGTCAATCGTTGCCTGGAACTCGGCTGCGGATGCTACGTGACGAAGCCCGTTGATTACCCGAAGTTCACCGCTGCCATGCAGCAGATCGGCCTTCTGAAACCAGAATGAGTTCCACACTTCCAGAGCTTCACGCCTGCCTCATCGTTGATGACGATGAAGGGGTGCGTGAACTCATCGCAGACGCTTTGACCCGTGAAGGCATCACTTCCAGACAAGTAGCTACGGGCTCGGCAGCGCTGAAGATGCTGGAGGAACAAGGCCCCATGCTCGTGCTCTTGGACCTGCGTCTGCCAGACATGAACGGCCAGGAGATCGCCCTGAAGCTCAGTCAACGCGAGCCGCGCATCCCCTTCGTGGTCATCAGTGGACTCTCGAACACGCAGCTCGCCATTGACCTCATGAAACAGGGGGCCGTTGATTTCTTGATCAAGGACATCGCCTTCCTAAGCCTCATCCCCGGCGTCGTGAAGCGGGCCTTAGCAGAGCATGAGCGCGAACGTAAATTGCAACAAGCGGAGCGGGACCGCAAACGCATGGAACAGGAGATTCTGAACATCAGCGAGAGTGAGCGCCGCCGCATCGGTCATGACTTGCACGATGATCTCTGCCAACGGCTCGCCGCGACGAAATTGAAGTGCGAAATCCTGGCCACGAATCTCAGCAAGATCAGCCAAACCGATGCGAATCTGGCGGCGGAGATTTCCCGCCAGATTGCGGAATCCACCGCGCTGTGCCGCAGCATCGCCGGTGGTCTTTCGCCCATGGATCTGGAGGGCGAAGGCTTTATGGCCGCGATCGGGAAGCTGCTGCGCACCGCTGAGATGATCCATGAAGTGCCGTGTTTCTTTGACTGCCAGCAGCCCGTTTTGGTCAGCAATATGACCTCCGCCACTCACCTTTACCGCATCACTCAGGAGCTCATCAACAATGCGGCGCGCCACGCGGAGCCCAGTCAGATCAACGTCTCACTGATCAAGGAAAACGGCTTCCTCAAGCTCGAAGTCGGCAATGATGGGCATCCCTTCAAAGACACGCAACAGACCACCAGCGGCATGGGTTTAAAGATCATCCGCTACCGTGCTTCAGCCCTCGGCGCGACCATTCATTTCCACCCCCAAACCGCCCCTGAAACCGGGACACTGGCCACCTGTCTGGTGCCGGAGTCCTCCTGCAACCTCACACCCACACTAACATCATGAGCAAAAAGAATACGACCACCGAAGCACCGCCCGCGAAGAAACGCATCGCCATCGTGGATGATCACACCATGATGCGTGAAGGCTTGAAACAGTTGATTGATAATGAGCCGGACCTCATCTGCTCCGGCCTCGCGGGGAATACCTCTGAGGCCATGAAGCTCGCGGAAAATCAGAAGCCAGACATGTTCACCGTGGACATCACCATGCCGGGCCGTAACGGTTTGGAGTTGATCAAGGACATCCTCGCCTTCTCCCCCGGAATGCCTATCCTCGTCATCTCCATGCACGATGAAACGCTCTACGCGCAGCGCGTGCTGAAGGCCGGAGCGAAGGGCTACGTGATGAAGGACGCGGACAGCGGCACGCTCTTGAAGGCCATTCATCAGGTCATCGAAGGCGGCATCTATGTGAGCCCACACATGAGCGCACAGATTCTCGAAGCCTTCTCTGGCCGCAATGCGAACCGTCCCGTGGATGGCGTGCATCGCTTGAGTGATCGCGAGTTTGAAGTCTTCCAGCTCATCGGTGAAGGCCAGAGCACCCAGCAGATCGGGGATACGCTGAACATCAGCGTGAAGACCGTAGAAGTGCATCGCGCGCATATCCGCGAGAAGCTGAAGCTCGAAGATGGAGCCGCCGTGCTGCGCTATGCCGTGCGCTGGGCGGAGAGCCGGAAGCTAGGGGTGTGATTGATGCTGAGGTAGTAGCTGGGAGCGCCGGTATCCCTACCGGCATCAGGGAAGCTAGGCGTGTGATTTACGATGAAGTAGAAGCAGCTCCTCGTGATTGATAGCTGTTGGAGGGGCTGCGTAGCCGCGAAGCGAACGCACGCGTCCCGCGTGCTGTGTTCGGCGTCCCGCCGAATACTCAGGAGATGTTCCAAGTCCTCAGCAGAAGTCCATCAGCGAGCAGCGGGTCTTAGGCGGGACGCCCAAGACGGCACGCGGGACGCGCGCGCTCCCCAACATCTCGTCTGGCGCGGAAACCTCATCCAAAACCTAATCACGCCGCCACCGCCCGTTGCAAACGGTTCGCCGCCAGCAACACGACAAACGCGATCCCCAACAGCAACGCCGCGAAGGTGTGAGCCGTGGTGTAATTGAGCTTCTGCGCCTCGTCATAGAGCGCAATCGAAGCCACCTTCGTCCGCCCAGGAATGCTGCCCCCGAGCATCATCACCACTCCGAACTCCCCCATCGTATGAGCGAAACTCAGGATGGCTCCCACTGCAATCCCTCGCATTGACATGGGCAACTGAATGCGCAGGAAGGCCCGCCACGGCGAGGCTCCGAGATTGATCCCGGCATCGAGATAAGACTTCTCCACGGAACGAAAAGCCGCGACCACCGGCTGCATGGCATAAGGCAGACTGTAGAGAATGGAGCCGATGATCAGCCCGCTGAAACTGAAGGCTAGGGTATCGCCCGTCAGCCGGATCCAGCCCTGTCCCAAAGGGTGATCCGGTGAAAAAAGCACCAATAGATAAAACCCGATGACCGTCGGCGGAAGCACGATGGGCAGGCAGAGCGCCGTCTCCAAAACCATGACCCATGCGCCTTTGCCTCGCGCCAGCCACCACGCCAGAGGGATGACTCCGACGATCAAAAGCACCGTGGAGCAGAAGGCCAGCTTCAGCGTAAGCCAGAGCGACTCCCACAGTTCGGGAGTTAAATGAAGAAAGAAATCTGGTGCGGTGTCAGGACTCACGAGGCAGACGGAAGCCGTAGCGGTCAAACACCTTACGCGCATCTTCACTACGGAGAAAGTCCAGATACACCTTCGACTGCGGATGCCGCAACCCTTTGCTCGTAATGACGGCCGCCTGTTCCAGACGAGGATGCATCGCTTCAGGAATCTCCCAGTAGTGCCCTTTGTTCGCGAGCTTCGGCGAAAGCAGCAAGGACAAGGCCACGATGCCCGCATCCGCATTGCCCGTTTCCACCAGTTGCGCCGTGGCAGAGATGTTCTCCCCCAGCACGATCTTGGGCTTCAATGCCTCCCACAGTTTCTCGTTCTCCAGCGCGGCTTTCGCCGCACGACCATAAGGCGCGTGATCGGGATTCGCGATGGCCAGCTTACGAACGGCCTCACTGGTCAAGACGCCGAGGCCCTTGCTCACGTCCACCTCCGCCCTCGTCGTCCACAAAGCGATGCGCCCCACGGCATAGACGGTCAGCGATTTCTCATCTGCCAGTCCCGCCTTGATGAGATCAAGTGGATATTGCACATCTGCCGAGAGGAAGAGATCAAAGGGCGCGCCGTTCTTGATCTGCGCAAAGAAGTTTCCCGAGGATCCCGTCGTCACCTTCACCAGCGGCTCAGGATGGTCTTTGGTAAAAGCTTTGTTCACCTCCTCCAGACAATACACCAAGTCCGATGCGGCGGCGATGGTGAGCGGTTCTTCAGCCCGCAGTCTTATGAAGAAGAAGCTAAGGAAAACAAGGAAGGCGGGAAGGCGGTTCATCGCGGCCAAACATAA
>JANYJH010000381.1 GCA_025361865.1 Phragmitibacter sp.
GGGCGCGTGGGCGTCCTGCGGATAGAGAATGGCAAAATGGCCCGCGCTCAGATGCACTGGCGTGTAGTCAGGAACCAGCTTCCACTTCGCGATGTCCTTGACCTCATCATACGGCCTTGTCTCCTCTTTCATCAGCGCGAGTGGCGTCCAGAGAATCGTCTCGCGGCCTGAGTAGAGAAACTGCACATCCATGTATTTGCGATGCGCTTCAAAGAGCCCGTTCTCCAAGGGCTTCGTGGCATACCTTTCCACGAGAGCAAAGACTTGATCTCCATCGATCTCATGCCGACCCAGCGTCTGAGTTCCATCGATGGAACGGAGAAAGGCAAAGGCCTTGGCGAAGTGTGGAGAGAGAACTTCGTAGCGGGCAGAGTTATCGAGCGTGTCGTGGATCATGAGAAGGTAGCCGTTGGCTTCAGCCCGCTAAATCAAGGGCGTTAAGAAATCAACTCCTTCACCACATGGCCATGAACATCGGTCAGTCTGCGGTCGATGCCGTTATGCCGCACGGTGAGCTTCGTGTGATCTATGCCGAGCAGATGCAGCATGCTCGCGTGTATGTCATAGACCAATGTGGGGTTCTCACGGTCGAGCGGTTTGTAGCCCCACTGATCGCTTTCGCCATAGGTTGTTCCGCCCTTGATGCCGCCACCGCAGAGCCAGTTCGTGAAGACATAGGGATTGTGGTCGCGTCCCTTGCCGCCTTGCGTGCTGGGCATCCGGCCGAACTCGGTGGTCCAGAGAATGATCGTGTCCTCCAGCAGACCGCGTTGTTTGAGATCGACGATGAGCGCGCTGACGGCCTTCGCCATGCCCCAAGCCAGCGGGCCGTGATCGCGTTCCACATCCTCGTGACTGTCCCAGTTGCGACGCGGGAAGCCGTTGTCATTGCCGCTCCAGATCTGGACAAAGCGCACGCCACGTTCGAGGAGTCGCCGAGCCGTCAAACATTTGCGGCCCATGTAGTCGGCCTCTTCTTCAGCATTGATCTCACTTGGCCAAACTTTACGATGCTCCTGAATGCCATACAGGGCCTTCATCGCCTCAGACTCTTTCGAGAAATCGAGAGCTTCTGGCGCGGCGAGCTGCATCTTCGCGGCGAGTTCATAACTGCGGATGCGTGAATCAAGCCGCGAGTCATCTTCCCGCTGTTGCAGATGCTTGCGGTTCAATTCTTCCAACAACGCAAAGCCCTCACGATCGGCCTTCGGCGTGATGTAGCGGCCTGACTTATGCGGGAACAAATCCGCGATGGGCGTCTCCGCGCCGGGATAGATGATCGTCCCTGCGTGCTGCGACGGCAGGAACGCGCTGTCCCAATTCTTTGGGCCATTCGAGGCAAACCCACGATGATCCGGCAACACGACGAAGGTCGGCAGATTGTCATTCAGCGATCCCAGCCCATAGCTCACCCAAGCCCCCGCTCCCGGAAAGCCCGGCAGATTAAAGCCCGTGGCCTGAAGCAGCGTTCCCTGCGAATGCACGCCCGTCTTCCCCACCATGTTATGAACAAAGGCCATGTCATCCGCGCAGACGCCGAGCGGGGCCACTGCTTCGCTTAACATCTGCCGCTTCGGCCATAAGGCTTGAAGTCCCACACCGGCTTCTTCCACGGCCCGAGTCCATTTTGAAACGCCTCCACTTTCTCACCAAAGTCCGAGGCCTCACCGTGATGTTTGATGAGCGCTGGTTTGAAATCAAACAAGTCCACATGCGAGGCCGCGCCGCCCATGAAAAGCTGCACCACACGCTTCGCCTTCGGCGCGATGACCTGCGCCCGATTCGCTGTCTCCGCCGCTTCCAGTGAAGCAAACGCAAGCGCGCCGAAGCCTTGGCCAAAGGTCGCCAAGACCTTCCGACGTGACCAAGCGGAATCAAAAGGTGACGGATGGATTTTCATGGCTAATCAACAAACGAAAACTCATTCAGATTCATCAGCACGCGGCAGGTGTTTTCCAAGCCATCGCGCTTCGTGTATTCAACGAGCGCCGCCAGTTCGTCCTTCGCGGGGGATCGTGACAGGGTTAGCTCAAAGGCCCGCTGCACTTGGGCTTCGAGGCCTTGTGTTTCCTTGGAGACACGCTCGGCGAAGTGTTTTGCCATTGTCACAACCAGCCCGTTGTTGATCATGGCTAGGGCTTGCAGGGCGCTCAGGGATTCATTACGCTTGTCCACGCGGATGGACGGATCAGCGCAATCCATCACGGTCATGAAGGGCTGCTGCTGGCTGCGCACAATGAAGCGATAGATGCTACGACGCCATGACTTCGGGTCTTCGGGATCGTGCAACTCATACTCATAGTGCGGACTGTGTTCTGGATGCGTGATCGTAAAGTCCTGAAAGCTGGGGCCGCCCATCGCGAGGTCGAGTTTGCCACTTACCGCGAGGATGCTGTCACGCACAGATTCGGCATCCAGCTTGCGACGGTTCTGTCGCCAGAGGAGCGTGTTGTTAGCGTCAAGAGCAGCAGCGGGGGAGTGATGGAGAGGTGGAGTATTGGAGGGATGAAATGACGGGGTGGTGGAGTTTGGGAGTAGTGAAGTATTAGAGCCAGCATCACTCCTGGACTCCAATGCTCCATTACTCCGCCACTCCATCGCTCCCTCACTCCGCTGTCGATACGTCGCGCTCATGAGGATGAGCTTGTGCAGCTTCTTCAATGAGCCTCCAAGATCATCCCGGAAGGTCAGCGCCAGCCAATCCAGCAGTTCAGGATGCGTTGGCTGACCACCCATGTGACCGAAGTCATTCGGCGTATCCACGAGGCCTTTGCCGAAATGATACTGCCAAACACGATTCACAATGCTGCGCCAAGTCAGCGGGTTTTGCCTGTCTGTAATCCAGGCCGCCAAAGCCGCACGGCGTGAGCTTTCAGCGGCTTCACGGGTCAACTCAAAGCGACCTTGGCTTCCGGTGGATTCCGCAATTGCGGTGATGGTTCCCGCATGGACTTCCTGAGCGGGCGTCTTTACATCGCCGCGCTTGAGAAGCTGGATGACACGCGGCTTGCCGCCTGTGGGGCCGGTTCCAGTGAAGGTGCCGCTGCCATAGTGAACCGTCGCGGCATAGACCATTTGGGGTTTCGGGAAAGCGGCCAGATCTTTACCAAGGTGCGCGAGTTCAACTTCCACGTCTGACAAAGACTGATGTTGAACCGCAGGCAAGGCCTTGTCCAAGAGGCTCAGTCGTTCCTTCCGCAAGTCAGCTAGCGATGCGCCTTCAGCTTCGGGAGCCACTGGATAATGCCCGTCCGTCAGGTTCTTCCTCGTCCATCGCGGCGCAGCTTCGATGCTATCGAGCGAGGTCACTTCTGCGCCCGCTGCGAGGTTCTTGCCCGTTTCATCCAGCACCTGCATCTCTGCCAAGGCGAAGATGAAATCATTGCTGCGCGGCGCGAGCTTCACTGCGGTGATGCGCACATAGCGGGCTTTGAAATCGCCCTTCGC
>JANYJH010000403.1 GCA_025361865.1 Phragmitibacter sp.
CTGAAGCAGCCACCAGCCCGACTTATGCTGCCCGGCACCAGCTTCATCCCTGAAAATCAAAGCAACCCACCCAGATCAAAAGCCCTAAAGCGACAGCCACGTTACTTCGTTAGCAGCGTTTCCTTTAAGAAAGCGATGGTCCGTTCCCAGGCGAGTTTGGCGGCGGCTTCGTCATACCTCGGGGTGGTGTCATTGTGAAAGCCGTGGTCGGTGCCGGGATAGGTGTGGGCGGTGTAGCGTATCTTGGCTTCCTTGAGCGCGGCTTCATAGGCGGGCCAGCCTTCGTTGACCTTGGGATCGTTTTCGGCGTAGTGGATGAGAAGCACGCCTTTGATTTTGGGGACGTCGGCAGAAGCGAGGCGGCGGTGACGCCTCCAACGGCAAAGCGCGAGGCCTGATCCAGAAAGCCCCTCCGGTCCACGCGGCCATGCACATACTCGTCGTAGAGGTTGAGAAGATCCTGATCGAAGTCGGCGGCAGTTTGGCGTTTCATGATGGCATTCTAAGAAATCGACGGGCGGCAGGGAAGTCTAATCATCCTGAACGTCGCCTTTGCCCAATGACATCTTCTTGAAGTCTCACGCAAAGCCGCAAAGGCGCAAAAGTCTGACAGTGTTAGTTTCAGTGTTCATGATGGATAGAAGATGGGATTCAAGGTAACGACGAATGGGATGATTTAGTGGGCAGCTTTTTCAGGAGCGGACAGGCTGCGCAGCCGCGTAGCGAACGTCCGCGCTCCTTGAGGCTTTGCGTGAGGCTTATCCAACAACTCCTCTTCCCTGTTGGAGCATCTTTCATCTTCACCAACAAAAACGCCTCGGACCTGACTTAGGTCCGAGGCGCGCTTCAAGTTTGATCTCGAAGATTACACGAGGTCGAAGCGGTCAAGGTTCATCACCTTGGTCCAAGCGGCGACGAAGTCCTGAACGAACTTGGCTTGCGCATCGGAGCTGGCATAGACTTCAGCCACGGCGCGCAACACGGAGTTGGAACCGAAGACGAGATCGGCGCGGGTGCCGGTCCATTTGACGGTGCCGGTTTTGCGATCGCTGGCGGCGAACGCATTTCCACAAGGCGAGACCTGTTTCCACTCCGTGCCCATGTCGAGCAAGTTCACGAAGAAGTCGTTGGTCAGTGTGTCGGGCTTCGTGGTGAAGACGCCGTGCTTAGCTCCGGCGGCATTGGCACCGAGGACGCGCAGGCCGCCCACGAGCACGGTCATTTCCGGCGCGGCGAGGGTGAGCAGTTGCGCTTTGTCGATGAGCAAGGCCTCGGCGGGCACGCTGTATCTGCCTTTGAGTTAGTTGCGGAAACCATCGGCGATGGGCTCGAGCACGGCGAAGGATTCAACGTCGGTCTGTTCCTGTGAAGCATCCATGCGGCCTGGCGTGAAGGGAACGGTGACGTCTTGACCGGCATTCTTCGCGGCCTTCTCGACGCCAGCGCTACCCGCGAGCACGATGAGATCGGCGAGCGAGACTTTTTTGCCACCGGACGCGGCCTTGTTGAACTCACTCTGGATGCCTTCGAGAGTCTTGAGCACCTTGGCGAGTTGGTCGGGCTGATTGACTTCCCAATCCTTCTGCGGAGCGAGACGAATGCGGGCACCGTTCGCGCCGCCGCGTTTGTCGGAGCCACGGAAGGTGGACGCGGAGGCCCACGCGGTGGAGACGAGTTCAGAGACCGTGAGACCGGAGGCCAAGACTTTGCCCTTGAGATCGGAGATGTCCTTCACGTCGATCAGCGGATGATTCACGGCGGGGATGCAGTCCTGCCAGACGAGTTCCTCCGCAGGCACTTCCGAGCCGAGATAAAGCGCGCGCGGTCCCATATCGCGGTGGGTCAACTTGAACCAAGCGCGGGCAAAGGCGTCGGCGAACTGATCAGGATTCTCGAGGAAGCGACGCGAAATCTTCTCGTAAGCGGGATCGACTTTCAACGCGAGATCCGTGGTGAGCATGGAAGGCGCGATCTTCTTCGAGGCATCGTGCGCGTGAGGCACGGTGCCATTGCCAGCGCCGTTCTTCGGAGTCCACTGCTGCGCACCGGCAGGGCTCTTCGTGAGTTCCCAATCGTAGCCGAACAGGCTCTCGAAGAAACCGTTGCCCCACTTCGTCGGCGTGGTGGTCCAGGTGACTTCCAGGCCGCTGGTGATGGTGTCGCCGCCTTTGCCGCTGCCGAAGCTGTTCTTCCAACCGAAGCCTTGTTCTTCGAGTCCAGCTGCTTCGACATCGTGCGAGATGTTTTCCGACTGGCCTGCGCCGTGAGTTTTGCCAAACGTATGACCACCGGCGATCAGCGCGACGGTTTCTTCATCGTTCATGGCCATGCGGCCGAACGTATCGCGGATATCATAGGCCGATTTAAGCGGATCAGGATTACCGTCTGGACCTTCAGGATTCACGTAGATCAAACCCATCTGCACGGCGGCCAGCGGATTCTCCAGATCACGCGAGTGCGTTACTTTGCTGTCGTCATCTTTCACGAGCACGCTGTCGCCTTCCACGCCAGGCGAGCCTTTTGCGTAGCGGATATCGCCGCCGAGCCACTTCGTTTCACGACCCCAATAGACATCGTGATCCGGCTCCCAAGTGTCCACACGTCCGCCCGCGAAACCGAAGGTCTTGAAGCCCATGGTTTCGAGCGCGACATTGCCGGTGAGGATCATGAGATCGGCCCATGAAATCTTGCGACCATACTTCTGCTTGATCGGCCAGAGAAGGCGGCGCGCCTTGTCGAGGCTCACGTTGTCCGGCCAGCTATTGAGCGGCGCGAAGCGTTGCTGTCCACGACCGCCACCGCCACGGCCATCACCGGTGCGGTAGGTGCCAGCGCTGTGCCAGGCCATGCGGATGAACAAGGGGCCGTAGTGACCGAAGTCTGCGGGCCACCAGTCCTGCGAGTCCGTCATGAGCGCGGCGAGGTCTTTCTTCAAGGCGGCGAGGTCGAGGCTCTTGAACTCTTTAGCATAGTCGAAGTCCGCGCCCATCGGATCGGACTTGGAGGAATGCTGATTGAGGAGATCAACTTTGAGTTGGTTCGGCCACCAGTCGCGGTTGGTTGTGCCCTTGTCGGTCGGGGCGTGATTGAAAGGGCACTTGGCTTCGGTGGGTTGGTCTGACATAGGGTCGTGGTTGGTTTGAGTGGAGAGTTGGAGTTGAGTCTGAATGATTATTTGGCGGCGATGCAATCGGGACAAGTGCCCCAGTAGATGACCTCGGCTTCATCAATGTGAAAGCCGGAGTTCCCGGCGGCGGTCAAGCATGGGGCTGAACCGATGGCGCAATCGACATCCACCGTTTTTCCGCAAGTGCGGCAGATCAAATGGTGGTGGTTGTCACCGATCCGATCCTCGTAAAGCGCCGGAGAGCCAGCGGGCTGAATGCGGCGGATGAGTCCCTTTTTGACCAGCATTCCGAGGGCATCGTAAACCGCCTGCTGCGAGATGGCACCGATGCTGGCGCGAACGTCCTCCGCAATGGCGTCCACGGTGGCATGGGGCCGCTCAGAAACCGCCCGCAGCACGGCTAGGCGCTGGGCCGTAACCGGAATGCTATGCTGACGCAGAAGGGCGGCGGGGTCGATCACCGGGCCAGCTTGACGTTGTTTTGGATTGAGTCCAGAACTTTATTCAGTCTAAATTATTATGGGTTTTGTTCTGCTCCCCTGCCCTAACAAAA
>JANYJH010000429.1 GCA_025361865.1 Phragmitibacter sp.
TTTATCTTCGGCGCGTTGTGGTGATAGATGCCCCCGCATTCGTTATCCGCCCCCTTGAGACCGAAGCTGTCGAGCACCTGCACTTCATAACGGTCCTGAAGATAGACGCCGCTGTTGCCGCGTCCTTGACCGCGACCTAGAGGCTTGAAGGGCAGGATGAACTCGATGTGCAGCGTGAAGTCTTTGAAGGCTTGCTTCGATTTCGTGCCCCATTGGAGAAGCTTCCGCTCATCCATCTTACCATTCACCCAAGCATCTGCGTTGGAGCCATCAAACAAGACCACTGCGCCTACAGGGGCCTTCAGACCTTCAGTGGAGCTATGCCGCACGATGCGCTTCAAAACGAAGGATTCTCCCTTGTCCGTTTTTCCACTCAAGGTTTCCTTGGCGAGTGCCGCCTTCCAAGCTCCGCCAAAATCAACGCCATCGCCAGCAAGGTCGCCGTCTTCTTCGATCTTCGCCGAGCCGTCCCAGCCATCGTCAGGGAGCCCGTCTTGGAAGAACACGACGTGGAATTTCGCATTCCCCATCGCAATGACATCCGCCCCGAGTTTCTTCTCGCCGAAAGCGCCTGCGTATTCACCCTGCAAAGCGAAGTCCGGTCCAGCGGTTTCCGGCGTGGTGTAAGCAGGTGGCTCCGGTGGCTTTTGCTTCGCTGGTTCAGAAGGCTTGGTCGGATCAGCAGCGTTCAGGGACAAGAAACTTGCGGCGAAGAGAGTGAGTAACAGGGGAAGGGAGAACGATCTCATGGAATCAATGGAGCTGAAGAGGGCTGAGCGATAAGTGTGGTCACAGGCGAATAAAAAATGAATGTCGCTGAGAGCAAGAACCCGAATCAATGCGAAAGCGTCACTTCGCTGTATTCCACTGAGCCTTGGGACCAGCCGTCACCCGCACAGAACCGGAAGTATTCGGGCTTTTTCTTGATACCTGAAATGCTAGAGATCAGCTTGTCATCAATGTAGAGTTCGGTGGCCTTAGTGCTCACCTTGATCATGATGGCATACTTGGTTTTCTGCTTGTAAGGGAACAAATCCGCCTTGCCTCCGGGGTAAAGCCCAAAGGTCTTTTCATAGCCTTCATTGGCGAATTCCACGTCACCCATCTTCACACGGGGACGCATTCCTTCGAGGACATTGATGGTAAAACGAAGGACGAAAGGCGTCGAAATGACGCCGTAGAAGTCGATCTCGCTGGCTCCGCTGCCCAAGAGGGTGCCATTCTCGAATTTCCATTCGCCTTTAACGGGTTTCCACTTCTTCACGTTATCGCCGACCACTAATGAATTGCTCTTTTTGCCGTCGGAACTGGCGCTGATTGCAGGCTCAATTTTGGTTGGCAATCCCGAGGCGAGGCTTTCGCGACAGTCCATGATTTCCTTGGCTTCAGTAAGCCGATTGCCCTTGGTGAATTCAATTTCCATCTGTTTTAAGCGGACCAGATACGGAGCTAGCACCGTCGCACGATTGGTGGCCTTTTTGACATCAAGTTTCGCGAGGGAAGCACGATAGATCTCGCGCAGCTTCAGGAGGGAAGGCACTAACTTATCGTCCTTGGCTGGCATGGGTTCCTTTTTGATGATGCGCTTGGATTCCTCTTCCAGCGCGAGCACGGTTGGCAAGTCACCCGCTTTCCGTGCTTCACCGATGGCACGCTCCACGCCCGTAAAATAGTTGGCGGTCAATTGCTGAACATCGGTCTCGTAAATGTTTGTGACGCGTTCTTTGAGTGCCTTTTCGTATTGCTCTTGCAGTGCCGTCAGTTCGGAAGACGCGGCGTGTGAGATGCGCGAACCGATGAAGAACGAAAGCGCGACGAGAAGTAGAGTTTTGAGAAAGAGATTCATATCCGAAGGCATGATGCTTTTTGCGAGTGGCACTATAAACGACTGAGCATCGAACATCTCTCAGCGACTTCCGATATGGCTTACCGCTTGGCGCTGGAACTCTGACTACTTCACGATCTTATACAAATGCGTCTTCGTGCGCAGATAGAGGTCACCCTCTGCTTCCACGGGGGATGAAGTCATCCCTGATTCCAGCTTGTTCCGAGCGAGCACGGTGAACTTAGTGGGATCTGTGGCGACGACGGTGGCGTCACCGGTTTCGCTGAAGAAATAGACGCGCTCTTTCGTGGCGATGGTGCTGGCGAACATCTTGCCGGCGCTGTTGAAGAGGCGCTCACTCCAGGTATCCGTGCCGTCTTTGAGGTTCACACAAACACCCACGCAGGCGGCATTGGCTTGGAAGAGGTGATCGCCCACGATGACGGTGCTGGAGAAGCTGGCGTTATGCTTCTCACGAACCCATAAGTATTTCCCAGTGACATCTCCCTGAGTGGAAGCATCCACTTTGAGTGCGACGAGGTGGTTCCCGGTGTTGAAGTAGGCGACGCCATCTTGCATGAGCGGGCGCACGGCGGCGTTGTAGCCCGTGTGATGGAAGGTCCAGAGTTCTTTGCCTGTCAGTGGATCATAACCAAAGGCGGCGCGGGAAGCGCAGGAGAGCATGAGTGGTTTCCCACTGATGGTCGTGAAACTGGGGGTGCAGAAGGCCTTGCGCATATCGCCATCGCGGGTCGGCTTGCCTTCCTTGTCGAGGTCGCCGTAGTCCACGGTGGAGCGTTTGTTGAACCACACATCTTTGCCCGTTTTCTTGTCTAGCGCCGTGGTGAACTGCTGGTCTTCGATGCCATCAAAGCTGAGGATGAGCAGATTCCCAAAGATCACTGGAGAGGAGCCGGGACCGCGAAAGTGGCGGCATTTGATGTCGCGCCGCTGCCAGAGGACTTCGCCCGTAGCAGGGTTGATGCGGGTCGTTCCATAGCTGCCGAAGTGGACGTAGAGCGCGTCTGGTTCGAGGACGCAGGAGGGCGCGGCGTAGTTGTTCGTAGGATTGCCGAGCGGCTCGGGTGCTTCGTTTTGGAAGAGAAGCTTGTGGTGGATGATTTTCCCATCGTGGCGGTTCACGCCATAGAGATACATCTTGGTGCCGTCGGTAGAAGCGGCTGTGAACCAAATCATATCTCCGCCGATGACGGGCGTGCTGTGGCCTTCATCTTCCAGTGGCGTCTTCCAAGCGATGCCCTTATGCGCGGCTTCATCCCATTCCAGCGGTAACTTCGCGGCATCTGCTTCAGCGACCATTCCATTAAAGGTGGGGCCTTGCTTATCCGGCCAGAAGACAGGCGTGGTGGCGGGCTGTGCCAGCAAGGAACCAGTGCAGAACAGGGAGAGCAGGAGGACGGGTGACTTCATAATGGAGAGGTGAGAGAACGCGCGATGATGGCGGGTTTTACAGGAGAGGCAAGATTCAACACCCATGCAGAAACAAAA
>JANYJH010000436.1 GCA_025361865.1 Phragmitibacter sp.
AGTAGAGGAACCTCTTTCAAGAGCCGCAAGGCCTGTCCCGGCGTCCAGCCTTGAGGCCGATAAATGGCGCTGCTCTCGACCTGCTGACGCGCCCAATCGCTCTTCTCGGCGGCGAGGCTCATGGGTTCCAGCAAGTTCAGGAGAATGGCCCGATTTTGCGCGCCTGCATATTCCTTGATAGCCTGTTGCAAGGGGAGATGACGCGGTCGGCCCTCCACGGTAAGACCGCTGGTGTAAGTCGCGAGGAAGGCAAAGGGCCGCTCGGGATCTTTCTTGTTCTCTGCCAGATGAAGCGTCACTCGCCCGACCAAATGCCAATGCGGATACCCTTCGCGAAGCCAGCCTTCGATGCCTTTTTCATGGCGGGTCGTGGCTTCGAGAACGGTTGTTCCCAAGAGCTGCCAAAGAGCGTTCAGCATCGAAGCCGTGAGATACTCCGCGCCTCGCATGGGCGGTGCTTGCTCGATGATCTCCGTGCTTTCCGTTTCCGTTAAAGCCGGGACTTCACTGCGCCCGCCGACTTGGCAAAATCGGGTCAGATAACGCCCGGCGAACTCCCGCCAGAACAGGGCGGCGATGGGCAGACCTTGAGTGCTTTTGAAGGAGGCCAGCCAGAGCAAGGTGGCGGCATCCCCCAGAGGCAAAGTCTCCCGCGCTGGCGCTTCGAGAGAGGCGGGAAAGGCAGCATTCTCTTCAGCGAGGTCATCCGCGATGAGATGACCTTCGGGAGACAGAGCGAGCGAGAACGGCATGGAAGGTCTTAATCAGAACGCGCCTTCTCAGCAAATGCTTTGACGGCATTGACGCTTTGCTGCCGTGGGTTATTCTTAGCACCATGCTGACTTTTCAAACAACGGCCAGAGTCGCCCAAGACCGGTGCTTGAACCTCCATCTGCCCACTGATTTGGCGGTAGGAGAGTATGAAGTGCTGGTTGTTTTAGAAGAGAAGGATCAGCCCGAACGTCGTCTGCTAGAGTTCTCAGCGCATCATCTGGGATCGACGGATGCTGAAACCTTCAGCCGAGAAGACTTCTATGGGGATGACGGGCGCTGAACGGGTATTCGTGGATACAAACATTCTCGTTCATGCCAACAACGAGGATTCAATTTTTCACCAAGCAGCCCAGAAGACTCTTCTTGAGCTTCAAGCTAGAGGAGTCGAGTTCTGGATTAGTCGGCAAGTGCTGCGCGAGTATGCAGTCATCATAAGTCGCAAGATGAATGAAAAGAAGGCATTCAATGCGGCTGCTCTAAACGGAGACTTGAAGCGTTTTGCGTCCGAGTTTGTCGTGGCGGACGAGGATGCTCAAGTGACACAGATCTTAATGAGCTTGATCAAATCTCACGACGTGAAAGGCAAGCCCATTCATGATGCGAACATTGTCGCGACCATGCTGGCAAAAGGCCTGTCAAAGTTGCTCACGCAGAACGTGAAGGACTTTGAGCGTTATGAGCCGTTGATTGAGATTTTCCCGCTAAACGTCGTCGCGTGAGTCGTCTCACATCACCCGCGCAGGCTCTTTTCTCGGCGTATTCTTCAGGAGATACTGCACGATCTGATCCACGGTCACGCCTTCAGCTTCCGCATGGAAGGTGGGGACGATGCGGTGGCGCATGACGGGGGTGGCGAGGGCTTCGATGTCATCAAGCGTGACATGCGTGCGGCCTTTGAGCAGGGCGCGGACTTTACCGGCGAGGATTAGCTGTTGACTGGCGCGAGGGCCGGCACCCCAGCCGACCATTTGCTTGATGTAGTCGCTGACGCCGGGCTCGGTCGTGCGCGTGGAACGGACGAGATCGAGAACGAAATCAGTCACATGATCAGGCACTGGGACGCGACGGGCGAGGGCTTGGGCTTGCTGAAGATCTTCACCCGTGAGCACCGCTTGGATTTCGCCAGCGAGGGTGCCCGTCGTGCGGGCCAGAATCTCACGCTCATCTTCACGGGTGGGGTAATCCACTTTCACGAGGAAGAGGAAGCGATCCTTCTGGGCTTCGGGAAGCGGGTAAGTGCCTTCCTGCTCGATAGGGTTTTGCGTGGCAAGAACAAAGAACGGGCTGGGAAGCTTCATCGTTTCCTGGCCGACGGTGACGCTACGTTCCTGCATGGCTTCGAGGAGCGCGGCCTGCGTCTTGGGCGGCGTGCGGTTGATTTCATCTGCGAGGATGATTTGGGAGAAGATCGGCCCCTGCATGAAGGTGAGCTTGCGTCGGCCCGTCTCGGCGTCTTCCTGAATGATCTCCGTGCCAGTGATGTCCGCAGGCATGAGGTCGGGCGTGAACTGGATGCGCCGGAAGCTGAGATGCAGAGCGTCGGCAAAGGACTTCACGAGCAAGGTCTTCGCCAGTCCGGGAACGCCTTCAAGCAAGCAGTGCCCGCCTGCGGCCATGGCGATGAAGACCTGTTCGATGACCTCTTCCTGACCGACAATGCGTTTGGCGAGTTCAACGCGGAGCTTTTCGTAGCTGAGACGGAATTGTTCGGCGGCTTGGGTGTCGGTAAGTTCGGGCATGGCGTTGGAGAAAGAGAAGTGAGAGAAGACGCAGCGGTTCCGCGCAATGTTTCAAGACAAAAACAACAGCGCGAAGTTTCAAGTCTCACATCAACTGTGAATGCTTGCTGTGAGGCTGGAATCTGATCATACCAAGATGCTAAAGCGTTAGAGCTTATGCCAAGGCCTGTATCAGCCTGTTCGCAGCCTTTTCACGGCATAACATGATGTCCTCCGTGCTGTGGACGCTCATGTGAAGATCGCGAATGAGTCCATCGCTGAGGCGATAAATCCAGCCGTGGACGGAGAGCTCCTGGCCGTTTTCCCAGGCGCTTTCAACAATCGTGGTCTGGCAGACATTGACGACCTGCTCTATGACGTTCAGCTCGCAAAGCCGATCACTGCGGGCCTCCTCCACCAGGAGGCTGGTGAGGTGGGCATCATACTTCTGCACCACGTCCTGCACATGCCGGAGCCAGTTGTTGATGAGGCCGAGCTTCTGATTCCGCAAGGCGGCGATGACGCCCCCACAGCCGTAATGCCCGACGATCATGATGTGCTTCACCTTCAGCACTTCGACAGCGTATTGTAGCACGCTCAGACAGTTCAAATCCGTATGCACTACGATGTTGGCCACGTTCCGGTGAACGAACAATTCACCAGGCATCATGCCCACGATCTCGTTCGCAGGCACGCGGCTATCCGCGCAGCCAATCCAGAGGTATTCCGGGTTCTGCTGATTTCCATGCG
>JANYJH010000447.1 GCA_025361865.1 Phragmitibacter sp.
CCCGCGAAGACCTCTTCGATGCGCAGTTCCTTGACCGGCTGCGGACGTTGGCTTTGCGACTGCGCAAACGTCGGCAGCTCAATCGCAAAGGCTCGCAAAGCACACCGGCGACGGGGCATACGCGGGAGTTCAAGGACTATCGACACTACACGGCGAAGGATGATTTTCGGGCCATCGACTGGCGGCTCTATGCCCGATTGGAAAAACTCTTCGTGCGGCTCTATGAGGAGGTTCAGGAACTGCATGTCCACATCGTCGTGGACACCAGCGCCTCCATGGCCCAGCCCTTCACGGATAAGCGTCGCCAGGCTTTGCGCTTCGCTGTTGCCTTGGCCTATCTTGGTCTCTCCGGTCAGCATCGCGTCAGCATGTATTCGATGAGCGATACCATTCGCCAAGAACTGCCACCGTTGCGAGGGCAGGGGAACATCGACAAGATCATCACCGCTGCGACGAAGTGGGATTGCTCCGGCTTCACGGACTTGGAGAAATGCTTCACCGACTTCCGACCTTCCCGCCAACGCTATGGAGCGATCTTCGTGATCTCAGACTTCTTCGGTCGTGAGGTCGGCACCGCTGTTGAAGCCGTGAACCGTGCTGCGGGTTGGGTCGGAGAAACGCATTTCGTGCAAGTCATCCATCCGCTGGAGAAGAAGCCAGATCTCGATGGTGAGGTCGAACTGGATGATGTGGAGACCGGCGAGCGGCGTCGTTTCTGGATCACCAAGCGCGAAGTGAAACTCTACACGGAGATGTTCGATGCCTTCACGGACAATCTTAGCCGTGCCTGCGCCAGCCGTCAGATCGACTTCATGCGCTGCGCGAGCGATGAACCGTTCGAGGATCGTTTCCTGGAACTTCTCACGCGAGGGAGCGCGTTGGCGGGGGCGTGATATTCACAAGTATGACTACTGAGAAGCTCAACAACGGGTCTTTGTCCTCGCGTTACCTTCGCAAGTTAACGCCGTTCTTGCTCATCATGTGCATGAATATTTGGAAGGAAGAGATTCGTCCTTATGAGCATTTCTTTTTTCGGTTTTTGTTAATCCCATCTCTGTTTGTAGGTTTTACTTGGACTGTTTGCTCATTGACAGCTCATCTTTTTAGAACCGTCCGAAACAGACGATGCGGGGCTGATGGAGGGGTAATGCAAGAATGAAATTCCTCCACCCATCTTATCTCAACTGGCTCTGGCTCTTCCGGCGCATCCAATTCTTATTGGAAGAGTATTCCGCGCTTGTGATCATGGGCTCACCAAATCGAGCTGAATCCTGGTGTTGGCTGAGTCAGTCCTCTGAGAATCATCTTGTCAAAACTGACTTCAACCGTCAAAATAGCTCCAATGAAACGCGAATCGAAGACCTCACTGGACAAGCTGCGCCAAGCGCGCTTGAACTCGCCGCGTCGCAGTTCCACCCAAGCTTATGCGCAGATGGACAGGCTGCTCGAAGCTCACAAGAACAGTGGCAGCAGCTCCTCAAGTGGGCAGCAGCAAAAGGCTTGATCCTAGATCAAGAGTATTCTTCCCCTGAGCGTTCGGACACTTCCGAACATGAAGTCCGTTTCGATGAGCCTACTCGGAGGTGGTTCAAATACACCATTCCAGGTCTTTGCGGATTCAGCGTCGATTGGAATGGGCATGAGCCTCCACATCTAAGAATGGCGACTCCAGATGAATACTTTCAGCGTCTCTGTTTACAGAACGAGTTGTTTGCTGACGACATCAATTTGGTTGGTTTTTGGAATGACATTAACGGTGGCGGATGGCGCATGGTCACCAGCCAGCCGGACATTGTTGGAGAGCCTGCAACACGCATTCAGATACTCGAAGGAATGAGAGATTACGGCTTCTCACCGTTGCCTGTGAGCGGACCGAATAATGCCCCAGCATTCCGGCGTGAAGACGTCATCGTGTGGGATGCTCACCCAGGAAACTTTGTCATGACACCGGAGGGCGTGCTCGTTCCCATTGATCTTATTATCACCGAAAATCGAGGAATCAAAGGGCCATGAAATTCCTCCATCCATCCTATCTCCACTGGCTCTGGCTCGCGCTGATTCCTATTTTGCTCTGGCTCTTCCGGCGCAAGGCCAAGCGCGTGCCGGTATCCACGCTGCTTTTCTTTCGCACCTTGGCGAGGGAGCATCAGGAGTCAGCGTGGTTGCGTAAGGTGAAGAAATGGCTGTCGTTGCTGCTGGCCCTGCTGGTCATACTGCTGGCGGCTTTGGCCTTGTCCCGGCCTTATCGGGAGGGTGGGGGAGAGACGCCGAAAGCACTCGTCATTCTGCTGGATCGTTCGGCCTCGATGGCTGCGGTGAATGACAAAGGAATCTCGCGTCTGGAAGAAGCCAAGGCCTTGCTCAGAGATCGTCTGCACACCCTGCCGGAGAACGTGGTGACCTCGCTGATTCTCTATGACACGAAGGGCGAAGTGGCTCAGTCCCGCAGCACGAACCGACGCGAGCTTCTGCGCATTCTTGATCAAGCCAAAGTCGCGCCCATCGAAGACCGACCAGAAGAAGCCCTCGCGGTGGCAGAGCGATTAGCCGCGCTGGATGCTCCGGCGGAAATCTGGCAAGCGACGGACTCATTCAATTCAAAATTCAAAATTCAAAATTCAAAATTGACCCTTCGTGTTCTCAATGTCGCACTCGCCCAGCCTATCAACGTCGGCATCACGGCCTTTCAAATCAGGCCTGCCCCGCTCGCACGGAATCGCTTTGAAGCCTTCGTTGAAGTCAGCGCCAGTGCGGGCAATGCCAAGCCGGTCGAAGCCACGCTGGAAGCGCGATTGGATGGCCGTCCGGTGCAGTTGCGACAGCTTGATTTGAAACCGGGCGAGAGCACAAGGCTCATTCTACCGCTTGAAGGAGGAAAAGGGCAGCGCCTTGAGATGGAAGTCCGGGCCGCTGGCGATGTGCTGGGGCTGGACAATGTGGCCATCGCTCCGCTGCCAGAAACCAAGCCCCTGGTCGTCGCGTGGTTTGCTGAATCGCCTGATCCCTTCACGGAACTCGCGCTGACCTCGATGCTGGCGGAAGAGCGCATCCAGATCCTTAAAGGCGGCGTCAAAGACTGGCCAATGAAGGAGAAACCAGATGTGTATGTCTTTGAGAACTGGTTGCCGAAGGACTGGCCGATGGACCGTCCGGCGCTCGTCCTGAACCCGCCCACAGGCATCGGTCCCATTCATGCGAAGAAGCTCGAGCGTGCCGTTCCCTATGATTCGATTCGCGCCGTTCAGCCGGAGCATCCGGTATTGTTCCGTGTCACCAGTCCTCGCGTGGCCGTGACACAAACGACGGTCCTGAATGTGAGCGATACGCTGGAAACCTTATGGATGGCGGGACAAGAGCCCGTGCTGGCTGCGGGTGAAACCAATGGACAGCGCATCGTCGTTACCGCCTTCGTGCCCGGAAAGAGCGAGCAACTGGCGCTGCTTTCCGCGTTCCCACTGCTCATCGGGAACGCGCTCTACTGGTGCGCGGAGAACAATGAAGCACTGGTTTCGATGAAGGCGAAACACACCGGCGATGTGGTGCCAGCGGAGCCCGGCCTCATCAAATGGCACGCTTGGGATGGCAAGCAATTCACCGATACCTCAGAGGAAGCCAAGTCAGGCTGGATCGAACTGAAGCGCGTCGGCATCTACGAAAGCGCCAATGGCAAAACCGAATCAGCGCTCCTGTTGTCAGCGAAGGAGACCGATGTTCCCTCGCGTGAAGCCACGGAAATCGTAGCCTCACATTCCTCCAGCCAATGGTCCAGCGGCGGCAGTTGGTGGTCATCGCTGTTGTGGCTCATGCTTGGCGTGTTGCTTCTGGAAAGCTGGTTGTTTCATCGGCAGGCCGTGTATTGAGAGTTGCTTGACCCTGTTGCCCGATCTGTCATGATAAGCTCCATGAGTGCGCGTGTCCCAGTCCAGCAGACATCTGTGCGTGAGCATTACCGCTTCACGTTGGACAAATACCATCAGATGATCGCCACGGGATTTTTGGGACGTGAGGATCGTTTTGAGCTCATCAATGGAGAACTAATCATGACCCCACCCATCGGCCCCGGACATTGCGCTCATAGTGCTTCTCTTCGTGAACGCATCGAAAACCGACTGCCAAAAAATTGCGCGCTAAGAGTCGCGGAACCGATCACACTGCCACCCGACTCAGAGCCGGAACCGGACTTTGCGGTGGTGCGTCGCCGGGCAGATTACTATCTGCGGAGTCATCCAGAACCGAAAGACATCCTGCTGTTGATTGAGGTGTCAGACACGAGTGTGGCTTTTGATGTGGGCGAGAAAGCTCTGGTTTACGCCCTTGCTGGCATAGTTGAATACTGGGTGCTGGACATCGTGCAGAAAAGACTTCGTGTCTTCACGGAGCCGGGTTCTAAAGGCTACCGCACCCAACGGATATTGGAGACGACGGACACCATCAAGTGTGGCTCGGTCTCAAAACTGGAGCTGGCTGTCTCGGACATGTTGCTTTGAAGAGTTGATGCAAAGCAACACGTTCAATGGACTGGGAAGCGCCTTATCTTCTGTTGCTCATTTTTCCCGCGCTGGCGTTCCTGCTATGGGCGGAGCGGAAGTCTGCGCATCCGATGACAGCGGAGCGGAAGCGCATCCTGCTGATCGTGCGTTCGCTGGTGGTGATCCTTGCGCTGGCTGCATTGGCGGGGCCAGCGAAGGTGGTGACTTCCACTCGACGTGCGCTGGTCTTGGCCTTGGACCTCTCGCAAAGTCTCGGTGAAGAAGGCGTGCAGACCGCCGTGGCGAAAGCCGATGAGCTTCGCAAAACGCTGCCGTCGGATGTGGAGTTATCGCTCGTCGGATTCGGTGATGAAGCGCGATTGCTCACGGAGGCGGACTTACGCAGCAAAGCGGTCCTCAGCGAGGCTTTGAAGACGCATGGCGCGCAGTCGAACTATGCGGCGGCTCTGGATTATGCGCGTGCTTTATTTCCCGCAGGAACATCGAGGCACGTCGTCTTGATCGGTGATGGCCATGAGACGCGCGGCAGTCTCATGGAGGCCGCGCGTTCGGCTTCACTGGCGGACATTCATCTTCATGCTTTGCCAGTGGTTGGGCCGAAGAAGCCGGATGTTCGCGTGAGATCGCTGACGCCAAGCCAGTCCCGTTTGCATGAAGGCGCAGCCTTGAAACTCGCGGTAGAGATGGAGAGCACATTGGATGGCTCGGGCGTGCTGAAGCTTTTTGAGAACGGCATTGAAGTGGAGAAACGCAGCCTTACCGTGAAGTCCGGCCAGACTTTAACGGAGACCTTCACGCGGCATCCGAATGTGCGGAACATCTACAAATACCGCGCCGTGCTGGAAGGCTTCGAGGGCGATGCCATTCCTGCCAATAACGAAGCGCTGACCCTAGTGGATGTGCGCGGGCGACTGCGAATGCTCTACATCGAAGGCGAGCCGGGCGAGGCGACTTATCTCACCGAAGCCATGGAGAAGGAAGGCATTCAACTGGAACTGCGGGCCGCTGGCAATCTCCCGACGACAGCTCAAGAACTCAGCGGCTATGACGGCGTGATCTTGTCATGTGGCATAATTTTTATTTTATTGTTGTGGTCAGACCAATTATTGGCGGCCAAGTTGCGCTACCAACCGGAGAAAATCAAGTGCGGATACCGTGTAAGTGATGCTTGCAGCTATTTATATTCAGTCTCAAGAATGTTGTTCCATTTGTTTTTCAAATCCGGGCGTATATCTGGATCGGTTTCCAGCAAAGCTTGGTATTTTGGAAGCACCGTCGCCGGATTTTTTTGGAGTCGGAGATAATACCAAAGCGTTCGGATAAGCCCGTTGACAATAATTTGCGTGCCGGTTTCCGATTCCACCTCAAACACAGCCTTATCAACGCTCGCCTTGTCTTCGGGTTTGAGGCACGGGTCGCTTGTTGAAAGTATGTAGTAGCGGGATACTTTTCTGCCGTTAAA
>JANYJH010000002.1 GCA_025361865.1 Phragmitibacter sp.
AGATTGGCGCCGAGCCGGTCAAGGACGCCGTGCATCTGCACGACCTGCACGCGACTATCCTCCGCCTGCTCGGCTTCGACCACACGAAGCTCACCTACCGCTACAATGGTCGCGACTTTCGCCTCACCGACAACTATGGCCAGGTCGTCAGCGGAATCATCGCCTGACTCTCCCTATGAAAACCATCGCGCTACTTTCTTGCCTCCTCGTTGCGAACATCACCCGCGCCGAGCTTCCCGATTTGCAACCGATCCTCGGCCAGCGCGGCGAGATCATCTACCAGTCTGACTTCACCGCCGCCGACGCGAAGCTGCCCGAAGGCAAACTCGGCAAACGTGAATTCGTCAACGGCGCGCTTCGCCTCGAAGAGCGCAAAGCCGATCATCATCAAGCCGCCGTGAACCTCTACGAAATCGGTGACAAGTCAGGTCAGAAATCGCTGACCGAATTTATCATGCAGGTGGATTTCATGAACGACGGAGCGACAAACTTTCAGGTCGGCTTCAACCGTCGCGCTGGCCTTGCGAAGAAAGAGGAAGACGGCAAAACTTGGGCCGTGACTCCGCACGTTCTCACCATTGCCTTCCGCCAGCCCGCTGATTCTGCGAAGCCGCACGATTGGCTCATGGACGACAATAGCGTCGAGCCCTCAGCCCATCTCGGCACGCAACTCTTCACCGCCGAACCCAACCAATGGTATCGCCTCCTCATCGAAATCAAAGGCGACGAAGTCAGCGTGCAACTCAGCAACGGCCAGACCATCCGCGGCAAAGCAAAGAATCCCAACGACCCCAAAGGCAGCCCCATCATGCGCTGCCAGAGCGATGATGGAAAAAGCGTTTTTTTCAAAGACATCAAGGTCTGGGCGACGAAGGCTAAAGATTGAAGCTTCTCCTGCTTGGTAAGTCGTCATATTCGGCAGAAACGCCTCTTCATTTTGGTCTGTCTATGCCGCGCACGTCATTAGCGGCGAGGAGAAGACCTTTCGGCAAATGCGTGTGACGACACGAGCTAATCAAGAATTCAGTGCAAGGCTTGTCGATGTTTACATAAACACGGCATTGCCTTTGCGAATGAACTGTTTAAAATCAATGCCACGTCTCATTTCAGGGGCGTGAAACATTTACCTTGATCGCGCTTTGCCTCCAGCTTTTCTCAAATCCATCCCTGTTGTCGAACTCGGTCGAGGTGTCCAGTTTGATGGCGTGAAGCCCGTGTTCATTCTCGGTCCTTGCGTGATCGAGAGCGAGGCTTTCGTCTGGGACATGGCGCGGCGCATTAAGGTGATCGCGGATGAACTGGGTGTGCGCTGGGTTTTCAAGGCGTCTTACGACAAGGCAAACCGCACCTCCATTAAATCGTATCGTGGTCTTGGGCTCGAAGGCGGGTGCAAGATCCTGGCTGAGATCGGTCGCGAATTGAGCGTTCCCGTGACCACGGATGTTCATTCGCCTGAGGACGCCACCCGAGCGGCTGAGTGGATCGACCTTCTCCAAATCCCGGCTTTCCTTTGTCGTCAGACGGACTTGATCACCGCCGCCGCGCAGTCAGGCCGCGCGGTGAATGTGAAAAAGGGCCAATTCATGGCTCCTTGGGATGTGAAGAATATTGCGGAAAAATTGGCGGCAAGCGGCTGTAAAAATTTCGTCTTCACTGAACGCGGCACGACCTTTGGCTACCAAAACCTCGTGGCCGATATGAGATCGCTCTACTGGATGCGTGAGCTCGGCTACCGGGCGGTATTTGACGCGACTCATTCGGTGCAACGTCCTGGCGGTCTCGGCGACACCACCGGCGGGGATGGAAAGCTGGCTCCGGTGCTGGCGAGAGCTGCGGTAGCAGCAGGCTGTGATGGCGTTTTTATTGAAACACACATCAATCCCGCCGAGGCTTTTTCTGATGGCCCTAACCAAGTGCCGCTTGCTGATCTGTCCGCACTGTTGAAGCAGTTGTCGGCACTGCACGAGATAGTAAATTCCTGAGCATGATGAAGAAATTACCCTCCATTTCTGGATTCATTATCGCG
>JANYJH010000070.1 GCA_025361865.1 Phragmitibacter sp.
GAAAAACGCAGCGGCTTATTGCTGGAGCTCGTAGCTTTGCTAGCCGGTGCGGACAGCCGCTATGGCGTGGCCAGCGACTTTCTCCAACACGCCAGCTCGCTGTATGAAGACAGCCGCGATCAACTGCGCTGCGCCCTCTACGAAGCTGAGTTCATCAAACGCAGCGGTGATCCCAAAGCCGCGCGTGTGCTAGTTGAAAAGATCATCGCTGACCCGAAGCTGAATCATCTCCCGGCGATGAGCGCGGTGACGGGATTGAAGGGCGAGGTGAAGTAAGCACCGTGACATAGGCGACCGATAGCCATCGCAACCCACTGGCCAAGCGACGACGGAGTCATTCAGCTCTTCCTTGGTAGGAGAGCATTCTCTTCGGCGAAGCAAAGTAGCCGTCACGCTCCGCGTGACGAGCCTTATGGCTTCGCTACGAAGACCGACGCCCGCATGACGCACTGACCGCTTCGGCCAAATCCGACGCTCATCACGCGGAGCGTGATGGCTACTTTGCTTCGCAGAAGATAGTGGCAGAAAATGAAGGACCTATTTTAGAAGAATGTTTAATTGATCCGGCTTGGCTGCGTTGGGAAGGACTGTTGAAAAGTAAATCGTTCCAGTATGCGAGCCATCCTGATAGATCTCGGCAGACTTGCACTCATAACAGATCAGCAGGTCGTAGCTGGTCCCCTGTTCGATAACCCGCAGAGCATGGCGAGGAATAAAGCAACGAGCGCTGCTTCCCTTCCAATGTTGTGCTGCCGATTCTAGTTCCGTAAGAACGGACAGAAGCTCAGGCGAAACTGTGACCGTATGTTGCTTGAGGATGGCATACCCATGAAAACTCTCAGTGACAGCGATCTTCTCGGCAGGACCTGTTGATTGACCCGTTGGAGATGAAGCTCCCCTTGATGAGCCTTGATCAGAAAGGGTCTCATTTCCTAGAAGTGGACCCACTGAGAAAAGGGTCCACTGCGTTGCACGATGAAAAGGCGCCAAGTCAGAAGCCTTATAACCCTGCTCAAGGCCACCGTTGGTAACGATCATTGATTTCAAAACAAGCAGCAGAACGCTGGCTGTCGCAGCGATGATGATCAGCTTTTTATGTTTCATGCTTCACTCCCCGAGTTCAGTCATGTAACCCTATTTTGCGACCCTAAGACAAGGCCAATCTGCATCTATCAGCCGAAGGCTTTGGACTGCGGCAGCTTGCTGCCGCTTTCAAGTGGCCGCCACATGCTGGCTGGGATGAGAGGTGGTTTGATCTGTGAGGCTTGTAGCACAGGCGTCTCGCCTGTGAGTAGAACAGGGTTCGCTTCGCGGCTACGCAGCCAGCCTGTTGTTAGTTCATGATTCAGGCATGGGATGCCTGAACTACACACATGCAAGATGCCTGTGTCACGATTTACAACGACGAGAGCAGCTCCCGCACTTCTTCGTTCGTCAGGCGCATAGCATCGGTATTGCCTGTCAACAAACCGGCCACGAGCGCGGCTTTGCGTTGTTGAAGCTCGACGATCCGTTCTTCGATGGTGCCCTGACAGATGAGCTTGTGAACGAAGACGGGCCTAGTCTGGCCGATGCGATGGGCGCGGTCGGTGGCCTGAGCTTCTGCCGCAGGATTCCACCAAGGATCGTAATGAATGACGGTGTCGGCAGCAGTCAGATTGAGCCCCACGCCGCCCGCTTTCAGGCTAATGAGGAAGACCGGGACATCGCCGTTTTGAAACTCATTCACGGGCTTGGCGCGGTCTTGGGTCTCGCCCGTCAGCTTCACAAAACGGATGCCGCGCGTGATGAACTGTTCCTCGATCATGCTGAGCATGGTGGTGAACTGTGAGAAGAGCAGGATGCGTCGGCCTTCTTCCAGAAGCTCCGGTAGCAGCTCTTCCATGAGGAATTCCGTCTTGGCAGAGGCCTTGATTTGCTTGGCAGATTCGGCCTTGAGCAACTGCGGATGGCAGCAGACTTGACGGAGTTTAAGCAGGGCATCCAGCACGAGAATCTGGCTCTTTTCCAGGCCTTGCGAGGCGATGGCTTCACGCACGCGCTTGTCCACGGTAGCGCGGATGGTTTCGTAGAGATCGGCTTGTTCCTTGCCCAGTTCCACCGCATTGATGATCTCGGTTTTCGGTGGCAGATCTTTGGCCACCACGTCCTTCGTGCGGCGCAGCATCACGGGCTGCAAACGCGCGGTGAGCCGAGATTGCGCCGAGGCATCCTGCTTCTTTTCAATGGGGTTCCGAAAGACGGAACGAAAGACATCTTGCTCTCCGAGAAAGCCCGGCATGAGGAAATGGAATAAACTCCACAGCTCGCCAAGATGGTTCTCCATCGGGGTGCCCGTGAGGCAGAGTCGATGGCGCGCGCGCAGTGTGCACGCGGCCTGCGCGGCTTTGGCGCGGGCGTTCTTGATGCCGTGCGCTTCATCGAGCACGACCAGATGCCACTCCTGTTTTTGCAGTTTTTCAATGTCACGAATCAGCAGCGGATACGACGTGATGACGATGTGGAAATCCCGGATGTAAGCGAAGCGTTCCCGTCTGGATTCGCCTTGCAAGATCAGCACCCGCAGGGAGGGCGCGAACTTCTTCACCTCGGCCATCCAGTTCCGCACGACGCTGGTCGGAGCGAGAATGAGGCTCGGTTTGTCAGCGCGTCCCGACTCCATTTCCGTAAGCAGATGCGCGATGGTTTGCACCGTTTTTCCAAGGCCCATATCGTCCGCCAGAATGCCGTGAAGGCCGAACTCGCGCAGGAACTGAAGCCACGCGAGGCCTTCGCTTTGATAGGGCCGCAGCGTGGCCTTGAGGCTGGTCGGCGGTTTGATTTCGCGCACGGAATCGAAGCTCTGCAAACGCTCGCTGAGTCGCTGAATCTCCACGGGCAGATGGAACGCGGTGCCTTGAAGAGAGGCTAGCTGCGCGGCGCGAAGGCGGTCCACCTTGAGCTTTTGTTTGCGCTTGGAGGACGGCGTGAAGAGTTCATGCAGCACGCTGAGGATGGGCATCAAGCGATGACCGGGCAATGAAATCAGGCGGTCGCCCAACTCAGGAACGAGGAAGAGAAACGGCGAATCCGGGTTCTCTGAAACATCCTGCGCCGTGAGTCCCTGGGCGATGGCTTCAGCGATGATCGGGATCAACGAGATACGTGTGCCTCCGACCTCGATGCCCAGCTCCAGCGAGAAGAGCGTGCCGTTGTCTGCTTCTGGCGCGAGCTGGGTGACCCAAGCGTTGTCGGCGATCTCAATGACATCAAAGCCGAAGTCATCCGTGATCTCGATCTTCCAGCCGCGTTGTTCGAGGTGACGAAGATCGCGTTGACGGAAGTTCTTCCAGAACTCGACTTCGTAGTTTGGAGAAACCGCGAGATGCGTCAGTGGTGAGGCCGTCATCACGCCCGGTTGCGCTTCCATGAAGGGCAGCAGACCGAGCAGCATCAGCTCTTTCAGATGAAGCTGTTCGATCTGTGTATTCCGCTCCAGACGGTGAATGACCTCGCCCTCCGTCCATTCCTGCATGGCGCTTCGGAGAATCATGGAGAGACGCTCTTGCCGTCCTTCATAGGTGACCAAAGGATCTGCTACGGGCACGCGCATGACCTTGGAAACACGGGCGTCTTTGGCCTGTGTGGCGTCAGTCCGACGAAGCACCAGCACCGGCTGCGGCTGAGCTTGAAGATGATACTCAATCCGATGCGTCGGAGCAGGTTCGGGCTCAGGGGATGGGGCCTTGATCTCCAGAACTGAGGCGCGCGCACGGGCTTCGAGATCTTCCTGCGCCGCCACTTCACATGAGTGTGCCAACAAGGCGGCGGCGTGTCTGCAATACGCCCCGCCAGGACAGACACAACGGGTCAGCAGCGTGAGTTGATCCCGCTCATTCAGACGCAGCGTAACGGTCGTTTCATAAGGCGTGAGCTTCGAGTCCGCCACGGTCGCCGTGACCTCAGTTTCGCGTTCAGAGAGCACGGCCACGCCACGCACGCGCACGCTGCCTTCCTTATGCAAAAGCATGCCACGCTCCACGACGCCACGACCGAACGTCCACATCCAGGAGCGGGTGCGGAGTTGGTTCCAAACGAGCGTGAAATCCATAAGCGGGCGCGCGTCCTAACGGAGATGAAGGCGCGATGCAAGCCTCATCAGCCTTCTTTGCGCAGCACGAGCACGATGTCCTCATAGCTGTCATCCAGTTCGCGTGGGGAAGCGATGTCATAGGTGAAGTCATAGCAGGCCACGCAGGTCAGCGCGGGCACCTTTTTGAGTAGTCGCTTCATCTCCGCAGCATTGTAAGTGCGGAACTGCCAACGCGTTTCCTGCACCGTCGTTTTTTCATCGCGCGTGATCCGAAGCCTTGTGCGGAGGGCTTCCCGACGTGCCTGACGATCTGGTGGCCAGGTATGCGTATTGCAGATGATCTGCACGCCATCGCGTTCCCCCACCCAGCGCTCGTGCTGCTCCCGCTCATTCGCGTAGTCGGTGAGATGAACGCCGATCACATACAAGCCACCGGGTCGCAATGACGAAGCCACGCGCTGCAAGTGAGACAAGGCACCACCTTCCTCAAGCACATACTTGAAGGTGCTAACGAGGCAGTGCGCGAGATCGAAGCTCTGTGAAGAAGGCAACGCAAAGTCTTCCATGCGGCCTTGCCAAAGCGCCGCTTTGAGATGCTTAGGCTTCAGTCGCTCACGGGTGTATTCCAGCATGTGCTCGTTCAAATCAAAGCCGCTGACCTGATGTCCATGCAGGGCCAATTCAGTGATGAGCCGTCCTGAGCCGCACGCAGGTTCAAGGATACGAAGCGCTTGGCCACTGACGGCATCGCTATGTTTTACCGTAAGCGCTTCCAAGAAGGCCGCTTCCTTGGCCGTGTCCTGATCAAAGATGATGTCGTAGTAGAGCGGCGTGTCATACCAGTCGGCTTGTTGGGTCAGCATCGTAAGAGTTCAGGCGGAATTAACGGAATTATTTAGGATCATAAGGTCAGCGTCAGAAATCCAATTCTGTTTAATTCCGTCAATTCTGTCCAACCTCAAAGGAGTAACATGCAGTCTCCATAGCTGTAGAAGCGGTAGTGCTCGCGGATGGCTTCTTCATAGGCCCGCAAGATGAGTTCCTTCCCAGCGAACGCGCTGACAAGCATGAGCAGCGTGGACTTGGGAAGATGGAAGTTCGTGAGCAGCGCACCGACGGCTTTGAACGAGTAGGGCGGATGAATGAAGATGTTCGTATCACCGCTGTCGGCGATGATCGCACCATGCTTGTTGGCGATGCTTTCCAGCACACGCGTAGCTGTGGTTCCGACGGCCACGACGCGCTTTGCTTCGTTGATCTTCGCTGCGGCTTCTTCACTCAAAGAATAGTTCTCTGAGTGCATGATGTGTTCGTCCAAGCGCTCCACCTTCACAGGCTGAAAAGTGCCGACACCGACATGCAGGGTGACAAAAGTATGAGGCAGAGTTTGCAGCAGCTCCGGCGTGAAATGAAGGCCCGCAGTGGGCGCAGCAATGGAGCCTTCATGCTGTGCAAACACGGTCTGGTAGCGCTCTTTATCATCGGTCCGCTCCTCGCGTTCCATGTAGGGCGGCAGCGCCAGATGCCCGTGCGTGGCTTCATCTACGGGCTGGCTGAACTCGATAATGCGGTCTCCATTCTCCAGAATTTCCTTCACGGTGCCGATGGAGGAACCGATTTCGATTTCATTCCCAAGGCGCAGCTTGCGACCCGGCTTGACCATGCAGCGCCAACGCGTTGGCGAGAGCGCATTGATACGCAGAAGCTCCTTGGTCCCGTCATTGGAGAAATAACGCGCAGGCACCACGCGGGTGTCATTGAGCACCACGAGATCGCTTGGTTGCAGATACGAAGGCAGATCACGGAAGCCGCGATGTTCAATAAACCCTGTATCCCGATGCACGACCAACATCCGCGATGCTGCACGATCCGACAATGGCTCACTGGCGATGAGCTCAGGCGGGAGTGTGAAATCGAAGTCGGAAGTTAGGAGCATGGTTTGCGATAGCTGAGCGATTGTTGAGCAGTGGTTAACAGTGGTTTTATGAACGACTGCTCAACATTGATAACCATGCTAAACCACTGCAAACTTTACTAAATCGTCATTGAGGAATAGCCTCCATCGACCACCATCTCATGGCCGGTGATGAAGGAACCAGCGGCGTTGGATGCCAGCAACAGGGCGGCTCCGACCAGTTCTTTGGCTTCGCCGAAACGGTTCATCGGCGTGTGATTGAGGATCTTCGCGATGCGCTCTGGCACGAGGACTTTCCGGTTCTGCTCCGCAGGAAAGAAGCCGGGAACGAGGGTGTTCACACGAATGCCAAGCGGTGCCCATTCACGGGCGAGGTTCTTGCTGAGGTTATGCACGGCGGCTTTGCTTAGCGAGTAGGTGAACACGCGGCTGAGGGGAAGAAGGCCGGACATGCTGCCGAGATTGATGATGCTCGCGGCGATCTTATGGTCCACGAAGTAGCGACCGAAGACCTGCGAGGCCAGGAATACCGCCTTGGTATTGATGTTCATAATCCGGTCATATTCTTCTTCGGTGATGTCGAGGAAGGGCGTTGCGGAGTTCACGCCAGCGCCGTTGACGAGAATGTCGCACTTGCCACTGCGTTCAATGACCGTGGCGAGAAGCGCTTCGAGGTCGCTCTTCTTGCCAGCGTCTGCGGATACGAAATAGGCTTCTCCACCTGCGGCCTTGATATTGGCCAGACGCACTTCCGCCTTCGCGGCATCGCGCCCGACGAGGGCCACTGTGGCACCTGCGCTTGCGAAGCCCTCAGCGATGGCTCCACAGAGTTCTCCCGTGCCACCGATGACGACGGCGGTCTGGCCTTTGAGTGAAAAAAGATCTGACATGAAGTGCAGTTAATCCGCTGTGCGACGGTGGACAAGCCCCGAGTGAGGAATCTTGCTTCTAGTGCCTTTTGACCTAGCTTTGGTCAATCCCTCATGAGCTACCTCTTCACGTTCTTTGCAGGCTTAGTGTGCGGCATGGGCGGGCTGACGCTTTGGTATCTCATGCGGTTCCTCGCGGATCTGCGCTCGGAGAAGCACTCGTCCGCAGCGGACCTCTTCACCCATGAGCCGGGCGAGCGGGATCAAGCCGCGCTCCTGGCCGTGGATGCTTGCAAGAACCGACTCCGCTGGAATTCCAGCCCGAACCCGGAATGGCTGCCACCGCTCTTTGAAGAGATCCCGCAACTGGTCAGGGAGATCGCCATCATCTACCACCCGGATTCACCGCAACCGCTGCTGGCCCCCGGCTTGAGCCATTTCACGAAGGCCATCCAACTAGCCTCCACAGATGTCACCGACTTCTTACAAACTCGCACCGTGGGCAAGCTCGTAGATGTCAGTGCTCACACCGCGCTGAAGACCTGGGAAAAAGGCCGCGAAGTCATGCAGCACGAGGCCATGCAACGTGTGGGCAAATGGTATCGCCGACTGCTTCCTGTCTGGCAGGTGGTGCGCTATAAAAGCCCCTTAGTATGGGCGACGATGGCCGTCTCCAATGTGGCCGCCCGCACCCTGCAACCCGCGATCATCGACATCGTCGCCAAGCGCGCCATTGAGCTTTACAGCGGGCGCATCTCCGGCGCGGTGGCGGTGGCGAAGATCGAGGAAGAGATGACGGAGTGAGCCGTTTCTTAGCCCTATGCTAGAGACGGTCGCAGGGCTCTGGCTCAATACGCGGTGCTTGAGATAAGATGTCGAGCATCTGCTGAGCACTACCACGACTCGCGCGGTTACGAACGTAAGAATAGGCATCAGCAACAGCCACGCGTTGTGAAAGCACTGCTGCCACAAACGAATCAAGACCAACGCCATCTTCGCGTGCCAGAACTTCAACGCGCTCTTGGATGGAGTCCGGCAGAGAAATGTTCAGGGTGCTCATGGTGTTGATAACATAGTCAGAAATTGGACGGGTGTCACGATGGAAATGCCGAGTGCATCAGCGCCTTTGAAGTCTTTCCCGTTATGAGTGACAATGTGACTAGCCCCTGATGCAAGGGCACATTCGAGGACCAAATCATCATTCGGATCAGGGAGAAAGGGCCTCCATCTGAAGTAGATGTAAGACTCTTGAGCAACAGCACAAACGGAGTCCAAAAATAGGGCAATCTGCTGGGGCGTATATGTCGGGATTAATCCCGACCGATGTAAAACATCGTCATACTCAAGACACAACGCCGTAGAGACGGCAATCCGATAGTCTCCCAAGGCAAGCCGTCTCAGAACAGCGTTGGACGCTCCCAATACGGAGCGCAACCCAGACACTAGCACATTGGTATCAAGGACGATGAGCACTGGTCGTAGAACTTGTTCACGCCCCCATCTCCGGCACCACATACCCTGCACGATACTCGCGCGTCAGGAGCTTGCTGGCGGCAGGATTTCCGATGGCCTTCTCGGTCTTGGGATCGAATTGGAGCACGGGGCCCATCGTTAACGGCGTGGCTTTGAGATCAATGCCGTTCGCCTCCAGATGCTTCAACAGGCGATCAAAGGTCTCGCCAGCGCCGGGGCTGGAGTCGATGACTTTTCGAATGTCTTCCGCGCCGGTTTTCTCACCGAGGCGATAAGAAATGTTTCCGGTGTGACAGATGGCGGCGCTGAGGTGGCCTTCGAGAATGTCCGCATTCAAGCTCTCACGCTTCCGCGTTTGCACGGCATCAATGAAGTTCGCGAAGTGGCTGTCGCTGCCTTTCCAGCTCTTCATCTTCTCGCCAGCCTTGTCGTAAGCGATGGCTTCGGTGTAGCTGGGCACGACGATGTGACCGCCTTCGCAATGGATGACACAGCCGATGCCCGCGCCCATGAACTTGTCCATCGTCTTATCGTCTTTGGATTCGGCGTCCTCTTTCTTGGAGGGCAAACCGCGAACTTCGAAGATGAGCGGAGCTTTCGCATAAGCCTGGTAAACGATCTGCGTGTTCGGCGTTTCGCCATCGTCCTCGTAACCGAGCCGCCCGCCGATGCTCCAGGCTTTCGGTGCGATCTCATTCTCCCCCAGGAACCAACGGGCAATGTCCATCTGATGGACGCCTTGGTTGCCCAGATCGCCGTTGCCGTAGGCCCACTGCCAATGCCAGTCGTAGTCGAGCTGCTTGCGGTGGATGTCCTCTTTCGGCGCAGGCCCGAGCCAGAGATCAAGGTCCACCTCCGCAGGCACCGCGAGCGGCTTGGTGGTTTTGCCAATGCTATTCCGGCGCTTGTAACAAAGGCCACGGGCGATCTCGATCTTGCCGATGTTCCCCGCGTTCACCCAGGCCACAGCGTCACGAATGCTGCTGCTACTGCGGCACTGACTACCCGTTTGCACGATCTTACCCAGCTTCCGTGCGGCATTAACGACTTGTCGGCCCTCCCAAACATTATGCGAAACGGGTTTCTCCACATACACGTCCTTGCCCGCTTGCATGGCCCAGATGGCGGCGAGGGAATGCCAGTGGTTAGGCGTGGCGATGCTGATGACATCAATGTCCTTGCTCTCGATGAGCTTCCTGATGTCCGTGTAAGGCTTCACTTCGAGGCCATCCTTTTTGAGCGCGTCCACCTGCTTGTTCAGCGTTACCTTGTTCACATCACAAAGCGCGACCAGCTTCGCGTTCTTCATCCAGCGGTAAGCCTTGATATGCTCGGGGCCTCGACCACGAACACCGACGACGGCGACTCGCAGCGCGTTGCTGGCTTTGCCACAGGAGGTCAGGCTCTGGCCGATGAAGAAGGAGCCGCCCAGCAGAGCGGATTGTTTGATGAGTTGGCGGCGCGTCGTAGTCATTGAAAGTTCTAATGCAAAATTCGTAATTCATTAAAAGTGATACTCGACCCCGAGCATCGGCCCCAGCGCGTTCAGCCCCGGATTGATGGGATCGGTATCCTGATTGGAGATGTGTTGAAACAGCACGCCCAAGGTGGCGCTTAAATGCTCAGCCAGTCTCAAACGCAGGCCGGAATAAACGAACCAGTTGAAGTTCCAGTCGCGTCCTTGGCCGCCTTTGACGACGTAGCCCTTGCTGTCCATCACACCGTAGCCACCGCCGGCGGCGAAGAACATGGAGAAGCTGCGGCTGGCGTTCCACCACTCCAGCGAGCCTGATCCAGCCGCACCGATATAGTAGCTCTCTGGTCCGATGATGATGGGCTCGATGAGCAGGCTGAGTCGGTTGCGAAGAATCAGGTCACCACCCGCTACTTTGAAGCTAAAGACAGGCGGTGATTTGAAGGTCAGTTCCTGCACTAGCACCGTGTAGTTCAGCGGTGTGGCATCATGCCCGATGCGCCAAATGATGCCGGACTCATAATCAAATTCCCAGTGCTGAATGGGATCGTAGTTGGCAGGTCTGGCGTCAAAGCCCGGCGGGTTCTTCTCCAAAGGACCGGCCATGAGTTGAGATGCTGAGAGCAAGGCAAAGCCGACGTGAAAGAAGAGGCGCTTGAACATGGGCGTCATGCTAGCGGCAACTGAGAACTTTGGAAGCAAAACCTCTCCTATGAGTGGATCGGCAAAGGACGGATGGTTCCCCTAGGCCTCCCGCTCATCCGGCAGTAGCAGCGCCAATAGTG
>JANYJH010000087.1 GCA_025361865.1 Phragmitibacter sp.
CTGAAGACCTTGTGGAACTTATCAGGACGTTCCCAAGCAACGGTGAACGAGCAGATGCCGCCGCTGCTGGCTCCGCCAATGGCCCAGCCTTCCGGGTTCTCCGTGAGCTTATAGTCCTTCTGCACGAGCGGCAGCACTTCGTTGATGAGGAAGTTTGAGTAGGCATCGCCTAGCGTATCGTATTCCTTGCTGCGATTGCTCACCTGCCAAGCATTCTTCGGAGTGCTTTTCCCATCGTGACCAGGATTGATAAACACCGCGATGGTCACCGGCATGTCACCGCTGGCGATGAGGTTGTCGAAGACCGTCGGCACGCACCAGGAGCCCTTCAGCTTCACATAATCGTGACCGTCCTGAAAGACCATCAAGGCCGCAGGCTTATCCGCCGTGTATTGCGCTGGAACGTAAATCCACCAATCCCGCGAAGTGCCCGGATAGGCCTTCGAGTCCGCTATGGCGGGCATCGGAATGATCTTCCCCTTCGGCACGTCCGGCTTCTCCTGAGAAAGAGGCCCCAGCTTGTAATCATCAATGGCCGAAGCCAAGGACACACCGAAAATGAAAACCGAGAGGAGAAGAGCTGTCGCACGCATCGTGCGGTTGTAGCAGGACTCATGGAAAGGGAAAGGGGGAAGTTCTCTTATCAAAAACCTGCTACACGAGGGGCAACAATGCCTCAGGCGCTTTTCCCACCGCGAATGTAATGGAGGGCGAAGCTCACGACTGCCAAAATAAGCAGAATGTGAATGACGTCACCCGCGAGATGAAGGGCAAACCCAGCGACCCAGAACAGCAGAAGAATGATGGCGATGATACGGAGCATAACGCTAAATCGCATCTCGCGTTAGGATTGGTCGCATGGGACCGAGCCTCAATACCCCGGCGCACTGACCGTCCCTGCTTCAACTTCATCGCGGCGCTTCCGCAATAATCCATCGGCGATCTCCACGATCATCTCTTCCAACAACAGCCGCAGGTGGCTGTTGGGTCGGTAGTCACTGGGGGCGATGTATTTCACACGGTCGGCGTGGGCGTGGAGTTGGTAGCATTTGCGGAAGCTCGCGCGGGTCTCGTCTTGCGGGTTATAGACGGCGATGGCGTTGCCACCGTATTTGCGCATGAGGGTGAAGCAGGGGACATCGGTAGGGCCATCGCCGATGTAGATCATGCTCTGAAAGGGGATGGGGCGGAGGTCGCTGGGCATGTGATCATTCACGTCTTCATGCGGAAGGAGCAGACCTTTGTTGATGCGGAAGATGAACTGGGTCTTCGTGGTGTGGCTGACGACGCGCTTCGGGAAGCTGATGCGGCCTTCACGATCTTCCGCGAACTCACAGCCGAAGATGGTTTTCACATGAGGTCGTAGGGCGCTGCCTTCCAGCAGTTCCTTCAATCCAGAGGAGATGATGTAGTGCTCAATTTTGATACCGAAGGCGCGATGCTCTGCGGTGAGGACGGCGTTCAGTTCCTCGAACATGTCTGGCAGACCGGGATAGAATTGGAGCTTGGCTCCGAGGGCTCGCAGCTCGGCATTGGTCGGTGGATCAGGTGTTAGGCAGTCGAGAAGGGTCTTCAAATAAGCCAGCTCGGAGTCGTAGCCTTGCTCGGAGACGAGAGCATTCGAGCGCTTCCAGAACTGCGGCGCGCTGATGCCGAAGTGCGGGAACACGACCTCATCCGTCATGTAGCTGGGGCTCAAGGTCTGATCGTAGTCGTAAACGAGACCGATGGTGGTTTGAGACATGCTGGGTTTTGAATTAAGAATTAGAAATTAGAAATTATGAATTATGAGGCGGAAGGTAGGCGAACTTTGGTAATCAGAAGCCATTCAAAATTCAAAATTTAACATTCAAAATTGGCCAGAGCGGCTTCGAGCGTTTCAAACTTGAACGGATAGCCATGACCCTGCGCGGTCGCAGGAAGCACGCGCTGGCTATCGAGGACGATGCTGCTGAGTTCTCCCATCACGAGCTTCAGCAGGAAGCCAGGAACGGGTGGGAGCGTGCGGGTGCGGAGGCGCTTCGCGATGAGCTGCGTCATCTCGGCGTTGGTGACGGGATTGGGGGAGACGAGATTGAGGGGGCCATTGATCTGCGGGGTCTCCAGCGCTTTCAAGATCATGCCGACTTCGTCATCCAGATGCACCCAAGGCACCCACTGTTTCCCGCTGCCGAGTCGGCTACCGATGCGTAGCTTGAACACGCGGCGGAGCAGAGGCCATGAGCCACCATTGAGGCCGAGCACCATGCCAGTTCTAAGCAAAACGACGCGCACGCCGAGAGGGATGGCGCGACAAGCAGCGGCTTCCCATTCGGTGCAAACATCCGCGAGGAAGCCCGTGCCCCGCTTCGAGGTTTCGGTGAGAATGTCGTCACCTTGATCGCCATAGGCTCCGGTTCCTGAGGCACAAAGGAACGCGGCGGGTGGCTTTGGACAAGCCTTCATCGCTTCCACAATGCGGCGCGTGGTCTCCACCCGGCTGTCCATGATGCGGGCCTTCTTCTTCGCCGTCCAATAGCCGAGCACGCTCTCTCCGGCGAGGTGAACGAGCGCGTCCAAACCCGATGGATCCAGCACCGTGGGGGAGTCCGCGTCATAAGGCCGGATGTCCTTCGCCCACGGCAGGAACAGGTCTTTGCGCCGTGAGAAGACCACGATTCCATGCCCGCGATCGCTGGCTGCTTTTGCGAGCGCTTGGCCGATGAAGCCCGTCGCACCTGTGATTCCAATACGCATGGGAGACATAAGACTTCATGACGCAAGGTGCTGCAAGACAAAGCCGCGCTCATCTGACATCGTGACGGAAATGTGATTTTTCGTTCGCGCTGGTGTCTATGAAGGCTAACTGGCAAACGACGTGATACTTATACTGACAGCAGGCTTCGGCGACGGACACAACACAGCAGCGCGCAATGTGGCGCAGGCGTTGGAGCGCCTTGTTCCCGATGAGGAAATGAGGGTGGAGGACATCTTCGATGCCGCGATGCCCGTCTTTTCTCCCGCGATGAAAACGGGCTATCAGATGCTCATCACGCGCGCGCCGTGGCTTTGGGCCTGGATCTATCGGAACACGCAAGACCTCCAGTTTGAGAGCGGCGCGGTTGATTCGCTGCTGCCTCTGAGGAACCGCTTGCACGAGATTCTGCGCGAACAGAAACCAAGCGCCATCGTCACCACTTATCCGCTGTATCCGAAGCTCGTGGAGCAGCTTCGTGAAGCAGGCGTGGACGTGCCGCCCGTCTATACCGTCGTCACGGATTCCATCAGCATTCATCCCATCTGGGCGCTGGCTCCGAGCAAGCTTTACTTCGCCGCAGATGAAGCCTCCAAGGCCGCACTGGCCGCTCATGGAGTGGCCGCAGACGAGATCATTCCCAGCGGCTTTCCGGTCAGTCTGGACTTCCTCAAAGAGGCGTCGGTGCCCGTTGAGGCATCGCCTGTCAGACGCATCATTTATCTGCCTTCCACCAGCGTCAGGCATGTGGCGCAGACGCTTGAAGCCCTGAGACCACTCCTCGCTGCCGGCGTCGAGTTGACCCTTCCGGTGGGCAAGCACAAGGCGCGTCTTTACCAGACTTACACGCAGTTCATGGACTCGCTGCCGGAAGCCCGCATCCATATCCTCGGCTGGACGGATCAAATCCCGCATCTTCTGCAAACGCATGATCTCGTGATCTGCAAAGCCGGCGGGGCGATCCTCCACGAATCCCTCGCCGCGCGTTGCCCGGCCATCATTGACTACATCGTTCCCGGCCAGGAAGAGGGCAATGCCGAGCTGCTGACCAGTCATGATTGCGGCGTTGTTTCCAAGAGCCCAAAGCAGACGGGCGAGCTAGCGGAAAGGCTTCTCGCGAACGGAGCTGTAGAGGCCAAGCGCATGAAGGAAAATGCCCGCGTGCTTTGTGAACCCGGCGCGGCGTTGAAGATCGCGGAAGCGGTGTTGAAAGATAGCAGGGCTCCAAAACTATGAATTGCTCAGCTTACCTTTTCGACATCGGCAACGTTATCGTGCGCTTTGATTGGACCATCGCGAAACAGCGTATCGCAGATCAAAGCAACGTCTCTGCCGAGGAAGCCTTCGCTTTGATCTCACCCTTCAAGGATGACTACGAATCTGGCCGCATGAGTGATGAGGACTTCATTACGCAAAGCATGGCCCGCACTGGCTTCAAGGGATCACGCGAAGACTTTATCGAAATCTGGAGCGACATCTTTACGGAGAATCCGCCGATGATCGATCTCATCCGCGAGCTTCACGGCAAGGCCCCGCTCTATCTGCTATCCAACACCAACGGGCTGCACAAAGAATGGCTCTTCGCGAAGTTCCCTGTATTGAATCTCTTCAGCGGCGGCATCTTCTCCCATGAAGCCAAGAGCATGAAGCCGCACGAGCCCATCTTCCAGACGGCCATCACTCAATTCAATCTCGATCCTGCGACCACGCTCTACATCGACGATCTGGCAGATAACATCGCCACCGGTCAACGCCTCGGCTTTGTGAGCCATCACTACGATCCCGCGCAGCACGAGCGCCTGATTCATGAATGTAGCCTGACTCTCCCGAGTCGGGTGGTTGACTAAACAGACTTTCTCTTCACTGATTCCCGACTCGGGAGAGTCAGGCTACTTTATTCGCTTCCTACTCCATACTCACTCCTGACTCCTCACTACTTCAACTAGCTATGCATCATCTCATCGAAATCTGGTTCCAATGGGTTCAAGACTGGGGCTACGGAGGCGTCATCCTCCTGATGGCCATGGAAAGTTCCATCTTTCCGGTGCCGAGTGAAGTGGTCATTCCGCCAGCCGCCTTCCTCGCGGCGCAAGGCAAGATGAGTCTCTGGGGCGTCATTCTGGCAGGCACGTTCGGTTCCTGGTTGGGATCGTCCATCACGTATGCCGTCTCACGTTATGCGGGTCGGCCTTTCATCCTGAAGTTCGGTAAATATTTCTTCATCAGCCCGGAGAAGCTGGAGCGTGCCGAGCACTTCATGACCCGCTACGAAGCGGGCGGCATCTTCTTTGCGCGCTTGCTGCCCGTCGTTCGTCATCTCATCTCCATACCCGCAGGCATCGTGCGGATGCCTTTTGGCAAGTTCAGCCTTATGACCGTCATTGGCTCTGCCATCTGGTGCTCCGTGCTGACCTGGTTCGGCAAAGGAGTCGCGGATCGCAATCCGAAGCTCATGGAGAATCCTGAGGAGATGATTCACGCCATGAAGCATGAGTCACTCGGGATCATCGCCGGAGTCGCCATCATCGGTGTTCTGTATTTCCTGATGCTGAAGCTCACCGCGCCGAAGACTGCGGCGCAGTAGCTTGAAGAAAGTAGCCCGCCAAGCCTTTGGCGGTCACTCCTCAAACATCCCTGACAGCTTCACCGCCAAGGCTTGGCGGACTACCTTCTCACGGGCCACGCTTAAGCCAAAGTAAGGCCGTGTGCCTGAGCGACGTTTCATTGGACAACCAACGTCGCCATGCCCATCACCCTGCCAGCCATCCCACGTCGCCGCTTCCTTCAGCAGTCTTTGGCTGCTGCTTGCGGTAGTCTTCTCAGCAAGCCACAAGCGGTCTTGGCTGAGAATGCAGTCACCGAACAGGCATGGATCCTGTTCTCGGACTGCCATATCGATGAGAACAGCGAACTCATCGCGCGTGAGGCGAAGATGGCTGAAAATCTCTCACGTTGCATCACCGAAGCCTTGGCATGGTCAGCCAAGCCTGCGGGCGTCATCGTCAGCGGTGACTGCGCTTATCTTCATGGCCTGCGTGAAGACTACGCGACCTTCAGCACCCTCGTTCAGCCTTTGCGTAAGGCCGCACTGCCCGTGCATCTGATGATGGGCAATCACGATGATCGCGTGCCCTTTGCCGAAGTGCTGGGCCAGGACATCACGATGCCCTCACCAGTGGAGCATCGACAGATTGCAGTGATCGAAAGCCCGCTCGTGAACTGGTTCCTGCTCGACTCGCTCGATAAGACCAACGGCACTCCAGGGGTGCTTGGCGAAGACCAGCGCGCCTGGTTGGAGAACGCCCTCGATGCCCACACGGATAAGCCTGCCATCGTCGTCGTTCATCACAACGTCGTGCTGCAAGAAAGCAAAAACGCCTTGCAGGATTCCTCGGAATTGCTCGCTCTGCTGCGGCCGCGCAAGCAGGTGAAAGCCTGCATCTACGGTCATACCCATACTTGGGAAGTGAAGCCTGATGAAAGCGGTATCCATCTCATTAACCTGCCGCCCACCGCCTATGTCTTCAACAAAGCCATGCCGAATGGTTGGGTGCAGGCCACGGTGCAAAGCGACGCGCTGAAGCTGGAGTTACGCTGCCTGGATACCACCCATTCCAAGCACGGCGAGGTGAAGGCCTTGAAGTGGAGGGCTTGATTCTGTTCTCATTTCAACCAGTGCTCGAAGAACGCATAGATCTGCGTATTGGACTCTTCCGTCGGCGGATGAGCCGCGCGATTCGTCATCGCCACGCGGTCATCGTGGCCGAGAAGATGGTTCACGGCGATGGCGTGGTTCAAAGCCATCCATCGTGCAGGGAAGTCCTCGGAGCCGCCTGAAACAAGGAATGGACGCGGAGCCATCAGGGCATGAAGTTCCTGTAAGTCACGTCCTTGCTCCACGAGCGTTTTGTAAACGCCCGTGCGCGGACTCTCCGAAGTGATGAGGCCGGGCTTGCGCGTGATCTTGGGATCAAGTCCAAGATACCACGGCTCCCAGTAGTTCACGCTGATACGTGCTTCATCAAAGACGATGCCGGGATCACTCCACACCGCGCAGGCATATTGATCACAAAGGCAGGAGCCGAACATGGCCCACTTTCCGCCATAAGAATGACCGACGATGCCGATGTGTCTGGCATCCACTTCCGGCAATGAAGCGAGCGCGTGATGAGCATTCGCAGCGATGTATCCGAGATACGAAAGTGGCTGGCATTTCGCGTCGGCAAGGAGCACAGGCTTGCGCGCATCCCCGCCCGGCGAGCCAATGCTGAGGCTGACAAAGCCGCGCTTCGTGAGCTGATACGCGAAGTCTCGCAGCGCCTGTTTGGGGTTCAAACCAGCACTCGTTTCAGGATCATAGTAAGGCACGAACACAGCGGGAAACGGTGGCTTGCCATCAGGAATGAGGAGGTAGCCATCTGCAGTTTGATCGGCTGCGATTTGAAGACGGATGCGATGCTGCGTGAAGTTCTCGCGCGGCTTTGACTCAAGCACTTCGAGCTTCGGATGCGCAATCAGCGGCGGCCATTCGCCCATGAGTTCATGCCTCATGGAACGGCCGCGATTCTCAGATGTTGCGGCTGAGGTGGGTGCTTCGGTCATTCAGCTCTTGTATTCGATGCCGCAAATCTGCTACAACCCTCGCATGAACATCCGCATCGCCCTCACTCTGCTCATCTCATGCTCCGCCATGCAGGCCGCAGAGAAGACTCCTATTTTCCGCGCGCAGGACATCGACACCCAGATTGAGATCGGCTACGGCCTTGCCATCGCGGACGTGGATGGCGATGGCAAACCGGACATTTTGCTCGCCGATAAGAAGCAGTTCGTCTGGTATCAGAACCCGACGTGGACTAAGCATGTCCTCGCCGAGAACCTCACGGAGCACGACAACGTCTGCATCGCCGCGCGGGACATTGACGCTCTGGTAAATGCTCCATCGCCGTGGGCGCGGAGTGGAATCCCAGCGACACGGTGAACAGCGGCGCAGTGTTTTATTTGATTCCGCCCGCTGATCGCACGCGAAAATGGGAAGCCGTGAGGCTTCCCGCCGAGCCGACCACGCATCGCATGAAGTGGATCCGCCGCGGTGACAACGCAGACGGTAAGCCGCGCTATGATCTCGTCGTCGCCCCGTTGCACGGTCGCGGCAACAAGAACGGGGAAGGCGTAGGCGTGAAGGTGCTTGCTTATCAAATGCCGAAGAATCCCAAGGAGGAATGGAAGACGGAGGTCGTGTGCGATGACATGCACATGACGCATAATTTTGATGTGAGCGAACTGGACTTGCCGACTGGGGTTGCCACTTCACTCGACATCGCTGGACGTGAAGGCATCAAGTCAATTTTTTATCGCTCCGGCAGCAATGGTGCGGATACTTCCTGGATTGCCAACCACACGAATAATTCCAGCTTGAAAGGTTCGGGCGAAGCAAGAATGAGTTGGGGACTTATTGGCAAAGACAAGGCGGGCTTTGGAGTTGCCGCTGTTGAACCGATGCACGGGACACAATTGGTTTTCTACCCAATCATAATAGATGCACAGCCACGCATCGTCCTCGACTCCACCCTCGAAGATGGCCACGCCCTTGCCTGCGGTGATTTGCTTGGCATTGGTCGCGATCAAATCATCGTCGGCTGGCGTGCGATGCAGAACAAGGTGGCGAAGGTCGGCATCAAGATGTTCGTGCCTGATGAGGAGGGCCAGAAGTGGACGCAGCATCTCCTTGATGACAACACCATGGCCTGCGAAGACCTCGTGCTGGCCGATCTCAATGGCGACGGCAAGCTGGACATCATCGCTTCTGGTCGCCGCACGAAGAACGTGAAGATCTACTGGAACGAAACGAAGTAGCGGCTTCGCCTTCTACCAAACGTGGGCTTCAGCCTGCTTTCTCCAGAGTTTCATGATGCGGACTGAAGTCCGCGCTCCGTTACCAAACGCGGGCCCACAGGGCCTTGAGATAGCGGCTTTCAGGACAGTGGGACATCACGGGATGATCCGGTCCGGCCCCGGTGCGATCAAGGATCTGGAGCTTCCGGCCATTGCGATGCGCGACGCCAATGACGATCTCCTCAAACTCTTCCACAGGCATCAGGCCGGAGCAGGAGCAGGTGAGAAACAGGCCACCCTTGGCCACGAGGGACAGGGC
>JANYJH010000089.1 GCA_025361865.1 Phragmitibacter sp.
GTATGGTTGCTTCTTAGGCAAAGCCCCGCCACAGAATGATCAACCATGAACCTGCACACCCTCATCATCATCCAGACCTTCATCGGCGTGCTCGGCATCGTTCCTTGCTATCTCCTCGGAGTCGCCAGCGTCATGAGTTCCGCGACCGCAGAGACGCATCCGAAGCTCGCGGGGTTCGTTATTGTCATCGGCCTGGCGTTACCCGTCGTATTAGTCGTTTCCCTCATCGCCATGTGGATCGCCCATGTTTACGGCTGGGATCAAACGGCACTCGGATTCCTCATTCTGCCCTGGGCTCATTTCGTGCTTCTGATCGTCAGCACCTTGGGGCTGTTTCGTTAAGGAGCACTTGCGGTTTCTAAAACACCCCGCAAATTCTGCGAGCCGATGAACTCCACTGCTCACCATTCCCCATGCCGCCTCCTTCTGGGCTGGTTGCTGGCGTTGGTTTATGGGTTCTCGCTGCCAGGAATCGGCCCCGCAGCGCTTGGCTTGGTAGCTTTGTTGGATTGCGATCATCAAGTAAAAGTGGAAGCCTGCGGAGAGGCTTTTGATCTGGTTCTGCATCACGATACTCTGCAAAACCACGTTCATGGAGCGCTGAAAACACTCGTCGCGGGTGTCGAGGCTCACGAAGAAACGCACGATCATGTGCTGCATTTTTCAGCAGGAGGCGATACACTCTACCTTCGTGACGAAGCCCTTTCCGCCCCTGCTCCACTGGTGCTCACAGTGCCTTGGGAATACCAGACCTTTCATCCGGCATGGCCCGCCAATACAAGCGTCCAGCCGTATGCCGCCCGACCGCCGCCTCTGCTCTCAGCCACCTTGCGATGTCTGAGAACGATGGTGATCATCGTTTGATTTCTGTTCCCTCCTGACCTGCGCGGTGCTTCCACGATGAAGCATGCGGCGTGGGTCTTTTTATGCCCTTGCGCGGCCAGCTTGTGCTGGTGCTCACGCGTGAACATCCGCTTTCGATTCACCACCTTTCCTCTTATGAAATCAGTTCTCTGTGCCTCTATCCTCCTCATCGGTTCACTCAATGCCGAGCCTATCAGCATCAACTCACTCGCCGCCAAAGCGCTGGCCACTCACCCTGAAGTCCGCTTCTACGAAGCAGAAATAGCCGCTGCCAAAGGCGGGCAAAAGACCGCCAGCATGCTCGCCAATCCTGAGCTGCAAACCAGCCTCGGAACCTGGCGTGTCAAAGACCTCGGCAACTCTGCGGACGGCCCGGCATGGGCCGTGACGCTCAGTCAAACCTTTGAGTGGCCCGGACGCTTGGCCCTACGAAAAGCCTTGGCCTTGAAGCAAACCGAAGTGGCTCAGCTCGGACTGGATCAGTTCAAAGCCGCGCTCACAGGTCGAGTGCGGGCGACCGCGTGGAAATTGATGTCGGCTCAAGAAAATGCGCACGCCGCTGAGGAGGTTTCCAAACGACTCACCGACCTCGCCACGGTGCTGCTGCAACGTGATCCCACCGGCCCCGCGCCGCGCCTTGAAGCCCGCATCATACAGGCCAGTGCCCTGACGCTTGGTCGCCAAGCCACCACCGCCAGACGCGAACTGATGGAAGCACGATTTGCATTAAATCAGCTACTCGGAGAGAAACCTGATCATGAGATCGAGATTAAGCAAGAACGCCTGGTCCTCAAGCCCGTGCCCGCTCTGGAAAAGCTCCTAGCCACGGCGCGTCAGAAGAACTTCGATCTTCGCGCGCGAGTGCTCGATGTGGAGCAGCAGGGCTTTCAGGTGAAGCTCGCGGAGAATGAGCGCTGGCCCGCCTTCACCGTCGCGCCATATTATCAGCAGCAGAAAGCGGAATCACGCGAGACGCAGTTCGGTCTCGGCGTCACCATTCCTCTGCCGCTCTGGAACAAGAACAAGGGCAACATCGAGACCGCGAAGGCCCGGCAAACTCAGGCGGAAATGATGCTCGCAGCGCAAGTGCGCGAACTGGAGCGGGCCGTGGCTTCAGAGTCCAGCGCCTATTCGATCTATGGTGCGGAGTTGGCCAAGTGGCCTCTGGACCTGCTGGAAAGTTTTCATCAAGCCGCTGCCGAAGCAGATGAGCATTACCGACTCGGCGCGCTGCCCCTGAGCACTTACACCGAGTTGCAGAAGCAATACATTGAAGCCGTCAACGCGGTGCTGGAATCCCAGTTCGGAGCGCTCAAAGCACGGATGGAATTGGAACAACTGACGGGATCAAAACTCACTGAATAGTCTTTTGCCTTCGATCCCATGATCAACTCCATTCTCGAATTCTCCATGCGCCAGCGCTCCTTCGTGCTGCTGGGTGCTTTTGCCCTGCTGGGCATCGGCCTGTGGTCCGCCAAACAGCTCCCGATGGACGCTGTGCCGGACATCACAGGTATTCAAATCCAAGTCAACACGGAGGTCTCCGCGCTGGCCGCTGAAGAGTCTGAACGGCTCGTCACCCGCCCGCTGGAGATCGCTTTGGCGGGGCTTCCCAGTGTGGCGGAGATGCGCTCCGTGACCAAGTTCGGCCTCTCCCAAATCACGCTGCAATTCGCGGACGATACCGATCTCTATCGCGCACGTCAGCTCGTGACTGAACGCTTGCAAACGGCGATGGAAACCCTGCCCAAAGGCACCTCACCGAAGCTCGCGCCCATCAGCACCGGCCTTGGCGAAATCTTCTATTACAGCGTCAACTACAAGGCGGATGCCAAGCACAAACCCACGACCGAGAAGGAGCAGTTACTCGAGTTGAGTGAGATTCAGGAATACACCATCAAGCCCCTGCTCCGCACGGTGCGCGGCATTGCGGAGATCAATGGCACGGGTGGCTTTGAACGGCAGTTCGTGGTGCAGCCGAAACCGGAAGCCTTGGAACGGGTCGGCATGACTTTCAGCGAGCTGGCGAAGATCATCGCAGACAATGTGGAGAACGCAGGCGGTGGCATCATCAGTCGTGGTGGGGAGCAGTTCACCGTCCGCGCGGTGAGTCGGGTGAACACGGTGGAAGACCTCGCGAATCTGCCCATTAAGTTTGGCGCAGCCCTTAAACCTTTGCTTGTGAAGGACGTGGCGGAAGTGGTCATCGGCACCAAGTTCCGCACGGGAGCAGCGACGTTGAATGGTGCGGAAGCCGTCATCGGCACCACCATGATGCTGGCGGGCGAGAACAGTCGTGAGGTCGCGAACCGCGTGAAGGAACGCATCGCGGAGATTCAAACAAAGCTGCCCGAAGGCATCGAGATAGAAGCTCAATACGACCGCTCCATCCTCATCAATCAATCCATCGGCACGGTGGAAAAGAACCTCTTTGAAGGCGCGGTGCTGGTCGTGGTCGTGCTGCTACTGTTGCTTGGGAACTGGCGCGCCGCCTTGATTGTAGCCTGCGCCATCCCCTTGTCCTTCCTCTTCGCACTCATCGGCATGGTGCGCGGTGGAGTCTCAGGAAACCTGATGTCGCTGGGTGCAGTGGACTTCGGTTTGATCATTGATGGCGCAGTCGTCATTGTGGAGAACATCGTGCGTGAGCTGGGCTTGAAGCAACACGCGCTGGGACGCAAACTCACCCCAGAAGAGCGCGCTAAAACGGTCCTGCACGCGAGCCAGCAGGTCGGTTCTCCCATGTTTTTCGGCGTGGTCATCATCACCATCGTTTACATCCCCATCCTCGCGCTCACAGGCATCGAAGGGAAGATGTTCCATCCAATGGCGATCACCGTCATGCTCGCGTTGGCAGGTGCGTTGTTGCTCGCGCTCACGCTCATGCCCGTGCTCTGTTCGTTCCTTCTCAGTGGTCACATTCATGAGGGCGACAACTTCTTGATGCGAGCCGCGAAGGGTATTTATCGGCCCTTGTTGAAGACCGCGCTAGCCATGCGCTGGTTGGTGGTCATCGGCGCTGTGGCCCTCTTTGCAGGCTCACTCTGGCTCTTCAATCAACTCGGCGCGGAGTTCGTGCCGAAGCTAGATGAAGGCTCCATCACGGCCATGCTCTACAAGCCCGTGGGCATGAACATGGAGGAGTCTGTGAAGACTGACCTTGAGGTTGAAAAGAAGCTGCTCGCCGAGTTCCCTGAGCTCACGCGCATCTTCTCACGCATCGGCACCAGTGAGGTCGCCACCGATCCCATGCCTGCGAACGAGAGTGACGTTTACATCTTCTACAAGCCGCTCAACGAATGGCCGATGACCGCTGGTCGCCCCATGAGCAAAGCAGAGTTGCGTGAGCAGATGGAAGCTGTCCTCAAGAAGATCAATCCCGAATATAACATCCTCTTCGCGCAGCCCATCGAGATGCGTTTCAACGAACTGCTGGAAGGCACAAAGGCGGAACTCGCGGTGAAGATTTTCGGCAATGATTACGACGTGCTGGAGAAGCTCGCGGAACAAACCAAGGCCATCCTCGAAGCCACGCCCGGAGCGGCAGAGGTGGAATACGAGACCGAGGGCCGCACGCCGCAGCTTGAGCTCAATGTGAAGCGTGAAGCCCTGCAACGCTATAGTCTGCAAGCCGCCGAAGTGAACCGCGCGGTGAGTTTTGCGCTGGCCGGTGAGGAAGTGGGCATCGCCGTGGATGGTGACAAGCGACGCGACATCGTGGTGCGAATGCCGGAGGAACTGCGCGCTGATGATGAGCAGATCAAGGCCCTGCCCCTGCGGGTTGGTGAGAACGGCTTGATTCATCTGGGTCAAGTCGTGGACTTCAAAACCATCAAGGTCATCGAGCCCATCGCCCGTGATGAAGGCCATCGCCGGGCGGCTCTCATGGTGAACATGGGCGGGAGGGATGTGGAGAGTTACGTGCATGACGCAGAGCAGCGGATCAAGGAACAGGTCAAGCTGCCAGAGGGCTACATCATCGAATTTGGCGGTCAGTTCAAGAATCTGCAAGAGGCTCGGGCGCGGCTCGCCGTGGTCGTTCCAGCCGCGCTGGTGCTCATCTTCGTTCTCATCTTCTTGGCCTTTGGCAGCCTTCGACAAGCCGTCGTCGTTTACTCCGGAGTGCCTCTCGCCGTGACCGGTGGCGTGCTCGCGCTCTGGCTGCGAGGGATGCCGTTCAGCATCACGGCTGCGGTTGGCTTCATCGCCTTGAGTGGGGTCGCTGTGCTGAACGGCCTCGTCTTGATCAGCTACTTCAATCAACTCCGCGAGGAAGGTCGTGAGCTGTTGGATGCCGTCATTGAAGGAGCCATCATTCGGCTGCGTCCCGTGCTCATGACCGCGATGGTGGCCAGTCTTGGCTTCGTCCCGATGGCCCTCGCCACGGGCACCGGCGCGGAAGTGCAGCGTCCGCTGGCCACGGTGGTCATCGGCGGGATTCTCAGTTCCACGTTCTTGACGCTCATCGTGCTGCCCGTGCTGTATGCGATGTTTGAACGGAAGACTCAACGAACAGCCAAAGCATGACTCAATCTTAGATTTCAGATAGGCGCATGTGCATCTCAGTGATTGCTCTAAATAAACTCCCCGCTATCATCGCGCATCATGTCTGACTCCCTTGCTGATCGCCGTTTCGTCACTGCCGCTGAGAAGGTGGATTTCCTATCCCCGTGGACGTTGGAGGAATGGATCTGCCGACCCGATGTGGTGAATAATGAGCAACTCCTCATCGTCCGTGCGAACATGGAACCGGGACGTGATCACCCGTTTCACAGCCATCCGACGCGCGAGGAGTGCATCTATATTCTCTCCGGTCGTGCCGAGCAATGGGTGGGCAAACAGAAGCGCATCCTCGGTCCCGGCGAGATGGCCTTCATCCCGATGGGCGAGGTCCACGGCACCTACAATCCCTTTAACGAACGCCTCGTGTTCCTAGCCATCCTCTCACCGTCAAACGCTGCTGAACCGGGCCTTGTGGATCACTCGCAGGAAGTGGAGTGGAAGTCGGTGAGGAGGAGCGAGGAGTCAGTAGTCAGTAGTGAGTAGCCAAGAGCGAGAAGTGGAATTAATGCGATTTTGCCAGCTCCATAATCCTCCGAGCCAAGTGTGGCTTCCAGCTACTGACTACTCACTACTGGCTCCTCCCTACTGTTGCCCCAACCGAAACCGCACTGGCACATCTATCACTGTGGCTAGAGCCACGCCAGCCATGCGGGCAGGTTTGAACTTCCAGCGGGTCACGGCGATGCGGGCCGCGTTGTCGAGTCGGGGAAAGCCGGAGCTTTGCTTGATGCTTAGGGAACTGACGTGGCCCTGCTCATTCACAGAGACGCTCAATAGGACCAAGCCCTGCTCGCGAGCGGCTCGGGACTCCGCTGGATAAGGCGGCGGTGGGTTAAAGAGGTAACTGGGATGGACGTTGTTGCTGCTGCCAGAAGTGCCTGCATTGGCAGTCGTCGCAGGAGCGGATGAAGCACGCGGCACAATGGCTGCGGCTCGTGGTTTCGCTTGAGGTTTGGGTGGTTCCGGCTTCGGCGTGGGCTTGGGTGTCGGCTCCACGATGGGCTCGGGCTTGGGCGGCTCGGGCTTGGGCGGCTCGGGCTTGGGCGGCTCGGGCTTGGGCGGCTCGGGAACGGGTGTTTCCACGGGCGGTGGCGGCTCCGGTAATTTCATCGGCTCCGGCGGAGGTAAAGGCGTCACAGGCGGCGGCTCGGGATCAGGGGGGGCAGGCGGAACGACCTCGGCGGTCAATGGTTCTGCGTTGGATTCTACCAACTCCACATCGACAGATGGCGTGCTGGCGATGTCATAACTCGCATCCGTAAACAAGGAGCTGGTGGTGGCCAATAGGATGGCGGCGTGAATCGCGAGAGCGACCACGAACCAAGTCAGATAAGCCAGTCTGCGTTGCGTCACTTTTGCTTCGGTTTGGTTTCAAAGGCCACCTTTGTGATGCCAGCTTTACGCACTTCATCGAAGACTTGAATCGTCGAGCCAAGCAGGGATTTTTCATCGCCATTGATGAAGACTTTCGGGTCGCCCTGCTCCTCTTTGAGCTTCTTCAAGGCCACGGCCAAGGCTTCCGCATCCACGGGTTGTTTGTTGAAGAGGATCGCGTTGTCCACGGTGATGGTGATGGTCGTAAAATCATCACGTTTCTGCTTCTCGCCCGTGGAAGCGCTGGGCAGATTTACGGACAGTCCTTTGCTCTTCACCATGGAAAGTGAAACCATGACGAACGTGGCGAGCAGGAAGAACACGATGTCGATCAGCGGGATGATTTCAATCCGCGCGTGCTTCTTCGATCTTGGAGACGGGATGTGGATTCGTCTCATTCCGCAGCGCTCGTGTGGGGTGAAAGCATGGCATCGAGACGTGATGCGGCGTCCTCGATCTCATGCCGTGCATCCTCCATCTTAGCGTTCAGAAAGTTAAACGGGACCAGGGCGATGATGGCCACCAACAAACCGAATGCGGTGGCGATCAAAGCCTCCGCGATGCCGCCCGTAATGGCCGTGGGAGCACCAAGCTCCGCATCTCCCAACAAACTGAACGCGCGGATCATTCCCGTCACGGTGCCGAGAAGTCCGAGCAACGGCGCGAGTGTGATGACGGTATCCAACACTGAGAGGCCACGATTGAACCGCTTCAGTTCACGGCTGGCCCCGCGAATGAGGGAGTTCGCATCACCCTCCTCATGATGCATAAGCGCATAGATCAGCACTTTGGCCACATAGTCCTTCGAGCTTTTCCCAAGCTCAATGGCGCGCTGAAGAGCGCCCGCTTTGACTTCCGTGAAGAGGCTCTCAACGAGCTTTCCATCACGATGAAACGACTCGGTAAGCACAAAGAACAGCCGCTCCAAAACGACGGTGAGCGCGATGATGGAGGTGATGAGCAGCGGCCACATAATGGGTCCGCCTTTGAGAAATAAGGGAATCATGAAGGGTTTAGCAAAAAAGGTAAATGCAGATCTAGAATGTTCTCGACCCGCCAATTTCACTACGATTTAAAACGTGGCCTTTACACCGACAACGACGCTTCTTCCAGAAAGAGGCAGCACGTCTTTGAGAAAAGAAGTATGATCACGGGCTTCAGCGTTTAGCAGGTTATTGCCACGCACGTAGAACATATAAGTCACAGGGCCTTGTGCAAAAGTATAGTTTACACTGGCATTCAAAAACGTGTATCCGCTTGTGGTGGTCTCTAACTCAGCCACGCGCTCTTGAGAAAGCACGCGCTGGACTTCTATACGCGCGCCAAAGTGGGTGGTTTGATACGCCATAGCAGCAGCGCCTCGCGCTGGTGTGATGCGGGGCAGCGGCTGGCCGTCAGTCTGATTCTGAGCGTGAACGTAATCTCCCTTCACTTCAAAATAGAGATCGTTCGGATTCGTAGCTGCGGAATCACCACCGGGCGCGATCACATTCTTGACGCTTTTATCAGCTAGCGGAACGGGCCGCGTGACGGAGCGCGGTAACAAATGGAAGTCCAGCACCGCTTCACCGCCCCAGAAGTCAGCGCGCTTGGCAGCGTAGTTATAAACGGGCAGATCAGCATCGACCAAGCCCGAATCGGTGAAGTCAATGAACTCGAAGAAGTGATTATAGAAGCCGCTGATGCTGCCCGTGATGACGCCGTCTTTCTTCCTCAGGCTGAGGTCAACACCGAGCACTTTTTCCTTCGTCATGGCGGGATCGCCGATGAGGTATTGAAATGTGGCATCATGGGGGCCGCGAGCATAAAGTTCTTCCGCTGTCGGCGCTCGCTCTGAGTAGCGCACGGTGAGCGCAGTATTAATGTCCTTCGTTAAATCATAGACGACTCCACCCGCGATACTGAGCGGAATGAAGTCACGGATTTTGCTCTCGCCGCTTTTGAGCGAAGTCAGCTCTGGATCATTGGAATCAATCCGGCTGCGATCATACTCAAGGCGTGCCCCGAGCTGCCAGCGCAGGTCATCCAGCTTCAGTTCCTCGAAGACAAAGCCCGCCACTTGCAGCGTATGTGTGGGCTGTAGGAAGGCTTCGTCACCGAGCACGGAGAGATCGCGATACAAGACCTGTGCGCCGATGGAGCCCTCCATTTTGCCAAGAGGTTCATGGGCCAGTTCAAGGCGCGTATCAAAGCCTTGCGAGAGGAATGTGGAGCCTATCGCTTGCCCATCGAGTTCATCGTGCTTGTAGTCGATGTAGGAGAATTTGAAGTTCAAATGAGTGAAACCGGCAAAGGGATCAGTGACTTCTGAGCGCAAGCTGTATTGACGTTTCACCACGTCGAGATGCACTCGATCAGGCGCGCTGAGGCCGTGGGATTCACCGCTATCAGGCACGCCATAGAAGCTGAGGAATTCATTGAAGGAAACACCGACGTAGCCTTTATCCCAAACATAGGAAGCGCCGATGGCGAAGTCTCGCGTGAAGTCGGCGGTGTTCGGCACGGTGCCGCGTGGATCGCCGCCGAAGGAGCTGCCGCGAGCACGCTGCTCCGGCGTGAGCTTCTGGCGAATGCGATCACTCAAGGCATAGTCGGGTATGTCCGAGTCACCTGTTTTGATGATGGCTCCATCCAGATGCAGCACCCAGTGATCGCTCAATCGAGTGTCCACTGAGAGGGCTCCAGATCGCTCGTTGTTGTTGGAACCGTAGCGACCGTCCAGCTCACCGGAGACTGTTTGCGAAGGCAGCTCGCTGGGGATGCGATTATCAATCACGTTGACCACGCCACCGATGGCACTTGAACCGTATAGGATGGTCGCCGCGCCACGCACGACTTCGATGCGCTGGCTTAGGAGCGGGCTCACACTCGGCGCATGATCAGGGCTGAGGTTCGAGACATCGAGGATGTCGGTGCCGTTGTTGAGCACGGTGACGCGATTGTCCGCGAGCCCCCGGATGATGGGTCGGCTAGCACCGCCCGTGAAGTGGCTGGAGGCGATGCCTGGCTCGCCTGCCAAGGTTTCACCGAGGGTCGGCGCGGTCTGGAGCTTGAGTTGATCCCCAGAGAGCGAGCTCACTGGCTGAGCTTGATCGAAAGCACTGCGGGCCAAAGGACTGCTGGTGACGACGACTTCATCGAAGGTGGTGGGCGTTGGCGATTGAGCAATGGCGTGAATGGCAATGAATGAGAGGACAAAGGTAAGAAAAGTTTTCATGAGATTCCTGAGAAATGTTGAATGGAATAAAGGCACGACGGCGCAGAAGAGCCGGGTGCATGAGATCAATAGCCGCGCTTCATGGCGGGTATTGGCGAAGGGATATTTAAAGCGTGATCGCCTCTAGCCCAACACCGGTGGCGCGTGTTCCAGCACGCCATTCTTCAGGAAGAGCGGCGCTACCCAAACGGGGTCTGACACCGCCGCACTGCGAAGCTCCAAGAGCGGGAGATCAAGCCCCACCGTAAGAACCGGCGAGGGTGTTCCATCATGGAGATTACCTTTGATCAGGTGCGTGACGACGCACTCATGATCGTCATGATCCGCATCGCCGTGGAAGTAGTGATGCAGCTCTGGCGAGGCCGCCATGGCCATGGCCAGAAGCAAGTGCGCCGCCACACAAAACGCCACTGCCTGGAGCAGGAGGCGTTTGGGAAGCGGCTGAATTGGGATCACGTTCCAAGCAGACAGCAATCGGGCTTGATGCAAATGGATTTCCATCAGCGAACGAGCTAGACTGATTTGAAAAGATCGTGAGGAATAATTCCACCTCAATCGTATCTTATCCGTATGAAGACCGCTTCTTATCAATCAACGAACCCCATCAGCGCCTACCGGACCGCAGGCATCATCGGAGCATTGAGTGCCGTGCTTGCGTTCGCCCTCCACGCTGAAGACCCTGTCAAAACTGAACCCAAGAAACCTGCTGTCATGCCTGAAACCAAAGTCGCCAAGCCCATCCCTACGGATGAAGAACTCAAGAAAATCCTCACGCCTGAGCAATACGCCGTGACCCGTGAAAGCGCCACGGAGCGCCCGTTCACGAACAAGTATGACCATCACTTTGAAGAAGGCATTTACGTGGACATCATTTCCGGTGAAGCGCTCTTTTCTTCCAAGGATAAATTTGATTCCGGTTGCGGATGGCCCGCCTTCACCAAGCCGATCACCGAGTCCGAAGTCAAGAATCTCACGGACAGCACTTTCGGAATGAAGCGTGTCGAAGTCCGTTCCAAAGCCTCCGACGCCCATCTTGGCCATGTCTTTGAGGACGGCCCGAAAGATAAAGGCGGCCTCCGCTACTGCATCAATTCCGCTTCGATCCGCTTCATCGCCAAGGACAAGATGAAAGAGGCGGGGTATGGCGATTTGCTACTGAAGCTTTTCAGTGAACCCGTGAAGGCTGAGCCTGCTAAAACGAAGTAAGAGGCTTAAAAATTCAAGGATCAAAGTTCAAGCTTCAAGGAAGGTTCAAGTTTCAAAGCTCGCTTAAAGCACGCTCACGGCTTGAACCTTGATCTTTGAACCTTCCTTGATCCTTGAACATTGGGTTTGAGATTTCAAAACCGTCTATGAGGCGCGCTTCCTCACCGACGAAACCCAGCGTTCAGTTGTTGAATGATTCCGATCTTCCTATCGTAACAGTCATTCATCATCTGAAATCTCATGAATATCCGACCCTACCTCGCCGTCTCCTGTCTCCTCACTTCCGCTGCCTTTGCCGCTGACGCGCCCAAGGCTCCCGCGCAGCCAACCATCCCTACCAAGCCCCTCGCGGTGAAGAAGGAAATCCTCTTTGAGGACAACATGGATGGAACCACTCACGACAAGCGCTGGCACAATGTCGTCCCTACTTTCGCCTTTGAAAACGGCACGCTGAAAGGCACGCAGACACGCGACAAGGAAATCCCTGCCGCTGATGGCAAACCCGCCGTCACACCGCACGCTGCCGTGTATGGCCTTGAGGTGCCGACCAAGGACAGCGTCGTTGAAGTGAAGGTTAAGTTTGAAGGGAACTCCTTGATGGATGTCGAGTTCGACGACCGCAAATACACCGGCTCCCACTACGGTCACCTCTGCCGTGCGCAACTCCGTCTCGACAAAGTCATCATGGTCGATGAACGCGATGGCAGCCAGAACGAAGCGATCAAGGAACTGCGCAAAGACCCCAGCAAAAAGGCCGAAGCCGATAAGATGATGGTTGGCAAAAGCGCCACCTTCCCGATCACGCTGGAACCGCACAAATGGTATACCTACGTCGTTGAAGTCGTCGGTGATGAAATGCGCGCCAGCATCGATGGCAAGCCCGTCGGCTACCTGAAGTCTGCTGGTATCGGCCATCCGACCAAGTCCAAGATCGAACTCGGTGTCTCCGGCAAAGACGGCTTCTTTGACGACATTAAGGTCTGGAATGCGGAAGCGGCGAAGTAGGACAGACTCTATTATATCGAAGCATGAGCACTCACTTTAAAGTCCTAGCAGCATTCGTAGGACTGGGTGCTTATGTTTTCTTAATCTATCGTTCTTGGTATAGATATTTGGCTGCGCGTCATGATAGCCCAGAACGTCGGAAGCAGGCACTTCAAAGAATTTTTGTCCCAATGCTTCTGACTGCTATTTCCCTCGGAATTACGTTAGATTATGTCATTAGAGCGCTTCCGAATAACCTGTTATTCATTCTGGGAGCTTTCCTTTGTTCAGTTGCTCCTACTGTCATTTGGTGGCTGCGAAGTCTGCCCGCTCTCCGTGCTCTAGGTTATGGGCGGCAGACTGAGGATCAGAGCATTCGTCCGTAGCAAGTTCACTAAAACGGAGCTCTGGTAATGAATCAGAAAGCCATCTATCACGCCTAGTGTGATAGATGGCTTTTTTATGAGTTCGCCTGCAACCAAGCTCGTAATATTTTGGAGTAATCTTGGGCTACGAAGCCAACCCTGGGAGCGCCGTCCGTCCCGGCGGCGTTTCTATGGCGTCAATCAACCCTAAGCCGTTACGAAGATTCACGCCAAGCCCTATTGGGTAGGGGAAGGTGCGCACGGAGCTGAAGAAACGCCGCCGGGGACGGCAGCGCTCCCAGGGCGGAAGCTTGCTCATCCTGGGCGATCACTTCGCCACCCAGCGCACGGCATTGATCAGAAGCTGCTGGTAAGCGGGATTACGGTGCGCTTCATCCGCGTGACCGAGCCCAATGCCAACGATCCTAGCCTTCGGATCTTTGACGACCCACACCGACGGATAAGCCTTTTTCGATTGCGGCTCGACAGAAGTCATGGCCAGCACTTCGACGGCGGCATCGGCATCCAGTTCCACTTTGTAGTGCTCATCATGAATAGTGAATTCAGCGGGCACGTTGACCATCACAGGATGCTCAGGCTGCTTGTTGAAGACCTGGAAGTCGCCGAAGCCATGACCACGGGCGCCGCCACCGAGGAAACGCTTATTGTAACCAGACAACACGGGCCAGTTATACCAGGTGCCAGCGTGGACGATGACGAGGCCTTTGCCTGCATCCGCGAAGGCGTTCAGCGCCTTCTGGAACGGGGCATTGCCAAAGCTGCCGTGGTTCGCACTGAGCACGATCACGTCCGCATTGGCCATCAAGGCGAGGGCTTCATCCGCGTTCGATGTGTAAGCGGTGACGATCTTCCCTGTCGTATCCAAAGTCGCGCTGTCAGCGAGGTGGAAATATTTCTCGAAGTCATGCGAGCTTCCACCGCCGATGAGCAGCGCACGAACCACGCCCGCTTCAGCCTTCGCCGGCAGCGTAGCTCCTGACTTCGGCAAGTCCTTCTCCACCTTCAGCACGCGTTCGGCAGCCTCGTATTTCTGACGTTGCTTCGGCGCATCCACATCAGCAGTGATGGCCAGCGTCGTGGGTGAGATGCCGTTGTTATAGCTCTCCAAAACGAGGCTCTTGATCGCCGAGCGCTCATTCACAGGCAGTGAGAAGTAGCGGACATGCGCATGTTTGGTGAGCCCTTCAACGCGCTTGGAACCGGGCACATCGGAACCGCTGACGTAGTCAATGAAGACATCTCCCGTGAACAGTTCCTCGATCTGCTTCTTGCCGTCGGTGTGCTCGATGGTGACTTTCATCGCTGGCTTGTGAAGGTCTGGTCCCCCACCCCAACCGGCCACGCCGCCGAGGAAGTGCAGATTACCAGCCGCGAAGCCGACCGGGATTTCCACGCGCTGGGGAAGGCTGCTCGCGTAGCTATTCCCATCACCGTTTTTCAACACGATGACGTTTCCGCCTGTCAGGGTCGTGCTTGGATCAGGCAGCGCAAACGGCACGCCTTCCACCGTGGAGACGCCGTATTTCACGGGCTGCACGCTATCGTTCTTCGCTTCACGCGAGGCATAAAGACCACCGCCCGTATCCGTCGTGAATGAAGTGCCGAGGTTGATCGCGCGGAACTTCGCATTACCCCCTCGAAGGTAAGTGAGGATGTCCCGCATCGTGTCAGCGCCGAGCGCTTCCAGGCCTTCTGGCATCAGCGAAAGACCGGTATCTTGACGTGATTTGATGTCCGCAACCTTGATGTCCTGCGAGATGCCGCCGGGCAGATGCAGCGTCAGCGTGCTGTCATTTTCACGGGCGATGATGCCTACGGCAAAGGTGCCGTTCTTCATCGCGATGCTCCAGGTGCGGTGCTCGTTATCGACCACGCGGCTGGGGTCAATAATGTGGATCAGCAGCTCGTTCGTGCCGTGAACGCCGATGCCATCGAGCACAGGGCCAACCTCCTTACCATCTCCGTTGAACTTGTGACAAATGGAGCACGCAGCGGTGAAGGCCAGCTTCCCTTTCACGGCATCGCCCGCCTTGCTTTCGATGATGGGCAACAGCTTCGCGATGGTCTCATCCTTTGCCGCATTGGTGCCTGCACCGACTTCATTGATGACCGCCAGCGCGCGCTTGGCCACGGCTGGATCGGGATGCAGACGGAGCTTGCTGAAGCGTGCTGGTCCGAGCAGAGCGGGCTTGAGTTCCTTAGACTGCAAGGCATCCAGCAGCGCGTTCGACCATTCACTGCGCGTGGTGAGCGCATCAAAGAGAGCGTTCTGACCGAGCGGCGTGAGGTTCGGTAAAACAGCAACCAGCGGTTTACCGATGGCTGGATCACCCGTGGCAGCAAGCGCACTGATGACCTCTGCGACAAGGACATCGCTGATCTTCGTCTTGAGCAATTCCATGACTTTGCCAACGATGGAAGCCTCCGCGCTACGGGCGTTCACGAGGCCGCGCACGGCGGAAGCACGGACGGCATCAGTTTGTTTTTCATCCGCCGTGAGTGTCAGCAACTCACTGAGTCGAGTTTTAATCAGGCTCTTCAGTTCTCCAGAATCCCAAGCAATCGCAAAGGGCAGCGCGCTGGCGGACAGCGAAGGATCGGTTGATCCAAGCAGTGTTTTCAGTGCCGCTTGAAGGCCCTTCGTATCACCTGAAGCCGCTGGGATCTTGTTCCCCATTGCTTCCAAAACCGTGCGGGGCAGTGGTGCGAGTTGAGGCCCAGCCTTTGATGCGGCCACGATCACCTGCGCGATGGCAGCGGCGTCTTGCTTGTCCGCGAGGGATCTTGAGAGCGATGCCGCGAGATCGAGCAAGGCATTGCTGGGAGCTTCTTTCGCGGCCAGCGCGGCTTCGAGCACGGGTCCGGCATTAGAGGAAGCGGCAGCCGTAGCCGCGCTGCGCGACCAGTCATCTTCGAGCTTCGGCAAGATGGCGAGCAACGAAGCCGCAGCTTCCGGCGTGAGCGGACTGGAAGCCATCGCCCGAAGCGCGAGCAAACGCACTCGGGAATCAGCATCGTTCAACAGCGCGGAGATGTCCGTTTTGTTTTTATCACCGAGCGCTTCCACGATCAACAGCGCGGACTTGCGAACATCGGCATCGGTGGCTTTGAGAGCGGCCTCAAGGAGCTGCGGCTCCAACTTACCGAGGCGTTCCAGCGACCAGAGAGCGAGGATGCGAGCAGGCGCGAAGGCATCGCTTTGAGCCGTCTTCGTCAAGACAGGCAGGGCGCTCAGCGCATCGCTGCGGTCCATCAACAAACGCTGCGCCGTGTTGCGCACGCCTTTGTTCGGATGATCAAAAGCAGCGACCAGCGCGATAGCATCAGCCTTCGTCAGATCGAGGGTTTCAAGCTTCTTCGCCTCATCGTGCTGGATGCGATAGATGCGACCAAAGTAGTGCTCGCGGTCAGGACGCACGCTGGCTCCCGCGCGGCTGTGCTTGGGCCCGCGCG
>JANYJH010000142.1 GCA_025361865.1 Phragmitibacter sp.
TCTTCGATCTGCCAGAAGCGCTGTGTCTTATCCCCGCCCGGCAGCACCGCGTCATACTTTGACCAGTTTTTCTTGAGCGCGGCTTCGTCCGAGAAATCTTCTTTCCAATGAGTGGTGTCAGGCTTGTCCTCCGCGAGCAGCGAGGAAAGCGGCGCGAGCAATAAGGCGGCTAGAATGAGGATAGACTTCATGAGCACGAACGTTGGCAGCCAAGCTAAGCGATGAGTTCTTTGATGACGCCTGAACTATCGCCATGGCGTTCAGCTTCGATGCCGATGCCGTTCAGCAGCGTGAGCCAGGCATTGCAAAGCGGGGTGTCTTTCGAGACGACGATGTTTTGGCCAAGCTTGATGCCAGCGCCGCCGCCAGTGAGCAGCGTGGGGCAGTTATCGAGGTAGTGCTCGCTGCGGATGTTGCTGCCGTAAGCGAGCGCGGTGTGATCGAACAAGCTCGTGCCATCGGCTTCCTTGGTGGCTTTCAGCTTGTCGATGAGACCAGCGAGCAGCTCGCTCTGAGCGATGTCCCGCCGCTGCGAGGCGTCCAGCTTTTCGCCCATCGTGGAATGGTAGTGACTCATGTCATGCGGCGCGACTTTGATCTCCATGCTCGTGAGCAACGTGCTGACGGGCTGGCGATAAGTGAGGACGCGCGTGCTGTCCGTCTGCATGGCGGCGATGATGATGTCATACATCAGCTTGATCTCCTCGCGGCCCGCCAGACCGGGCTTGGGCTCGGCCATGGAGGTCTGCGGCTGAGGGACGCCAAGCCACTGCTCGTCTTTGCTCAAACGCGTCTCGATGTCGCGGATGCCCTGGAAGTATTCGTCGAGTTTCGCCGTGTCGTTTTTGCCAAGACCGCGCTTCAGATCTCGAGCGTTCTCCAGCACGGTATCGAGCACGCTGCGCTTCTGGGCGAGCATGGCTTTCTGTTGCTCAATGGGCGTGGTCTCCTTGGAAAAGAGACGGTGATACGCTGACAGCGGGCCGTTCTGTCCAGCGACGGGTTTGCCGCTGAGGTCCCACGCCATCGAGAGCCCAGGACCATGGCCGGACGTTTCCGCGTTCTCCGCGCCATTGAGCTGGATGGAAGCAAAACGCGTGTCCAGTCCCAGCTTCGCAGCCGCCACTTGGTCAGCAGAAATGCTGTTGTGGAAGCTCTGTCCCGGTTCGGCAAAACGGTTCGCGCCCGTGAGCCACATGGTGCTCCCCGCATGACCCAGATTAGAATACTTATTCCAAAGCCCCTGCACCACGGTGAAGTCCGCCTTGTGGCGCGCGAGTGGTTTGAGGCCATCGGGCAAGATGTAATCAGCACCGGGTTGCTTGATGTCAGGATACCAGCTTTCCGTGGTGATCCCCCAACCGAAACCGAGGAAGACGAGACGCTTCGGCGGCGTTTTCAGAACTGCGGCAGAGGCAAAGCGGCGGAAGCCAAGGGATTCAAGCGCGGGTAGCGCGATGAGCGCCGTGCTGGAGCGAAGGAAATGGCGGCGGGTGTGTGCTGTGTTCATGGTTTTAGTCCCTGATTACTTCGTGTGAAACTCCTTACTGTGAACCAGCACTTGAATGAACTCGCGGATGGCGAAGTCCTTCGTGTGTGTCTGCTTCAGTAGATCGGCGAGGAGCGGTTCGTCACTGAAGCCGCATGGCCTGCCGAGGGCATACTCGATGAGCGCGGTGCTAAAGCCGTGGGCGAAGGCGTCGGACTTGGAGGCGATGATGTCGCGCAAGCCGAAGTAGTCTTTGAAGACGGGGCCTTTGTGGAGGGCTGCGGCGGGGTCAATGGTCCAGGTCTTTTTCGTCTTGGGATCGGGCTTGCCGCTGGCATCAATCGCCTGGTAGCTGTCCTCCATGCGCCACTGGCCGACGGCGTCGAAGTTCTCCAGACCAAAGCCGATGGGATCAATCTTCCGATGGCAGCTCGCGCATTGCGGATCTTCCTGGTGAACCTGCATCCGCTCGCGGGTAGTGAGCACCTTCCCGGCGAGGCGCGTGAGGGCCGGGACATTCGCCGGCGCGGGCGGCGGTGGATCGTCGAGAAGCTTGCGCAACACCCACGCGCCGCGCTCGACTGGGCTGGTGTGCTCGCCATTGCCGCCCATGAATTCAATGGCGGCCATGCCCAGCAAGCCACCGCGTGGCGAGTCTTTAGGTAGAGCGACCTTTTGGAACTCGTCGCCCTTCACACCCTCGATGCCGTAGAAGGTTGCGAGCACTTTATTGATGACCACATAATCGGCTTTCAACAGGTCACCCAGGCTGGCATTGTCCCGCAGAAGATGCGCGAGGGTTTCATAGATTTCGTTCTTCGCCGCGAGCTTCGTGCTTTCGTCAAAGCGGGGGTATTGTGCGAGGTTGACCTTGAAGAAATCGAGCCGATCCAGACCCAGCCATTGATGCGTGAACGGGGTGGTGAATCCTACTGATCGCGGATCATTCAGCAGCCGCTCCGTCTGGGCCGCGAGCACCTCCGGCTTCGTCAATTCACCGCGCTTGGCGAGATCACGCAGCGTCGCATCCGGTGGCGCAGACCATAAGAAATACGAGAGCCGCGTGGCGAGTTCCGCATCTGTCAGCAGCCTATGTTTTTGATCTACTACGGGCTCTGCAAGATAAAGAAACATGGGCGATGACAAGAGGACCGAAAGCGTCTCCTTCAGCGCCACACCTGGCTTATCACCGGCTTGGCGACGCACTTCATAGAGGCGCAGCAAGCGCTCAATGAAGTGCTCTGGAGGCGAGGTTCCACGAAAGGCTTCCAGCGCAAATCGTTCCAATGCGGCCCGCAACTCTGGCAGTGCTGGCGCAGGTGATTTGTCATCCAGCGGAATGCTTAGCGCCGCGATGCCCGGTGGCTTGGGCCGGGCCGCGTCCGGCTTGCGTTCGATCTCCATCCAATCCACCCACAGCGCGACCTCCGGGCCGATGCCATTGCGCTTCACTGCTTCGCTGCGCTTGCGACCGCCTTCTTCGTTCGTGTCCCAACTGCCCTTCTCGCGAATGAACAGCGTGCGGTTGGAGCGCTCATTATTGCCTCGAGTCAGCGTCAATGGAATCTCAATCACCTGCGGCACATCCATCGTCCCGGTGACTTCATGAGTGCTCAGGATTTGACCGCTGCGGGCATCAATGCCGAACTCCAGGAACCGTCGTTCCGGCGGGGCATCATTCGTCGCCGCCAATCGAATGCGCACCACATAGTCACCCACCGGCCAGCCGAACGGCACGAGGAAATCAATGTAGTTCACATTCAGTTCTGCGGGATGCCGCGTCTGTGTTCCAAGGTAGGCACCTCGGTCCACGGCTGGCTGCCGAAGGTAATACTGATGATAGGCGAGCCAGCCTGCGCCTAACGAATCGTTGGCCAGATCGGCATCGTTCTCCCCCTTCTTATCGAAGCCAAAGGAGCGGGGATTGGGCGCACCAGGAATCTTCTCCCATGAGCGGCGGAAGATCGCATCGTTCTTCGATTCCTTACGGATCTTCGCCACGATGTCCGCATTCTCTGGTTTCGCCGCAGCCGCTTCCACGGCCTTGACCCATTGCTGCGCGCGCTCTTTGGCATCCATTTGATGGGCCACGAACTTCTCGACGATTGGCGTTGTCGTCTCTGCTTCGTAATGAAACTTCTTCTCGATGCCCGCCGCCGCCTGCCGCTCAAAGGCTTCATCCAAAGCTTCGCGTCCCAATGTTTGATATTGCTCGAACTGGTTACCCGACATGAAGAGGTTTGACCCCACGGTATCGAAGCCACCCGTGCCCGTGTCCGAAGGCAGTTCGCTCACATTGATCTCCACTCCGAGCAATTCGCGGAGCGTATTCCGATACTCTCGCCGATTCAGCCGCCGCATCGTGATGACGCCATGCTGATCACCAAGGCTCCGCCGTGCCGCGACCATTACGTTCGCCAGATCATCCAGAAAGTTGGCCTTGGCCGCGCGGTCTGGCTGTTTCTCATCGTCCGGCGGCATCTCGCCGGAGTTCATTTGATTAAGCACCTTCTGCCAACGCTCCGCTGATTCCAGCGTGGTGATCGTAAACGGCAGGTCATCCACACGGAACTTGCCCTTCTGCTTCTTCGCGTCGTGACAGTTAGCGCAGTTCTCTTTGAGCAATGCCTGATGCTGCTGATTCATCACTGCACGCGGTGGTTCATCAGTGGCGATGGAATATCTCGCTCCGAAGGACGCTACAAAGAAAACGGCCGCTGATGAGATTAAAGGTTTAAACATGCGACGTGATGAATCGGGACGATCTGAAGATACGTGGCGTTGAGTTCATCTTGTGCGGAAGAAATCCACTTTTGTGTGGCGAGGAGCGCATCGGTTTGCTCAAGTTTAAAGCGCCCGCTGATCCCACGGGCCATATTAGTTCATTGCCATAATTGATATCCTACCCCGCGATGGGTAAAAGGAAATAGAGGCGCTAGAACAGGATGAGGTGTGATAGAGTGACGAGCAATGCTGGCTGATCAGTTGCCTTTTTATCGCCAGCCTATTTCATTTTTAAATGACTCTTCAATTCAGGAGCCGCTGATGGCAATTCTTTCATCACCAGCTTCGCCATCACCGCCGCGCCTTTTTCGCCGAAATGCGTGTTGTCGCCCGGCTTGTTCGCCATGTCCGCACTGCCTAGTGGCCCGAGCGGCTCGACCAGCGCCTTGCTTGATGCGTGCAGATCAATCACTGGCACTTGCTTCTCCGCGCCGACCTGCTTCATCGCTTCGGCATAAGGCTGCAACTCATTGAGCAGCTTACCATCCTCACGGAACATTCGGCGCACCATAGGAGTGATGAGAATGGGCTTTGCTCCGATGGCCCGGGCCTCATCAATGAAACGTCGCAGATTGTCTTTGTATTCAGTCGCGGCGTTGGTCGCTTCGGGCTTTTCCGGCCCGTGGGAATCGTTGTGCCCAAGCTGGATCAGAATGAAATCAGGCTTCTCATCCAGCGCCTTTTTCCAAAGCCCTTCTCTGATGAACGTCTTCGTGCTCCGCCCAGACTTAGCAAGGTTGATCACCTTCACCCCCTCATCAAAATAGGCTGGAAAAATCTGTCCCCAGCCACGGTCCGGCTTCGTGACAGGATAATCACAAACCGTGGAATCTCCCACCAGCACCATTCGCAGCGGAGAGTTTCCATCTGCTGCGCAGGCACTAGCGATGGCGAAAGCAAAGAAGCAGGAGACGATGGCGGCAATGGAGCGGAGAGGTTTCATGAAATGAGTGGCTGGATAAGTGAGCGATGTTCTGCTCCATTTTAGGAGACGCAATCATTTCCTTTCAACAACGGCATCGGCCCCATTGCCTTGAGTCTGGCAACAGTTTATCACGGAGCGATCCAGCACATAGCCCTCGGAATATTTTCAGTCGCTGCTCGAAATGTTGATTGACTCCTTAATCTCTCCAGCTACATACCAACCGGTTTGTATGCCATCAGCCACCGATCATAAACGCACGCCAGCGCAGACGAAGCAAAAGCTCGTGGACGCAACTGTGCGTCTGATCCTACGGCAGGGTTTTGCAGCTACCTCAGTAGATCAGGTCTGCGATGAAGCTAGGCTGACCAAAGGCAGCTTCTTCCACTACTTTGAGAATAAGGAAGCCATCGGACGGGCCGCGCTGGATTGGTGGGGAGAGATGGGCACAGCGCTTTATGCGGCTGCCTGGGCCGATAAGAGCGTGGATCCGCTAGAACAGATTCAGCGATTCTTTGACATTATGATTGGGTTTGCGAGAACGCCTAACGGCCCCTGCACTTGCGTGGTTGGGATTCTCTCACAAGAGATGTCGAGATCGCATCCAGCCATGAGGGAGGCTTGTGAAAGGCATCTCAACGACTGGACGAACAACGCCGCCAAGATGCTGAGGGCGGCAAAAAAGGCGCATCCACCGAAAGTGCCTTTTGATCCCGTGCGCGTTGCGTGGTTCCTGAACAGCCTTTGGCAAGGCTCCATGCTGATTGGCAAAACCCGCCAGACGCCGGAAATGATAGTGAACAATCTTCAAATAGGCCGCGCCTATGTGGACGGCTTGTTTGGCCTGCCAACGAAGCGCTCAACGAAATCCACCTCAAAGAAGTAAACAACTCTAACACTATGTCTGACCAACCCTCTAGCAGTCTCCCATTCATCATTTCGCGTGAGTTTGATGCTCCTCGTGATGTGCTCTGGAAGGCATGGACCGATCCCGAAGAGATGAAACAGTGGCTAGGGCCTAAAGGGGTTACATCGTCACCTGGCGCTCAGGATCTCCGCCCCGGTGGCCTCTATCACTACTGCATGAGAACTCCAGACGGCCTTGAAATGTGGGGCAAGTATCTGTATCGTGAAGTTACAGAGCCTGAGAAACTGGTCTTCATCCACTCGTTCTCAGATGCCAACTGCGGCACCACGCGCCATCCCATGAGCGCCACTTGGCCCCTGGAGTGGTTGAGCACGATCACCTTCACTGAGCGCGATCATAAAACCACGGTGACCATACGTTGGGAGACCTTGCTATCGACACCTGATGAGGAGCGCCAGACTTTTGACGCGGCGCATGATGGCATGACGCAAGGCTGGACGGGTAGCCTTGATCAACTCACCGCTTACATCACTGAAATTCAAACCAAAGCCTAAACCCCAACTCCAAAAACCTTATGTCCGCACTCATCCAACCCTACCTCTTCTTCTCCGGTCGCTGCAAGGAAGCGCTCGAATTCTATTGCGCCACTCTCGGTGCCGAGCTTCTCATGCTCATGAACTACAAGGAAAGCCCTGATCCTCTCCCACCTGAGATGCTCTCCCCCGGCTGGGAAGACAAGGTCATGCACGCCTCCTTCCGCATCGGCGAGAGCATCTTGATGGCTTCAGACGGTTGTGATAATAAGTCCGGCTTTGACGGCTTCTCGCTTTCCCTCACCGTCGCTGATGAAGCGGAGGCTAATCGCGTTTTTAGGGCACTGGCGGAAGGCGGCGAAGTGCGAATGCCCATCAGCAAAACCTTTTGGTCGCCTTGTTTTGGCATGGTCGCTGACCGCTTCGGCATGGGTTGGATGATCACCGTCCCAGCCTGAACTCCATCTCTTCAACATCCACTCCCATCGAAATCCACCTCCTATGCTCAAAATAATATTGCTCAGCCTGGTCGTCCTTCTGGCGGTCTTCCTCATCTTCGTGGCCACGCGCCCATCGCACTTCAGCATCACACGATCCGCAACTTTCCCCGCGCCCCCTGACAAGGTGTTCCCGCTGGTGAATGACTTCCATCTTTGGAATGACTGGTCGCCTTGGGCGAAGATGGACCCGAATTGCAAGAACTCCTTTAGCGGTGCTACGGCGGGGGTCGGCGCGGGCTTCGCTTGGGACGGAAATAACGATGTGGGCACCGGCAGCATGTTGATCACCGAGAGCCGTCCGAATGAACTGATCAAACTGGACCTCGATTTCATCAAACCCATGCAAGGAAAGAACCTGACCGTGTTCACCTTCAAGCCGAATGGCACAGGCACGGACGTTACGTGGACGATGTCCGGCGAGAACGGCTTCATGGGCAAGCTCTTTGGCGTTATCATCAACTGCGACAAGATGGTCGGCGACCAGTTTGAGAAAGGCTTGGAAAGCATGAAAGCCCTCGCCGAAGCCGCGAATAAAAAGTGATCCTATGAATGCGGAGAAAGCCGACAACTTGTCAGCTATTGAGCCCATCTGCATTCCAGCGAATGAATAGAACTTCGACCGCTTGGCAGCCTTGCTCGCCAAGGATTGAACCTTCCAAAAACTTATCCCATGATTGACGCACCACACATTACCGAGACTACCGCACTACTCACCGCCATCATCCCCATCATCGTTCCTCGTGATGAAATTCAGCACGTCATGGGGCCAGGGATTCAGGAGGTGATGGCCACGATCGCTGCGCAAGGGCTCGCTCCCGCTGGGCCTTGGTTCACGCACCACTTGAGAAGGCCCACGGACACCTTTGATTTCGAGATCAGCGTGCCCGTCACCTCGCCCGTGACCGCCACAGGCCGTGTTCAACCAAGCCAATGGTCCGCCATGAAAGTGGCGCGAACCGTTTATCACGGGGGCTACGAAGGGCTCGGTGAAGCCTGGGGTGAGTTCCTTGACTGGATCGAAGCCAATGGCTATTCACAGACTGACGAACTCTGGGAGCGTTACCTCGTCGGCCCTGAATCAAGCGATAATCCGTCCGGCTGGTGCACCGAACTAAATCGTCCATTGCTTTCTTGAGCCGCCTCTCGACCAATCATACTCAATCAAACATCATCTATGAAACACGCATCCAATATCGCTGGTGGCCTTCTCGGCTTTCTATTCGTCGCCTTCGGACTCATGTTCTTACTGGGCATGATGCCCAAACAACCTGAGCCGCCCGCTGGCTCCTCCGTGGCCATGTTCATGGGCGCGTTCGCTCCAACGGGCTATCTGACCTTTGTCAAAGTCCTGGAAGTCATCGGCGGCCTACTCGTGGCCGTTCCCCTCACACGGAATCTCGGCTTGCTCGTGCTTGGGCCGATCATCATTAACATCATCGCCTTCCACGCCTTCGTGACCAAAGATCTCTTTCACTTCGATCCCATCCTGCTGTTTATCAGCCTGCTCGCCGCGTTCCTTCTCTGGTCAGGGCGCAAGGCTTTTGCGGGATTGCTCGGGTGATCTGCCTAGTTTTCTCGGGTCATGGCGCAATAGTCGCTGACCAAGACCGTTTCCCTACGGCATCATGATGGTGTGAAATGCAGAAGTTCTTTGAACCGCCTGCATCTCTCACGGTCTTATTCCTACTCATTTTATGAACCCGCCCGGACTCCTTAGCCGCATCTTCATCTGGTTGTCAGGAGCCAGCGATATCAACCTCGCTGACTGCCCACCGTGGGAGCGGCGGAAGTATGTGGCGTTCGGGGCGACGGTGCTGGTTCCTTGCGCATTCGCTTTGATGGCCTCAGCTTATGCGGTCTCCACGCTCACGGACAACTGGTTTGTCATCAGCGTGGTGGCGCTCGTTTGGTCCTTCATTATCCTCACCGTGGACCGCGCCCTGCTGGCCACGTATCGTGCTTATCAGTCCATCTTTCGGAAGTTTTTTCAGTTCTCGTTACGCGTCGTCGTCGCTGCGCTCATGGGCATCACCATCTCCCATCCGCTCACCCTACTGCTGTTCAAGGACACCATCTCCTCTGTCATTGAGAAGGATCGCGATGCGGAGCTAAATCAGGTGCGAGCCGATTCCACGATTCAACGCAAAGTCGTGGAGGACAAGATCGTCGCGCTGGATGCGGACATCGCCAAAGCCCGCCTGAAATGGGACGAGACCTTCACCGCGAAGTTCCTCGCAGGTGAAGATGAGACGGGCAAAAAGAAGCCGCTGACCGAAGACGAAAAGAAGGCCAAAGCGGAGTTTGATAAAAAGATCGCTGAGGCACAAGCCCCTACTCTGGAGAAGCTGCAAACAGCGGAGAAGGAGATAGCTACGCTCAGCACCCAATCCACGAAGATTCAGGGGGAGCTGGACTTCTGGCAGAAGGAATTTGAGAACGAACTCAACGGCCAGCGCAGTGGGATCATCGGCCTTGGGCCTCGTGCGAAGAGCATCCAGAGTGACCAGCTTGCGTGGCGTCGGGATGAGAGCAAGCGCCTCACCGGATTGCTGGAAGCGCAGACCAATACCAAGAAGCAACTCGAAGCCGAGACCGCGCAGATTGAACAGACAATGACAGCGGAAGCGGCCACGAAAGCGGCTGATCTGGCCATGAAACAGAAGCAAGAGATGGCCCGTCTTGATGTGCTGAAACAGCAGGTGCAGCAGCAGCAGGCGGATCAGTTCGTCGGTCAGCAGAATCAAATTCGCGAGACGCTCAAGGCGCAGATTGATTCGCGCCTTGAGCAGGCCAAGCAGTTCCAGAATGAGCTGGCGAAGCTTCTCGATGACGAGCAATCTCGCGTGGCCATTATACGTGCGGAGCCACGCCGCGACATCCTGAAGCAGACCCTCGCGCTGCATCGTCTCTTTAGGGAAGGAGCCGAAGGCGGCGTCTTCGCGCTCACCGCCTACCTCGTTCTCTCAGCGCTCTTCATGCTCGTGGATACCATCCCGCTCATGGTGAAATTCTTCTCCAAGCCCGGCCCCTACGACACGCTGGTGGACATGGATGAAGTGCGGTTCGACAAAGAACGCGAGTCCTTCCTCAAGAGCTTCAAGCGCTACATGGATGAACTGGCGAGCGGTCGTCTGCTTCATCTCACACGAAACAAACCGCTGGAGCAGGCCTTGATTGAAGGCGTGGACCGTTCCCGTGCAGCCAAGGAATTCCTCGAAAGCCTGCTTAGCCTGGAGAAGACCTTTGAAGAGCGCGTTCGTCTGGAACGTGAAGCGATGGCAGCAGCAGGCTCCAAGAATCAACCCGACCGGGCTGCACTTCTGCAACACATGGCGGATACTTTTTACGCTGATCTGCGAGGCCGCATGGAGCAGTTCTTCAGTGACTCCAAGCCAACGCACGCCACTTCGGTTTAAGCTGATCTCCGTAGCCGCGCTCATTGAACG
>JANYJH010000158.1 GCA_025361865.1 Phragmitibacter sp.
GGGAATGGCCAAACGCAGCTCCTCATCGACACCCACCTCATTCATGAGGTCACCAGCCCGCAGGCCTTCGGCATGTTGCGCGATCTCGGCCTGAAGGTGGCTTATCCGCAGCGCACCTTCGCCACGGTCGATCACATCGTCCCGACCGACGGCCAAGTTTCTCCCTTCTCCGATCCTCTCGCTGAAGCGATGATTCAGGAGTTGAACAAGAACGCGGTCGAGTTCGGCGTCACTTATTTCAATCTCAGCAGCGGCAAGCAGGGCATCGTTCACGTCGTCGGACCTGAACAGGGCATCACCCAGCCGGGCACCACGATTGCTTGTGGCGATTCCCATACCGCGACTCACGGCGCGTTTGGTGCCATTGCTTTCGGCATCGGCACCACTCAGGTTCGCGATGTTCTCGCCACCCAGACGATGGCCTTGAGCAAGATGAAAGTCCGCCGCATCAATGTGGACGGAAAGCTCCGCGCTGGCGTCTATGCGAAGGACGTGATCCTGCACATCATCCGTCTGCTAGGCGCGAATGGCGGCATCGGCCACGCCTACGAATACGGCGGCGACTTGTTTGATTCCTTCTCGATGGAAGAGCGCATGACCGTCTGCAACATGAGCATCGAAGGCGGTGCCCGTTGTGGTTATGTGAACCCCGATGAGAAGACGTTCGAGTATCTCAAAGGCCGTCCCTATTCGCCGAAAGGTGAGGCTTGGGATAAGGCCGTGGCTGATTGGCGTGCCGTGGCTTCCGATGCTGACGCTGTCTATGACGACGTGATCAACATCAAGGCTGAAGACGTGCCACCTACCGTGACTTGGGGTGTCAGCCCTGACCAAGCGATTTCCATCACGGAGAACGTGCCGACCAGCGAAAGCGCGACCTCCGAAGCCCAGCGCGTGAGCATCAAGGAAGCCCTCGACTACATGAAGTTTCCTGGTGGTCAGCCCATCAAAGGCACCAAGGTGGACGTGGCGTTCATCGGCAGTTGCACGAACGGCCGTCTCTCTGACTTCCGTGAAGTGGCCCACTACCTCAAGGGCAAGCATGTGTCCTCCAGCGTCAAAGCCATCGCCGTTCCCGGCAGCCAGATTGTGGATGTCATGGCCCGTCAGGAAGGTCTCGACAAGGTCTTCACGGATGCCGGTTTTGAATGGCGCGGAGCAGGCTGCTCCATGTGTCTCGCGATGAATCCTGATAAACTCATCGGCGATCAACTTTGTGCTAGCTCCAGCAACCGTAACTTCAAAGGCCGTCAAGGTAGCCCAACCGGCCGCACCGTTCTGATGTCCCCTCTCATGGTCGCCGCTGCTGCTATCACGGGTTCCGTCGCAGATGCCCGCGAGGTTTTCGCGCTGTGAGTTGTTGTTTGATTTTATGTCCGTTTACCGGAAGCTTTTGAGCCGCATCCTTTCAGGAAATTCTGATGCTAACATTTCCTTCGACGATCTTCTCAAAGTCATGCGGCATCTCGATTTCGAGTGCCGCATCCGAGGCAGTCATCACATCTTTCATCGGGCAGACGTTCCAGAAATCTTGAATTTTCAACCCAAAGGCAACCAAGGCAAGCCTTACCAGATCAAACAGCTCCGGGAAGTTTTAACCAAAAACCACCTAATCAATGAAGACGATACCTAGATACGAAATCGTTCTCTACTGGAGCGAAGCTGATGATGCCTTCATCGCTGAAGTCCCTGAGCTGGCTGGATGTAAGGCGGATGGCTCCACTTATGAAGAAGCCGTAGCCAATGCCCGCGTGGTCATCTCCGATTGGATCGAGACCGCAGAAGCCATTGGTCGTCCCATTCCCGAGCCTCGCGGCAAGCTCATGTTTGCCTAATCAAATCTTATCCCATTCTCATCTCTATGCCCCTCGCAAAAGTCACTCATTTCACTGGTCGCGGTGTTTATGTCCCAGGTTCGGACATTGACACTGACCGCATCATTCCTGCGCGTTTTATGAAGTGCGTCACCTTTGACGGGCTTGGTGAATTCCTCTTCTATGACGTTCGCAAGAATGAAGACGGTAGTGACAAAGCGCATCCGCTCAATGAAGCCCGCTTCAAAGGCGCGACCATCCTGCTTTCCGGCACTAATTTCGGCTGCGGCAGCTCCCGTGAGCATGCCCCGCAGGCGCTCTATCGCTATGGTATCAAGGCGGTGATTGCGGAGAGTTTTGCTGAAATCTTCTTCGGAAACTGCACCACGCTTTCCATGCCTTGCGTGGTCGCGACGGGTGAAGACATCCGCACCTTGGCCGCTGCGGTGGAGGCTGAGCCTTCTTTGGAAATCAAGATCGACCTTGAGAAATTGCGCGTGTTTTACGGCGATAAGAATTTCACCGTCTTCATGCCGGAAACCGCCCGTGAAGCGCTCACCACGGGCAACTGGGACCCCATCGCGGAGTTGCTGGAGAACAAGGCTGCCGTTGATAAAACGATCCGCGCCCTCGGCGTGGTTTAATTTCTGGCATGTCCGCACCCGATCCCATCTACGTCATCGGGCATCGCAATCCCGATACAGACGCCATCTGTTCAGCCATCGGCTATGCGGCCTTTCTGCGTGCCTCAAAGAATGTGGATGCGCGTCCGGCCCGCTGTGGTGAGTTGAACGTGCGCACCTCGTGGGTGCTTGGTTTTGCGGGCATTGAGTCGCCGAAGTTGCTCATGGATGTGAGGCCGAATGCGGCGACGGTTTGCCGTCGGGACGTGCTCACGGCGAAGCGTGATGAGACGTTCCTTTCTGTCTATCGGAAGATGTTTGAACACGGCTTCCGCAGTATCCCCGTGGTGGATGACAAAGGGCGCATGGCGGGAATGCCGACGCTGCAAGAACTGGCGCAGCTCTTCCTTCCGGGTTCGAGCAGTGCGCATGATAATCGGCGGGTTCGCACGAGCTTGCGGAACATCGCGGTGGCTCTTGATGCCACCCTGCGCGGTAATGGCTGCGACAAGGACATCGTCCAGGATTCCATGCTCATGGTAGGTGCCTCGACGCCGGAAACCATGCGGGAGCGCATCCGTAAATTCCCTACTTCCACCGTCGTGGTGCTGGTCGGAGATCGCCCAGAGATTCAGCAATTAGCGGTGCAGGAAAATGCCGCGTGCCTCATCGTTACCGGAGCCTTTCGGGTCAGTGATGATTTGGTCAAAGAGGCTGAGCAGGCGGGCATTCCGATCATCGAGACGCGACATGATACCGCCAGCGCCGCTCAATTGGCGCGCTTCTCTAGGCCCATCGGTGATGCCTTGCATGATGGTTTCCTGCGCTTCACCGCGAAGACTCCGCTGAAGGAAATCCTCGCCCAGACGCATGACTCTCATCAGCCGCTGTTTCCAGTGATTGATGAGGAGACACAGAAATTGCTGGGCGTCTTTTCCAAGTCAGATCTCGTCGATGTGCCGCGCATGAAGCTGGCGCTGGTGGATCATAATGAGTTTTCCCAAGCCGTCACCGGAGCGGACGAGGCGGACATTCAGGAGGTCGTTGATCACCACCGACTCAGTGGAAATCTTCGCAGCAAAGAGCCGATTCGCTTCATCAATGAACCCGTCGGCAGCACCAGCACCATCGTGGCGATGATGTATCGGATGCGGGGGCTCGCGCCTGAAAAGCCTGTCGCGGTCTGCCTTTGTGCCGGACTCGTCTCCGATACTCTGAATCTCACCTCACCGACCACTACTAGTACGGATCGTGAAATCCTCCCGTGGCTGGCGACATTGGCGGACTTGGATGTGGATCAGTTTACGGCAAATTTCTTCGCGGCGGGGTCGATGTTGAAGGACAAGCCACCTGCGGAAGCGCTGGAATCGGACCGCAAAGAGTTCGAGGAGAACGGCTGGCGGCTCAGCATTTCCCAAATCGAGGAGCTGGGCCTAGATGAACTCTGGCGTCAGGAGTCAGGGCTTCACGCTTCACTGGAAAAGCTTCGTGTGGAGCGCATGATGCACTTTGCTTGCTTGCTCGTAACAGATATTTCCCGCCATGACAGCATCCTGCTGACCGCTGGTGATCCTCGTGTAGCAAGCGCCATTGAGTATCCTGAGCTCAAGCCGAATGTGTTTCAATTAAAGGGCGTGGTCAGTCGGAAGAAGCAACTGTTCCCTTATCTCGGTCGCTTGGTCGGGAAACTCAGCGCACCGGGCTAACCCGTGTTTCTTGTAGTGAGCGTTGTAGCCTGAGTCGGATCATGTTTCCCGAACTGATTCCCGACTCGGGAGAGTCAGGCTACTACACTGCGCTGGCGCACAGCTTCATAAAGAACGATGCCCACGGATGTCGCCAAGTTCAGGCTGCGGGTTCCTTGCATCGGAATGGTGAAGCAGGAAGCGCTTTCCTCCTCCAGTAAGGTAGCTGGTAAACCGCGCGTCTCGGGACCGAAGACCAGATAACAATCCTCAGCAAAATGGGCTTCCCAGTATAGTCGCGTGGTTTTGGTCGTGAGATAACAAAACTGCGCGGTCGAGTCTGCTGCTTGCCTTAACTCATCAAAGGATTCCCAGACACGCAAATCCACTTCTGGCCAATAGTCGAGTCCGGCGCGTTTGAGCTGCTTATCGTCGATACTAAATCCGAGCGGCTTGATCAGATGAAGCCGCGCACCAGTGGCGAGGCAGAGACGCCCCACCGCGCCTGTATTGTGCGGGATTTCCGGCTGATAGAGAACGATGTGCAGCATGTTCGTTATCCCAATAAAAAATCCCCGCACCTTAACGGCTACGGGGATTTTAAATACGATGCTGAAACTTCTTAAGCGGACAACGCAGCAGTAGCCACAACGGCTTCCACATTGATGCGACGACCTTCGCGGTCGAACTTCACATGGCCATCAATCAAAGCGAAGATGGTGTGATCCTTGCCGATGCCAACATTGCGGCCTGGGGTCCACTTGGTGCCACGCTGACGGGCGATGATGTTCCCAGCGATGACGGCTTCGCCGCCCCACTTCTTGATGCCGAGACGCTTGCTTTGACTGTCGCGTCCGTTCTTGACACTGCCTTGTCCTTTCTTATGGGCCATAAAAGTATCCTTCTAAAAAATTAAGCGTTGATGGAAGTGATCTGCACGCGGGTGATTTCCTGCTTGTGCCCCTTGGTGCGGTGGTAGCCCTTACGGCGTTTGAATTTGAATGCGGTTACTTTCGGGGCGCGATGCTGTTTGAGCACAGTGGCGGCAACGGTGGCACCGGAGATGAAAGGGGCACCGATCCTGACGCTGTCGCCTTCGCCTGCGGCGAGGACTTGATCGAAGTTCACGGCGTCGCCTTCATTGGCGGCTAATTTCATGACGTCGAGATACTCGCCAACGATGACGCGATGCTGCTTACCGCCGGTTTTGATGACTGCGTAGGACATATGTCTATATGAGATCGGGATTGAGCGTTCACGCTTTGGGCGCGAGGGGCGGAGAGAATGGCACAGGGTGCGCGGGTGGGCAAGATTTTTTTGAAAAACCTCAGACCGCCCCAAAAATAAAGCCTTCCGCGTCGATTTTAGCGTTGGCCAGACGAACGGCGATCTCTTTTCCGGGCAAGATGTCAGTAATGATAAGCGTGCCTTCTTCCCTGCGGAAACTCAACCCGCCTAGTAAATGTCCGATGCTTCCCTGCTTGTGACCGAGCTGCAATCCCTCCTCACCCACCGGCATCACGGGATCTGGAACACTCAGCGTGAGCAGGGCTCCGGTGACGGCATCGAAGTAGGTCGGAAGGAGTTTATCCGAGGCTTCAGATGCCGTGCCCGTAGCGGGCATTTCTGACAGCACTTGAATGGCTAAGTCATAGGAAAGGGAGCTAGCGGAAATAGCGGCTGCATCACCGAGGATGATTAAGCGCTGCCCGTCTTCCTTCAGCACATCTGCGGCTTTCCAGACCACTTCGATCTTCAACAGTTCTGGCAAGGCGACCGCGAAAGTCTTCGCGACGGCGTGCTCCTCTGGCAACAAACACAGTAGAATATCACCGCCACTCAGGAGGCTGGTATTCATGACGCGCAGGGCATTGATATGAGCCATGCGAGCTTCGTCAGTGCTCAAGAGGTGGCCATTGGCGAGCTTCAACTTAGGCGTGTTTTTGACGGATTCACGGTGCGCAAAGGCTTCCGCGCTGAGTTGGCAGAGCACCTCATGCACCTTCTCTGCGGTGGCTTCTCTGGCGGGCAAGGGCTCGCCAAACCAGAGATTGACGGGGTAAGGGATGGTCTTCGGGCTCTTCTTGAAAAACCGTCCGCGCTCGAAGGAGAAGATGCTACCCCAGAGTCCATCAATCCACACGGGCTGCACCATCGCATTCCCACCCATGCGAGCCATAAGTTCGTAACCCCTCTGCACCTCATTGAGGAAGCCGGTGCGGGTCAGTTGTCCCTCGGGATACAAGACGATAGCCTGTTCCTGTTTCAAGGCGTCAGCCACCATGCGGACACCTTCTTTAGCCTTCGTGCGGGAGATGGGCACGGTGCCGAAGACCTTTAATCCCCACTGGATCGCCTTGATTTCATAGAGCTCGTCGAACATGACAAAGCGGACATCGCGCTCGCAAACGGAGCCGATCATCAGCGGGTCCACATAGCTCGTGTGATTCGGCAGAAGGAGCACTGCACCCGTCTTCACCTGACGTTCCGCATGATGGGCTTTGAGGTTGTAAAACAGGCGGACGAAGGTGTTTAAGAGGGTGAACAACAAGCTGCGCGGCAGCAGCTTCGTGATGAACGCAGCGACTAGCAATCCGGGCAGCACGAGGATGAGCAACTGCACCTGCGAGGGAACGTGGAACAACACCAGCACTTTGACATAAGCGAGGTTCGCGAGGAAGCCCACGATGGAGTCCATGAGGTTAATTGAGGAGAGGATACGAGCGCGTTGATCAGGTGCCGCACGGTCCTGCACAAAGGCATAAAGCGGCGTCATGTAGCAGCCTCCCGCCAAGCCAATGCCAATCATCGCACCGAAGATCCACTGACTGCCGAGCGGTGTCAGCCCCGCCCATAATACGGCCAAAGCCATGCCGATGCCTGCCAACGGGACGAGCCCCAACTCAATGCGTTTCCGGCATACTGTAGCGGCGATGACACTGCCCAACATGATGCCGACGCCTAATGAAGCCGCCATGAGTGAGAGCGTTTCTGAGGCATCTGCGGCGCTCGTTGGATACGTGTCCTTGCTCAAGTTCACGAGGATGGTTCCGACCGCATTCGAGAGGAACCAGAAGTAACTGATGCCCAGCGCCGCCAGCCGGATCGGGCGATCCCCGAACAGCAGTTTCAGATGAACGAAGTGCTCCCACCAGACTTCGCTCTTGAATTTCACCTCTTCGTGTCCCGGCGTCTTGTGAATAAAGAACGAACCGATGATCTGAGACACGGAGACGCAAGTGATGATGATCACCAGCATGTAGGCACTGCTCCAGGGATCGCCCGTGGCTTTGAGATGCCGTCCGAACAACGTGCCGCCCGCCCACATGCCGCCGAGGATGCCGATGAACATGGTCATCTGAAGCCAGCCGGAAACAGCGCCGAGTCGCCGTGAGCCGGACAACTCCTTCATGATGCCCATTTTGGCGGGACTAAAGAACGCCGCCTGGGTGGCCAGGATCAGGAAGCCGACCAAGCTCAACACCAGCGTCAGTTGCGCCTCATGCTTCCGCAGTGACCACGCGAACCATGCGAAGATGAACGTCTGCAAAATCTGCATCCACAAGATGACGCGTTGCTTTGAAAAACGATCGCTCAAGAAGCCTGCGATGGGCGCAAACAGGATATACGGCACCGCGAAGATCGCCCCGAGATAGACCTGCATATTATCCCCGAGTTCCGTGCCCTTTGCGACCGCGATGGCAAAGGCCACCAGCAGCATCTTCACGAAGTTATCGTTGAAGGAATTCAGGCACTGCACGACCAACACCATCACGAGCGAGAGGACATTGCGCCGTGGCAACTTCGGGGCATGATCCAAATCAATCGCGGCGGTGGAATCAGTAACAGAAGTCATGCGGGAAAGTGGGATAGGCGGTGCGCCAACGCCGCGCACTCTTAGGGCGAGACCTTATGAACGCAACCAAAGACAGAGCAAGACACAAGACTGTCAGACTAGGAGGAACAGAAGACTATGGAGGGTCACGCGATAATCTTCATTCCCAGCCCTATCCGGTCTTCAGTCTTCAGTCTTGATCACCACCACCGCGCCAGCCGCTTTGCGGGCTTTCTCTCGCGCGGCTTCGATGCTCGGGCCTCGGGCTGCCACCACCCCCATGCGACGTTTGCCTTTGACCTCGGGCTTGCCGAATAAACGCAACGCCGTGTCTGGCTCGCTGAGCGCCGCTTGCAGATTACCGAAGCTGACATTCTTCGAGTGTCCTTCCACCAAGATCACCGCTGAGGCGCTCGGGCCGTGCTGCTCGATATTGGGAATCGGCAGACCGAGTATCGCCCGCGCATGAAGGGCGAACTCGCTCAAGTCTTGGGACAAGATCGTCACCAAACCGGTGTCATGGGGCCTTGGCGAGACTTCGCTGAACCAAACCGTGTCGCCTTTGACGAAGAGTTCCACACCAAACAAGCCCCAACCGCCGAGCGCCGTCGTGATCGCCTCCGCGATGCGCTGGCTCTCCTTCAGCGCCGCCTCCGTCATCGGCTGCGGTTGCCAGCTTTCGCGGTAATCGCCGTCTATTTGCAAATGGCCGATGGGTTCACAAAACGACGTGCCGCCCGCATGACGCACGGTCAGCATCGTGATCTCATAATCGAAATCCACGAAGCCCTCGACGATCACCTTCCCCTTCCCAGCGCGACCGCCCTCCTGCGCATACTGCCACGCATAAGCAATGTCCCCTTCGAGGCGCACCACGCTCTGGCCCTTGCCGGAAGAGCTCATGATCGGCTTCACCACACAAGGCATACCGATCTTACCGATGGCCTCGCGGAACTCCTCTTCCGTGCCCGCGAACATGTAAGGCGAGCTGCGCAAACCCAGTTCCTCCGTGGCCAGCCGCCGAATACCCTCGCGATTCATCGTCAGCTTCGCCGCCCGTGCGGTTGGCACCACTTTGAAACCCTCCGCTTCCAACTCCACCAAAACTTCCGTGGCGATGGCCTCCACTTCCGGCACGATCAAGTCCGGTTTCTCCTCCTTCAAGACCCGACGCAAAGCATCCGCATCCAGCATGGAAATGACATGCGACCGATGCGCTACCTGCATCCCTGGCGCATTCACATAAGAATCCACCGCGATCACCTCACAGCCGAAACGCTGAAGCTCAATGACCACCTCCTTGCCCAGCTCCCCTGAGCCGAGCATGAGAACCTTGGTTGCTGATGAAGTGAAGGGCGTGCCGAGTGTGACGTTGGACATGGAATTCATGCTCTAGCATCACTGCCCTTGTTTCACAAGCACCTGCACATCCACTTCGAGGCCGACAGGCAGGCTCGTTCCAGATGGCAGATCCATCAGCACTTGCAGCACATCCAGGTCTTTGCGCTCCGTCGCGGTTTTGGCGAAGACGGTTTTCTTACCCATCATCTGCTTCACGAGGACCACGGTGCCACGCACTTCGGTTCGGCCTTCATCGCGTGTGCGAATCAACACCGACTGTCCCTGCTTGATGCGCAACGCGTAGGTCTCGTCAATCTCAGCACGCACTCGCATCTTCGTGAGGTCGCCAAAAACAATGACAGGCTCAGGGTAGGCTGTGTAGGCGGCGTTGCCCTCGCGTTGGAGAACTTCGAGCACCGTGCCGTCGAACGATGCCTTCAGTTCCATCTCGTCAACCATCGCCTGAGCTTCCGCAAGCTGCGCCTCCGCCTGCTTCACCTTCGCTTCCATCACGGCGAGGTCTTCCATGCGAACATAATGCTCCAAATGTTCCAACTCCGCCGCTGACTGACGCGACAGAGCTTCCTTCTGCTGTGCCTGCATCTCGGCAAGATCACGATCTGATTCCGAATTGGCACCGCCACTTTCATGGAGCTTCTTTTGCCGTTGCAGATTCCTCTGGGCATAGTCTGACTCAGCCCGCGCCGCATCCAGCGTGGCCTTTTGCGCCCGAATCCTCGCGGGGTTTACGCCTGCGATTGTTTGTGCAAGTTCCGCTCTGGCCAAAGCCACCATCGCTTCGGCCTTGACTGCGGATGCACGTTCCTCCCGATCATTCAACCGCATCAGCACATCCCCCTTTTTGACCATCTGGCCTGCTTCGACGCGACATTCAGCGATCACACCAGGATACTTGAAGGCCAGTCGCCGCACCTCACTGGCCGGCTCTATGTAGCCAATGCCTTGCACCCATTCGTCGGTGGTTTTGTTTTCAGGAACAGCGCCCGAGGCCTTTTCTTTGGTGCAAGCCGCAGACAGCAGACAGAGCGCCGCAATGAGAATGAGACAGACCTTAGTTTGCATGTGGTTTCAGAGTTGGAGTTTCCTTCACGCATCCGTCTGCGATGGACAAGACGCGGTCAAACTTCGGCAGCAAGCGCGTGTCATGCGTGACTACGATGAGTGCCGCGCGTGCTTCGCGCGCCTGTGCGATGAGCATGTCCACCACGTTCTCGCCGTTGTGCCAGTCCAGCGCGGCGGTGGGTTCATCAGCGAGCAGGATGGATGGCTCATGCAACATGGCGCGGGCAATGGCCACCCGCTGTCTTTGTCCGCCACTGAGTTTGTCCGGCTTCTTACCGCGCATGGCCTCCAGTCCGAGGCGTTGCATCAGCATGTTTATTCGCCCATTAAGCGCCACCCGCTCCAGCCCCGCATTGCGCCCCACCACCCGTAAATTTTCCTCCACCGAGAGAAAAGGCAGCAGTTGCGCGTGCTGAAACACAAACCCAAGCCGCGTGCGCCGCAGTTCCCCCAGTGCTCGCAGCGAGCCAAAATTCACCCGCTCACCCGCGATGTGAAGCTCCCCGCCGCTCGGCGTCAGCAGGCAGCCGAGGATGCTTAACAGCGTCGTCTTGCCGGAACCGGAGGGACCAATCAACACACACGCCTCCCCGCGTTGCACATGGAGCGTCACCTCGCGCAGCACTGGCTCGGCCAGATCGCCCTCACCGTAGTGCTTCGCCAGTTTGCGACATTCGAGGACCGTGCTCATAACCGAAACACACTCACGGGGTCAATTTTGAAGATGGAGCGCAGTGACATCACCGAGGCCACCAGGCAGGACAGCAGGGACACCGCCACCAGCCCCGCATAGACCAGCGGCGTCGTCTCCAGCGGAATCGGTGTCCGTGCCGAAGCCAGCACCGCAGAGAAAAACAAAGCGCTACCCGCCACCACGCCGCACACCCCCAGCGTCAAGCTCTGCACCAGCACCATCACCACCAGGCTGGAGCGGCGGAAACCCAGCGCCAGCAGCGTCGCGTAGTTTGGCAGATGATCCTGCGTGATGGCAAAAAGCGTCTGGCTCGTGATGACCACACCCACGCCCAGACCCAGCACCGCCGTGATGACCACCGTGATGCCGACACCCGTCTCCAGCATCCAGTATTTGGCGGAACGCACGGCAAACTCATTTGAGGTCAGCACCTCCACATGGGCTATCCGCTTCCGCATCTCCTGCTGCACAGCAGCCACATCGGCACCTGGGGCACAACGAACGAGCGCATAAGTAATCTCCTCAGCGTGGTAGCGTTTATCAATGCGGATCGCCTGCTCGATGGACGTGAAAATGAAGGGCGATGCGGTGAACGTCCGGACACCTTGCGAGATGCCACCCACCACCGTGCGTTCACCGATCATCTCAAAGTTCTCCCCCACCTGCTTCACGCCCAGCGGCCCCAGGTAAAGCTCATCAACGATCACCTGATGAGCCACATGCACGCACCCGAGCTTTCCATCGCGCATGGCCCACGGTCCGCCTACGTTGCTTTTGTCCAGGCCAACCAGTTCCACATTCACCCGCCGTCCATCACCCCGCTGCCAGATTTCCCACCCCATGAAAAGACCCTCCGCCCACTCCACTCCAGGCACGCTGAGTGCCTGATGAATGCGCTGGCGCGGGATGGCCGTTCCGTAGTCGAACGCAGGCGTCTGCTCCGCCATGACCCACAGGTCCACATTTGCGTGGCGGATGAGGGCCGAGTTCGTATTGGTCCACCCCACCAGCAGACCGAATTGCGCAGCGGCAAGAAAGAAGGCCACACCAACTCCAAGCACCGTGAGCAGGAGCCGTGGCTGGTTATGCCACAGCATCTTGAACGCAAGGGTCAAGGCATCCCTGGATAGGGCTGTCAGATTTTGCATTCCTGCTCGCCAGAGTCCTATCACTGCGACTTTGCTAGTGAGGTCAATGGTGGTTCTCATCGTAATACGGTATCTAAAGAGCAACACCACGATGACAGCAAGACCGCTGATGAACGATATGATGCGCCACATAAGGAATACCGACACTTCTGTCATCATATATGCATCCTCTAAACCTGATGGCAGGAGCGCCCTCATTCCTTGATGATCAAACCGTGTGCTTCTGCCTGCCGTAGCCTGACTCTCCAGAGTCGGGAGCCTTCGACTCGACTCTGGAGAGTCAAGCTACCTTCCGACGGGTGCCCGCTGGCGGAAACAACTCATGTGGTAGGGTTCCCTTCAAAATCAAGCCATCTGTGTTCCCGATAGTCATACAACTGGCAGGTTCGCATGATCCGCAAAAGAGCAGGCAGTGAAAACTTTGATTCTATGACATCACCGTCGTGCTTCTGCTTCAGAGCGCTCTGGGCAGTTTTCAAGCGATACAGCGGAATGCGTGGATCAACGTGATGCGCGGTGTGCTCTCCCACATGGTGCAAAAACCAGCCGATAGGTTTGGGGAAGATGAGATGAACGGTGTTCTCGACTTGCCCTGTGTAAAAACACCATTCATCAGGTTCATCAAACCAGCGCGCTTTAGGATGCGTGTGCTGAAGATATGTGACCACGCCAAACAACCAGAGGAAAATGAGCTGCGGCACCACGAAGCCAGACACCAAGCTCATGGCGGCACTGCCTGAAGAGAAACCGAGGAGCGTGAGCACTTGTGCCAGGATGAAGGCAAGAACCAGCAACCGGTCACCCAGGCAGCGCCACCTCGGCATTCTGGCTACCTCATCAGGGGAAGGGCGCATCATGTGTTCCCACCAGATGCACCGAAAGGTGTATGTGCCGATCCCAATTGGATTGCGCCCGAAGCGGGTGAGTAGCTTGTCAACCGTGGACAGACTCGAGAATTCTTCAAAGGAAAGCGGTGCCCAGGCATAGTCTCGTCCGCGTAGATTTGTCCATGAATGATGGAGGCGGTTGTGCCCCTGCTCCCATGATGTGAAGGGATAGAAAGAGGGCAGGAAGGCCAGTCTCCCCAGAAAATGATTCAGCCAGCGGAACGGCGTGAAATTGTCGTGGCATGCGTCATGCCCGATGATGAATAGCAGAGCAATCGCGATTCCGTTGATGAAGGAGCAGACAACTTTCAGATACGAGTCGTCGAAATGCAGCACGCCAAAAAATGAAATCCAGTAAATGACAAAGCTGGGCGTGAAAATCAGCAGAGCGATAATCACCGAGCGATCCTTTGAATCGCCCGCAAACACAGACCGCGCCTCTTGTCGTGAGCATTTCATAGTCGTGCGTGCAAAAATAGGTTCACGCCCTCCACTTCAGAATCCACATGCACAGATCTCCCATCCAGCCCCGAGATCTCCGCCAGCCTTGCGAGTTCCTGCTCGCTCCGGTGAAGAAGCACCCACTCGATCCATGTTTCCATCAAGAAACGAGTTGGATTCTCCGTGCCGAAGTTCCCGATGACCAGCTCCCCGTCCGCGTCCAAGAGACGCATGAGGCGCTTCAGCAGCCGCACGAAAAGACCGTCGCTCAGGTAATCGAACAGCCCTGCGCTCCAAACCAGATCGTAGCGGTGCTCGGTCGTGAAGCGCAGCGAATTGGCCTGGGTGAAGCGCACTGCTTCCGGCCACGCGGCGCACAACGCCTGACCGTGGGCGATGGCTTTCGCATCCATGTCCACACAGTCAAAGTGGACGGGCTGCGGCCCCTCATGCTGCTCACACCACTCCCGCACATCCCGCGCGGGGCCGCTGCCGATGTTCAGCAGCCGGAGCGGACGCTTCTCCGTCTGCGCCAGCTTCCGGTGCAGCCAGTCGTGCAGGTAGCTCTTGCGGTTGCGCACGGCGCGGGGGGCGTGCTGCGCGTGGAAGTATTCATCCCAACGGCGCACGTTTTCATCCTCGCTCACATGGTTCAGGTAGATGCGGTCAATGATCTCAAAGTCCCCTGCGTAACCGTGCGGTTTGCGCACCACATGGCCCTGCATGGTATCGGGGAAGCAGGCGTGCGTCACCTCCCGCCAGAACTCGGCCACCGCTGCGCGGGCGATGCGGCCCTCCCGCACATACTCCGCCGTGCGGTCGAACCAACGCGTCATGGCCCCATGCTCATGCAGCTCCGGCCCATGCCGCGTGATGATGCCCTCAATGAAACGAACATGCTCCGCAGGCAGGGAGGCGAGGTGGTGGCTGGAGGCGTTCAGCATGGAGGTAGAGAGTAGTCGTGAGCTTCAGCTCGTTCGGTGGGTGCTTGGGGCAGTGTTCGAGCTAAAGCTCTGGACTACTTTTTCAGCCCCCCACCATGACGTCCACGGTGTTGCTCCACTGGCCAACGCGGGCGTCCGCCACACGGTAGATGGCGCGGTAGGTCCAGCGAACGGGCGTGGCGGGGGGGCGCGGCGGTGTCTTCGTAGTTCGGGGTGGTGTCGATGGTGAGGAAGACGGAGCCTTTGCCATCCGCGCGGTCCACTTCGATCTCACATGCGTCTAGGCTGGCGCTGTGGCCACCCCAACCCCAGCCGATTTTTACGGTGCCACCACTTTGCAGAGCGGTCAGGACAGGCTGGACAGTGTCGAGGTCAGGCCCACTCTGGGCGGCGCCGATGATGTTCAGGGACTGGCCGATGGCGTCCGTGTAGCCGAGGGCGAGCTTGATGCGGGCGACCTGATTAAAGAGCCTCGTTAGCACGCCTGGGGCGGCGACGGGCGGCGGGTTGGGGAAGGTGGTGGTGACGGGGTAGGCGACGAGCGGGCCGGTGCCGGTGGCGAGGGCTTTCTTAAACGCGGTGGCCTGCTGGGCGTCGTTTTGCACGGCGCGGTTCCAGGTGCCGAGGACGTAAGCGAGGGAGGTCAGTTCCTCCACGGTCTTCGTGATCTCGGCGGCAGGGATGCCGACGGCGGGGCCGTGCTGGGGGAGCTTGTTGGCGTAGTTCTGGAGCCAGACGACTTGGTCTGGCTCGGGGCGGGGGTAGTAGGGCTGGTTGGGCATGGGGGGAAGGATGAAGGATGAAGTGTCTTGGTTTTCAGTTTTGGGCGTTATTCGTTTATAAGGAAGGAGTTATGCGGGTGACAGGGGGCTGCTGCGGGGTGATTTGAGGGAGGTTCCGCGCGGCGCGTTAGAGGTTCCCAGTCACACGTTGGTGCGGACGCGCGGCGCGTTAAAGGTTCCCAGTCGCACGTTGGTGCTAACGCGTAGCGCGTTGGCACTGACGGATGAGGCGTGCGTGGTGACGCGCTGTTGGGCGGAGGTGACGCGGGAGGCGTTCGTCCGCACGCATGATGCGTCGGAGGTGTCGCGGGACTCGTGCGCGCTGACGTGTGGCGCGGCAGAGCCGCTTTGGAGTGCGGCAGTCCTCTGCCGCTTTTCTGGGTCAGTATGGGTAGGAAGCGCCGGAGATAGGCTTGCGGTCTGGAGATGATTTCTTCCGTGAGCGAGACATTGTTCCCCAAGCGGCAGAGGACAGCCGCAGTCCAAAAAGCTCCGCTGAATCCTTGCTAAAGAGCCTTTTTGTAAATCAGCCCCTAATAGCGATGAGCCGATGAGCCGATGAGCCGATGAGCCGATGAGCCGATGAGCCGATGAGCCGATGAGCCGATGAGCCGATGAGCCGATGAGCCGATGAGCCGA
>JANYJH010000166.1 GCA_025361865.1 Phragmitibacter sp.
CCCGCCTTATTCATCGCTTCAAGCACCACCTTGATGCCGTCCGTGCGTTGTAGAAAATCCACCAGATGAAGATGGCAATCTGACAAGGTATAGCGGATCGGCAGCGGATCTGGAACTGGTGCGTCGTCAGCCACAGCTCGAATGACTGGTGTGATCGCCAGCATCGTCAATGCAAAGAGCGTGAAGGTATTCATGTGAGTGAGGTTATCGGTATTCAGAGCGGAGGATGCGGTCGTTGTAAGTGTCCAGAATATAAAGGCGGCCTTGGCGATCAAAGCGCACGCCATGAGGGCGTTTCAAACCCGTGCTGAGAAGATCGTTCCCGATCACCTTGCTGGCCTTCGTGGGAGCACCCGCGAGGAGTTCGATCTGGCCTGTCACGGGATCAAAGCGACGCACGCAATGGTTTTCGGTATCGCAGATGATGACGCGATCCTGCGGGTCCATGCAGACGTATTTGGGGCCATTGAGCTTCGCGTCTTTCGCCGGTCCGCCATCGCCCGCATAGCCTTTTTGATTCCTGGCATTCACGACCATGCTGATGACGCCATCCTTCACGGAGGCCAAAGAATTGCCCTCGCGTTGGACGATGTAAAGCGTGCCGTCCTTGCTCACACAGCAGGCGCGCGGCCCGCTTAAAGGCGACTCCGTGGCCTTGGCTCCCGTAGTCGGAACACCCTTCTTTCCATTGCCAGCGACGGTGCTGATCGTGCCTTTGATAAGGTCAAGCGCACGGATGCGGGAGTTCCCGATGTCCGCCACGAAGAGCGTTTTTTGATCCGTGGAGAGATAGCCGCAAATGGGCGTGCTGAGCTTTGCGTTCACGCTGGGTCCGCCATCCCCCGCGAAGCCGCCTCCATCACCCCCAGCGATAGTCGTGACCTCGTGAGTCTTCAGATTCATCTTGCGAATTTTATGCCCGAAGGAATCCGCGATGAACGCTTCATCCTGCGCATTGATCGCGATGTCATGCATTCCTCGGAAGACGATCTCCTTCGGCTCTTTGCCCTCGGTGGGCGCGACCACAGGGCCTTTCTCGCTGTAGGTCCAGAACTGTCCGGCGATGAATTCCACCTTCCCTTGCGCGTCGATTTTAAAGACCCGATTCCCATTCACGAACTCGACTCCCCAAGGCGTTCCCGTTGAATCAAAGTCCACGCTGAAGGGCTCCGTCACCACGGCTTCATCCGCTTTCCCGTTACCGCCGCTGAGGAGGACTTCCACTTTCGCAGTCGCTTGAAAAGCGGGCAGGGCGAGCATTGCCGCGAGGCTGAGGAACAACGTATTACGCATGAGGCGTATTGGATGCGCGGGCGGCTTCATTGGCAAGAACATAAAAGGCGCAATCTCAAATGGGACGCCGGCCTAGTTTGAACCTTCCTTGATTCTGGATCATTGAGCCTTGAAAATTCCTTTCCCGCAAGCCTGTGCGATTCTGCTTCGTTAGTTATAGTCATCACGCATCCTCTTATGAAAACACGCCGCGACTTTCTCAAGACCACGACCCTGGCCGCTTCTGCGCTGTCACCTTTCTTCAACTCCGGTTCCTCACTGATGGCCGCTGCTGAGAAGCCTGAAGGCCAGCGAACCTTCGCCGTCTTCACGAAGCATTTTCTTGGACTGAGCCATGAGCAACTCGCAGATTCGCTCGCAGAGATTGGCGTCACTGCCATCGAAGCCCCCATCCGCGCAGGCGGTCATGTGTTGCCAGAACAGGTTGAAGATGAGCTGCCCAAATTTGTCGAAATTCTGAAGAAGCGTGGCATCGAGATCGCCATTCTCACCTCAGGAATCAATGCCGTGGACCCGCAGCAATACACGGAGAAAGTCCTCCGCACGGCCAAGGCGCTCGGCATTCCGCGCTACCGCATGAACTGGTATAACTACGATTTGAAGCAGCCCATCTGGCCGCAGTTGGATGAGATCAAACCGAAGCTGAAAGACCTCGTGGCCTTCAGTAAAGAGGTCGGCATCCTCCCGTGCTATCAGAACCATTCCGGCAGCAAAATGGTCGGTGCACCGATCTGGGACATGGCCTCGCTCATGCGTGATTATCCAGCGACGGAACTGGCGTGGGCCTTTGACATCATGCACGCAACCATTGAAGGCAGCACTTCCTGGCCTCTCGAAGTCAATCTCATCCGTGACCATCTGGGCATCGCCTTTTTCAAGAACTTCGCTTGGGACGGCAAGGGCCACAAACCGGCCTCACTCGGTGAAGGCGTGGTCGGCCAAGAGTATGTGGAAGGCCTTAAGAAGACCAACTACACAGGGCCTGTCTGCTTGCACATTGAGTATCTCAAAGGCGGACTAAAAAATGAAGGCTATCTCAAAGAGGCGATGGCCGTGACGAAGCGGGATATGGAAGTGCTGAAGGGATGGTGGGCGTAGTAAATGATAAATTTTGAATGAACTGCCAATGACATGACTGAGCGTGCTTTACTTTTCAGTTGGTTTGGGTGTTTCGTCTTCGCTTCTTGTGCGGTGACGATGAACGCCGCTGACTGGCCCCAATTTCAAGGCCCCAAGCGAGATGGAATCGCTGATGAAAGCGAAGCTGCGATCACGAAGAGCTTCACGTCAACAGGCCCGAAGGTGCTTTGGAAGAAGACGCTGGGCACAGGATTCGCGGGTCCAGTGGTGGCTGAAGGCAAGGTGATCATCGCGCATCGAGTTGGCAATGATGTGAACATCGAAGCGCTGGATCCGGCGAACGGGCAGGGGATATGGAAGTTCACTTACACCACGAATTACCGCGACAGTTTCGGCTTTGATAACGGGCCGCGTGCTTGCCCGACTGTGACCGATGGAAAGGTCATCGTGCATGGTGCCGAAGGCGTGATCCACGCGCTCGATCTGAAGACCGGCGCGAAGCTCTGGAGTTATGACACGGTGAAAGAGCTGAGTTCTCCGCAGGGCTACTTTGGTCGAGCCAGCGCGCCGACGGCCATCTTTGGGAGTCGCGTGGCGGTGAGCGTTGGAGGCAGCAATGCCACGGGCGCAGCGGGTGTCATTGCGCTGAACCTTGAAGATGGCAAACCGGCCTGGCAATCAGTCGAGGACGAAGCGAGTTATGCCTCGTTCGTCTATGGCGTGAAGGAGCAGTTTCCAGCGCTGATTTGCTGGATGAGAAACGATCTTGTCGTCGTGGATGCCAGCGATGGTGGCGTGAAGTTTAAGGTGCGTCTGCGGTCAGAGATGGATGCCTCCGTGAACGCGGCCACCCCCATCTGGTGCGGGCCGGAGAAGCTCTTCCTCTCCGCCTGTTATGGGGTCGGAGCCAGTTTATGGAAGTGGGAGGTCAGCGGCAAACTTACGCAAATTTGGCAGAAGGAAGACGCGCTGGACTGTCATTACAGCACGCCCGTTTTCTTGGATGGGCATCTGTATGGCTTTCACGGACGGCAGGAACAAGGGCAGACCTTGCGCTGTATCCGAGCCGCTGATGGGAAGGTCGAATGGGAGTCCGAACGGGTTCACGGAGGCACGCTCCTGTTGGTTAAAGACACGCTGGTCGTGCTGACAGAATCAGGAGAGCTTTGGTTGGTCGAAGCGAAGCCGGACAAGTTCAATCAACTCGCCAGCGGCCAGATTCTACGGGCTGGGCATCGTTCTTATCCGGCATTCAGCGGCGGCGTTCTCTATGCCCGCGATGGCAAAGAGATGGTCGCGGTGGATTTGAAGAAGTGAATGGGAGCGCGACTCTCCGTAGTCGCTCATGCTCTTTTTATATCACGCACAATGAAGCGACTACGGAGTGTCGCGCTCCCATTGCTACAGGCTCGTCACCACCTTTGCCGTGCCATCAAGGATCTCCACGCGGAAGTCTTTAACCTCTCCGGCATCTCTCGTGACGAGGACACTCACGACATGCTTTCCGGCGCTGAGATTGAGCATCAGCTCTTCCGTCAGTTCCTTGATTTCCTTATCATCCACGCACACGACGATGCCCTTCACGGTGCTGAGCTTCAGCTTCACCATGCCCGCCGCATCCATCTGAAGATCGCACTGGGCGATCTTCGGGAACCACGGATACATCTTGGCGG
>JANYJH010000167.1 GCA_025361865.1 Phragmitibacter sp.
AAAATCGCCAGTCGCACCCGCTGCTTCGTCGCCCGGTAATAAATGACGCCTTCATCACAAGCGTAGCCGTTGTCCCGCAGGATGAGCATTTGCAGACCGAGCTGAATCTTGTCCGTGTCCCACAGTTCATTGGCTTCACGCCCTTCGCGCGGCGCTCCCGCTTTGTAATCCACCGGCGTTACAGACATCACCATACGTCCCGGTCCCTGACTGGCATCCCGACCCATCTGCACCTCCACCAGATCCATTTTCGCGATCACGCCCAATCGCTCCGAACTCATCAGCGCAGAACGGGAATGAATCACATCCGTGGGCGATGCCGCGCTTTCCACTCCTTCTCCCGCTGGCTTGATCACCACATCAGTAGCTGACGTGTTGGCATTGGTAGCATCCATGCTGCTCCCAGATGCAGAAGAAGTTTGCTGAGTGAGCAGATCGTCTTCCTCCCCACCCTTGCGCTTCTTGCTCTTGACCTTTTTCAGCGCAGGCAGTTCCCCTTTGCCCCGGTCCAGTTTCGCATGAAGCGCACTGCCACGCTCCGTATCTGCACTCTCCACGAAGACCCCTTCGACGAACTCATAGTAGAAAAGCCTCGGGCAATACACGAACTCATTCAGCATTCTCGCCGGCATGGGTTCATCCAAACGCGATGGCGGCGATGGCGCATCCGCACGACGCAGATGCCCCGCGACCTCAGCCGTGACTTCCACCCCGGTGGCCGCCTCATCCATCGGCACCTCCAAATGACGCTCCTGCTCCGTAGCAGCGAACGCATGGACGGCTCCCTCACCAAGACGCGCTTCGATGAAAAACGGAAACTCAGGATGATCATCCGGCACCGGAAGCGGCTCATAGATGAAATCCATCCCCGCCACTTCACGCGGCACAGGATAAAGGGCACGAGGAATGCGGATGCTCGGTAGATGGTCCATGGCGTGCGAGGTTGATGAGGTTAAAAGAACGATGACTTGTCTCAGCAGAAAGGAAGAAGAGCCGACTAACTCGCGTGAACGGAAGCCTTCGCTCGCGAAGCCATGCCTTCCGCTAACTGCACCCGGCGGAGAAAATCACCGCGAATAAAGTTCAGCAAGAATTCATTCAAAGCACAACAGATCACCACCAGATTCTGGGCTGGCAACCGGTAAGGATTCGCCGTCAGATTCCCATGCGCAAAAATATGCCGGATGCACGCCGCCAGCGTCAGCACCGCATACGCATCGCCCTCCCGATACCGCCCCAGATGCTCCTCATGCACCGGCAGCAGCGATTGCCTGATGAGGAACTCCGTCAGCTTGTGCTCCGGGTCTTGTGAGCGACATCCCGCCGACAACTCCGTGAACAAACGTCGCGGATGATACTTGAACAACTCCCGATACGGAGGCCGATCATTCGCCAATTTCGCATACATCTCAAACGCCGACCAAGTGAAGAACACTTGCGTCAGCCCATCGTAACCAGCCGCCGTCTCCTCCGTGAATCCCTTCAACTGCATTCCCCCAAAGCAAGTCGCCAGCCGCAGCCTATTCGAGAACCGATAAAACTCCTGCTTCACACCAATGAACCCCAGCAGCCTCAGAGAATCCTCGCAGCCCTTGATCACAACCCGCCCTCGATGAAACCCCGGCAAAGCTTCTTCGAGGTAGGGATAGGCATCAGAAGCTGGAGGCTCCGGATTCATGATACCCCCCAGGAGCGCCAGCGTCCCCGCTGGCATCAGGCCCAGAACGAACTGCGCCTTGTAGTGTTGAAATTGCATGGTGAGGTGATGTTTGATCATGGAATCAGTCGTGAATGGGAACGAAAAGACCGAGACCGAAGTGAGAGCCGTAGCCGAAGGCGAGCGGGCCTTGGACTTCTTGCTCGAACTCGAGGGTCAGGCCAACGCCGGATTGGTGACCATGACGACCGTTGCCGTGATGACGCTCGGTTTGAAATTGAAGAGTTCGCAGTGTGCGATGAGGACGAACGGTGATGCTCGGGCTTGGCTGGCTGATGGACTTGGGCGTGATGGCTAAGCCTTGCTGAACCAGCCTTCGCAGATCCTGCTGAGGCGAGCCAAGCGGCCAACCATCGGCATCAAGCTTGGGCCGACCATCGGCATAGTGCTTGGCGTGACGCGTGGGGACGAATGGTGTCAGCGAAGTCCAGCGCTTGGATCGTCCGAAGATGGGACTGTCGAAATCTGTCACATCACCGAAGCCGAGAAGGATCAAATCGAGATCATGCCCGCCATGCCCCCACACTGCTTTGCGTTGCAGGCCCTCGATCACTTCTTGAGCCTCCGCGTTGTATTCTCCAGGTGCGTAAAGGGTGATGAACCCGATGCTGTCGCGCTTCTCACCAAGCTCGCAGAAGATGTGCGTGTGGCGGTTGCCACTCATCGGTTGATCATTATCCACCTTGCCCGTGAAGATACTGGCACACGCTTTGCCATCAGCATGTTTGGCCAGTTTTTGATGAACTCGCTCGGCCACAGAGATCGCCTGCGTGATGCGCGGCAACACACTGCTGGAGATGGCGAAGCGGGCGACGGTGATTTTCTTCGTGGATCGCCGCTGAACGCGGCGAGACTCAGGCTCGAAGCTTTCGATCTTTCGGGTGTAATCCACCCAACGCGACCCTGGAGGGATGAGCCAGCCTTGGGCCTGAAGTGTGCCCGTTTCGGCATGCAGGGCTTCAAAAATCGTGGCCGGTAATGGGGAGCCAGCGCTGCGGTTTCCCGCCCGTTTGGCGGCTGCTTTTTTGGTAGCCTTCTTCGCGGCTGGTCGCGGTTCATCAGGCGAGACGCCAGCCGGCCCCTCAGGCAAGACACCTGAGTTACGCAGCCAGACAGCATGATCGTCTGGTGTGGCTGGACAGAGCACGCGAACAAGTTCAAAGCCTTGCGGCACATCCTCTCCTTTTGCCAGCGGTGTCGCATTGGCATTGATGGCACTGTCTTCCGATGAGAGTGAAGCTTCGACGATGCTTTCTGCCCGACCAAGGTAGCCGAGTCGCTCACACAAAACACTCAAGGCGTTCCGTTGAGCGGGATCAAGTGTGACATTCCATGCAATGCGGACCGGACGGCTGGATTGGATGAATGTGTCGAAGACCTTTGGCTTGTCTGTGCCTCGGCCGGGCATGTAATGGCGTGTGTGAGACTGAACGGCAGGCGGCAGCTCGAAAGCGGGAGCCTCACCTGCCAGCGCATCCATCAGCGAAGCGATGACGCTCTGGTCGATGTCCTCACGAGCCTTGAGATACCAAGTGGCCACCAAGGCGCGCTGAATGCGCCATGACGAGACGGGCCATTCCGTAGCCCCCTCATTCACATGGCGTCCCCAAGGCGTGGCATGAAGCCGTCCGCCCGCAGGGAACTGAAGTTCGATGACGGTCATGGGGATCAGGCGTCAAAGGTGATGGAGGTCTTGGTGGGTTCGGCGAAGGCTTTGGCCTCAGCGACCTTCTTGATGAGAGCAGGTAAGCTCTTCTCGATCTCATCCAGCGATGGCACCCTGTAACCGGACGGCTTCTTGATGACGAGTTCGTCAATCAGTTCAAGATCACACGCGGTGCGCAGACGCAGTCCATCGTTCAAGAAACGGCGAATCTTGAGCAACGAGATAGCGATGAGCAGATTCACCACATCGTCGCCGAGGCCGAAACCGCGAATCAAGGCGAGATCGAGGACGAAATAAGCCGTGATGTTTCCAGTGAACTCCTCACGATGGAACGGCACATTGCCGAAGCCTTTGGCGGCGTCACCGCTGGGATTCAGTGCGTCATTTTTCACGCCGCCGTTGGAGGCTGTGTTCACGTTGGAGGCCTCAATGAAAGCCGTGAGAGCACGCGGCAAGCGCATCCGCCCACCTGCCACTTCAGACTTCGCGATGAATACGCCATGAATCAGCGCGTTGATGTCATACTTGAGTAGCGTCTTGGCGAGCAGCTTCAGATCGACGGCTGCGAGATCGCCCACGGCGAGCTCGGTCTTGAGCGTATTAAGGAAGGTCTTGTCCTTGCCTTCGAGAATGTAGGGCGAGTTGATGCGGTGCGCTTCGAGGACGGAGTTGGTGATCGCTTTGCCATCCTTGTTCTTCACGACCACGCAAGGCAAGCCGCTGAGCGTCGAAACCCAGTCGTTCGTCACGGAGTCCCAGCATACGGTTTCGAGGCGGTTGGCCATGCTTTGCGCGGATTCGACCAGCAGCATGTCGTCACCGTTGGCGGCTTTGTATTGCGCCGCGCCAAGGTCAGGGAAGCCCGTGGGCTGAAAGCGCGTGCCAGCGATGGGTTGTAGTTTGGCTTCGATGAGAAGACGAGGAGCGGATTTGAGAGCTTCGAGGTTCATGGATGTGTGTTTGATGTTGGAGTTGATGGTTTGAATCAGGCGGTGACGGGATCGGCTTCTTTCTCGGGACGAGTGGTCTGTTTGAAGAGGGCTTTGAGCGTTTGGTCGGAGATGGGGAAGAGCAAAGCGGCCGCAGTTCGGATGGCGTAGTCGCCTAGAACGGGAAGCTGGCGGATGGCGGGAGAGTAGCCAGAGGCGCGGAGACGGCGGAGGGCCATGGCAGCGGCTTGAGTGCCGTTGCCTTGGGCCGCGTGACGATGGATGCCTGGCACGACGGGCACGGCTTGGATGTCCTCAGGTTGCTTGTCTTGCTGAGGCGGGTAGCAGAGCTTGAGCACGGCGTAAAGCGTGGGCGACACGGGCTGGCGCTGCCTTGGAGCGATGAGTGGCTCTGCTTTCTCGCGCCAGTTGATGAGGCTCATGCTCCAGAGTAAATCAGAGAGTAGGGCATCATCAGTCTCGCCTTCGATGAACGCTTTGATGTCAGCGAGGCTGGCCCAAAGTTCGAAGCGCTTCTGCGTCTCTTCGTTCAAGACGAGACGGCGGGCGAGGATGTCATTCAGCACATCAGGCAGGGAAGCCTCACTCCACTGCACATGGTTCGTCTCCACGTCAGACCAGCGATACGCAATGCCTTCGCTCTTCTTGTCGAACCACGAGTCCACCGATTCGAGATGACAGCGGAGGGGTAGCCATTCCCTGCCAAACTTGCCATTGATCGAGGCAAGCGAGGCGGCCAACCGGAACTCAATGGATTGATTCCAGCCGTGCTTGAGCCACGCTTTTCTGAGACCGTGGAGCGGCTGGAGAAAGTTTTCCTTGGCCCACTTCAGGCTCTTTGCAGCGGCCTTCTGACACTGCCCGAGTGCGATGAAGACGGCTAGGAGACGCTCGGATGTGTTGCTGACGCAGAGGTCTAGAATGCGGGATTCAAGGTTATTCAAGGCGCGGCGGGTGGAGGCGGGAGCTGTGTCCTTGGTGGCAGCTCGGCGGAAGCGGTCGAGCCATGCATCGATGTCGCTGAGCAGATCAACGCTGGCGTTTTTTCTGGCGGTCACGCGGGTGAGCGGCGTGGCAAAGTAAGACAGGCCATTGCGAACCTGGAAACCGTAGCGCTGGAACTCGTCCAGCCCACGATCCACCCCCATGCCAACGACGGCGCGGGCGAAGTCCACGCCATTCTTCGCAGCCCTGCCACCAACCTGAGCGCGGCCTTCGGAGAAGATGGCGGCAAGCTCGGGCAGTGTGACGGCGCGTTGGCTCCAAATGGGCATCCACATCTCCGCGCGAGAAGCGGATTCATCGGCATCTGCGGCGCTAGCATAACCGACTCCGGCCTGCCGCACGCAAAAAGGATAAGCGAGCGCACCTGTGTCAGCGCTCTCCAATCGCTTTACGCTGGCTGAAGCAAAAAGCAGTGCTCCTTCGATCATCAGAATGAAGTCCCAATGATTGACGGCGGAGGCGGCATCGAAACCTGATGTGGCGTTAACTCCACCAGCTGTTCCTGGCAGGAACTGGCCGACGGGGGCCTTCGCCAGCGGCGTAGCAACCACATCTGCGAACAGCGAAACCGCGAGACGTTGGGCTGACGCCTCCAATGGCGCTCCGGTCTCTGGAGCCATGACTTCGGTGATGCGTTGCATGAAGTTGTTCGTGAACTCTAACCGTCCGTCGTTGCCTCCAGTGCCCAGCAGCGGTGGATACTTGGCTCCGTCATCGGTGATCACATAGGCGGCATCCAACCACTGAAGGGCATCCTCTGGAAGAACGTTACGACAGAGGAGAAGTAGCTCAGCCTTCTGCTCAGGTGTGGGCTTCTCTCCCAAGCTCATGCTTTTGAGAGCAGTCTGGGCGGCTCGGATGGAGGAAGCGTAGCTTTGAAGACGTGCCGCTTTAGATTCGCAAATCGCTTCGAGCGCTCTGGAGTTGTCCTTCGGATGGAAGCCGCTACCGCCATTCCACGGAGCCATGACTGGCGTTGGACGATACTCTTCCAAAAAGAACTTTATCAGTCCTTCGCGATCCAGTGAAGACTCCAGGACGAACTGATCGCGATGCCAGCGGCCAGTGGCTGATGAGTCCTTCTGTTCGCTGACGAGACGGAGGATGCCGAGGGCTTTGAGATAGTGCGCAAGGGGGACGGGGGCGCAGCCGGAGAGGGTGAGGGTGGGCATGGCTAGGAATGGGTGTGGGCTGACTCGCTGTCGTTCGCCAACGTGTTTAGTGTTGGTGCTGGGATGTGGTAGCCGAAGAAGGAGAGCTTCGTGCGGAGGAGGGTGTCGAGCTTGGGCTTGTCTGCGGGGTAGAGAGAGACGAGGCGCTTGCCTTCTTGCTGGTAGAGTTGCTGCTTCTTGAGCATGCCGATCTTGTAGTCGGCGGTGTCCATCCCCCAATACTCGACATAGATGTCCAGTTCGGGGAGGTAGAAATCAGGGCGGATCGCGTGGCCGCTGAGGATGCGGAAGCGCTCGTCATAACGATAGGCGAGGTAATGCGCGGTGAGCCAGTCGGAGATGAGACGTTCACCATCCGATTGGACCAGCGCACCTGCTTTGGCCTGGATGGTTTTGTTGAGTTCTACTTTGGTGTCGAAGTTCCGACGGTCGAGATAGGTTTCATCGAAACATGAGTCGCAAAAGGTGCGCTGGAAAGCTTGCTGGCTGCGGGTGTGTTCATTATGGCTTACCAGCTTGCCACAGCGGAGACAGCGATGTTGAGCGCCTGCCTCCTGGAGACGGACAGCCTCGCGGATGGCGGTGGCAGCGGAGTGGGCGGCCTTGCACACATAGTCTTTCACACGCGGATTTACGGCGAGGTCATCGAGGTCGTGCAGATGAGCGCTAACGGCGGCTCCGTAGCATTTCAGTGCTTTCAGGGCGTATTGCTGAGCCTGAGGATGCGGGTCACGCAAGGCGATGGGTAGCAGACTGGCGATGGCTGTGGCGGGATCGGCTCCGAAGTCAGCCAGCTTACCGATGGCTGAAGCCGCAAGACGTCGTATCTCGGCGGAGGGCATGCGGATGAGCGCTGTGAGTTCCTGAAGTGCGACAGGATCATTGGTGCGCCCCAGCTCCAGCGCACGCTGAATGCATTGTTGATGCTGCGCGATGTCCATGTGGCTGTTCATGCGTTGGCAAGCGTGAGTGAGTTAGCAGCCTCCTCTGCCGAGGCGCGCATGTCCGCAGCACGTAGCAGCGTTTCAAGATAAGCGAGCGCGAATGGCCCAAAGTGGTCACGAAGAGCAATCATCCGAGCGAGCCATGAAGGACGCCCTTCGTCGTCCCTGCCCATGCGCATGAGGTCGAGGCTCAGCATCGTTTTGGGCATGGTGAGCCCTTCGAAAGCAAGCGCTGGGAGTTCGTCACCATCCAGAATGCCGCGCGCGATCAAGGTGCTGGCTTGCCCTGAAGGCGGCGCTTCCTCTGGCATGGAGCGGATGGAGAGACGCACCTTTCCATGGTGTGCGGCGATGATGTAAGCGGTCAAATCAGCGTCCGGCGTGCCGTCATGATTCGCCAGCCAAGCGAGCGCTGAGGCAAGCTCATGGCGGAAATGCCGCCGCCATTCCGGCAGTGAGCCGCCCTTGGTGCCGGACTTCGCCAAATACTCGTCTGATGCCTCAAGACCTGCGGCAGTGAGGAGCATTTTTTGGAAGTCTTGATGACTCTTCCCAACGTCATGCCAAAGGGCTGCGGTGAGCAATGGCTCACGTTTTACGTCAGTGAGATCAAGCGATTGAAGGATGTCCTTCAGGCTTCCGAGAACATGACTGGTATGCGCAGACAGCGAGAGCGGCTGACCGATTCTAGTGAGCGGGTCCGTGGTCAGGGCATCTGAGCTTTTATTCCCCTCTGTTGAAAGTTCCGAAGTCCAGTCGGCTGGTTTTTTGAGCACTGCCAGTTCTCCTGTCCAGCCGAGTTCAACATCATAACCGCCAGCCCGACCATCCAAGAGATAAACGGCTCCGACATGGGCTTTGGTAGCTCTCCGCCATTCGTCTCGGAGTCCATCCCATATCCAGGCTCCGCGATCATCCTTTTGTTTGTTCAATTTTTCAATGAAGGCTTGAAAACGCCAGACAGCGACGCTGCATAACTCATTCCGCATAGGTTCCCGAGTATCTCTGAGAGGGAGGAAATCAGACTTGCTCAAATCACGCCAGAAGACCTGCACATCTGTGTCATCGCCCTCGCGAATGTAGCGCGAGATGTCGAGATCGTGGCCCGCGATGTCAGGCGTGGTGTCGAAGAGATCGATGAGGTCTTTGCGCCGGATCACGGGTCGGATGACTGGCGATGGAATGACTTGAACGGCGCTCACCGCATTTGGGCTGACGCTGCTACCCTCCAGCTTTTCAAGCTCTGAGCGAGCGTCCGCCAGCTCCTTCAACGTATAGGGAGCCACATCGTCATCCTTCTCGAAATCGAGATTGATCCAGTGTATGTCCGCCCCTTCGTGGTTGAACTCGCCACCACGATTACAGCGTCCGAAGCGCTGCACGAGCGACGACCACGGCGCGAGTTCAGTAATGAGCACGCGAGCACTGACATCGACACCGGCCTCCACGGCCTGCGTGGCGATGACAATGCGGTCACCCGCGCCTTTGATGAGCAGGTCTTGATGCTTCTTCCGATCTGGTGAGCGGAAGCGCGAATGCACCAGTGCGAGGTCTTCTTTTCGGCCTGCCTTCTGAAGCGCCTGATAAAGCTCCTGAGCACGCGCGACACGGTTCACGATTACCAGAGTGAGGTGCTCCGGCACATGCTTTTCCAGCACGAGCTTCGCGAGTTCCTTTGCGTGCTGATCTGGCTTGAGTTGCTTCGACAAGATCAGGCTCGCGCGTTGAAGCCGCTTCGTGGCATCGAGACGGTGTTTCACGGCCTCGCGATCGATTTGATCTAAAGTCACGCGAGGCCAGCCCCCTTCAGGGGTCGGATGATCCACAGTGGCAAGACGCGAATCCTCCAGCGTAGCGCTCATCCACCAGGTAGGACAAGGCCCCTGTCGCAGCCAGCTTGCGAGATGGCGAAAACCATCTAACTGCGCGCTGGTCTCGACGCTGACACCCATCAACTGTGTTTCGTCCAACACCCAGAGACAATCGTTGTTCAACATCCCGAAGTGCATGGGCCAGCGGTAGCGGCTCATGCCGTAGCCGCGATTTAAACCGCGGGATAAAAGCATGTCCTGCGTGCCGATGAGGATGGCATCGTCCTCGGGATAAAGATCCCAATCCTTGGCTTCGTTTTCAAGTTCCTCGCCGCCCATCAGAATAACGATTCGAGGCTTTTTGCCAGAGAGTAACTTTGCCTCTGCTAGGCGATCAATCCAGCTTCGAGCTTCATCACGAGTCTGCTCCACCAGCGTCCTCATCGGCAGGCAATAAACGAGACGGCGGGGCCATTTGTCCGACTTGAGATGAACACGATTCCAAAGCCAGGAGAGAATCACGGCCGCAGTCTTGCCTAAACCCGTAGGGACGCTGATCAGGCGACTGATACAGGGTTCCTCTGCAAGGCGTTGCTGGTAGGCGTAAGGCGCAGATTTGCCGGTGGCCTGGGAAAAGAAAGCTGTGAAGTCTTCGGACATGGGGCGGGTCAATTAGCTTTGGGTTTGCGACGGCGCAGTGCCTTGGTCTCGCCCTGAGTGAGGGCTTTGAAGTTGGCGGGGGTGGAGACTTTTGTGCCGCTCTGAACTTCAAGTTCTTTACGGGCGTTGCCTGCGACGGTGCCTCCGGCTTGGGCGGCGGTTTTGTTTGGCTGGAAGCCTTGGGCGTCTCGTTTCTTGGCGATCTCGGTGGTGGAGGCTTCGCCTAACATCGTGAAGATCAGCTCCAGATCGGTCATGTGGTCGCGGAGGTTGTCCTTCGGGTTGGTGAGGGACTTGTGGGCTTTGTATTCGGTCGGGGTCATGCCGAAGGTGGCCTTGCTGATCTCGGCGGTGAGGATGGCGAAGTCACGCTGCTCCTTCACACCGCGTTTCTTC
>JANYJH010000170.1 GCA_025361865.1 Phragmitibacter sp.
GAAGAAACGCCGCCGGGACGGCAGCGCTCCCAGGGCGTCGCCCAGGCACCACATTAGGTTTTAAAACACCCTAAAGCATCGCCTTCAGGAACGGCCCGGTCCGGCTCTTCGTGCTCTTCGCCACTTCCTCCGGTGTGCCACTCGCCACGACTTCGCCGCCGCGCTCACCGGCCTCGGGGCCGATGTCGATGAGGTAATCCGCCTCTGCGATGACGTTCAGTTCATGCTCGATGACGACGACCGTATGGCCTTCATCCACGAGGCGATGCAGCACATCAATCAGGCGGCGCACATCGTTCGCATGAAGGCCGATGGTCGGCTCTTCGATGAGGTAGAGATTGCGCTTGTTCGTCTTTAATCCCTTCATCTTCTCGGTGACTGTGCGGCCCTGGCCGGCGCTGAGTTCAGTGACGAGCTTGAGGCGCTGGGCCTCGCCGCCGCTGAGCGTGGGGCTGGGCTGACCGAGCTGGAGATAACCCAAGCCGGTGTCATCCAGCAGTTTCAGCGTGCGGGAAATGCGCGGCACACTGGCGAAGAACTCCGCCGCTTCCGCGATGCTCATCTTCAAGACCTGACCGATGTTGTGCCCGTTGTATTCGATCTCCATCGTCGGCGCGTTGAAGCGCAGTCCTTGGCAGACTTCGCAATGCACGCGCGTGGTCGGCAGGAAGTTCATCTCCACTTTGATCTCGCCATTGCCCTGACAAGTTTCGCAGCGTCCGCCTTCGGTGTTAAAGGAGAAGCGGCCCGCATCAAAGCCCCGCGCACGGGCAGCGGGGAGTTGGGCGAAGAGCTTACGGATGTCATCGAGGATGCCGACATAAGTCGCCGGACACGAGCGCGAACTCTTACCGATGGGCGACTGATCAACCTCGTAAACCGCCGCGATATTCTCTGCTCCCAAGAGAGCAGAATACAATTTTGGATTTTGAGTTTTGGATTTTGGATTATTCGGCTTCGCGATAGCTTCTTTGACAGCAGGGAAGAGGACGGCGCGCACGAGGGAGCTTTTACCGCTGCCGCTTACGCCCGTGAGAATGGTCAAACGACCGAGCGGAATGCCGACGTTCACGTTCTTCAGATTGTTCGCGCTCGCTCCTTCCACCCGCAGCCAGTCGGCCTTCGCGGTCTTCTTCGGTAAGGCGCGTCGCTTACCCCGCAGCGGATGCTTCATCACCTCGCGGAGGGCTTTGCCGGTGACGCTGGCCTTGTTTTTCTGAATCTCTTTGATGGTTCCCATCGCGATGACTTCACCGCCGAAACGGCCTGCGCCGGGACCGAGATCAATGACGGTGTCCGCGCGCCGCATGGTCTCTTCATCATGCTCGACGACGAGCAGCGAGTTCCCCTTATCACGCAGGGCGATGAGCGTATCCAGCAGTGCCACGTTATCGCGCGGATGAAGGCCGATGGTCGGTTCATCAAGCACATACAAAACGCCGCGCAAGTTCGAGCCAAGCTGGCTGGCAAGCCTGATGCGCTGGGCCTCGCCGCCACTCAGGGTGTCAGCGCTTCGGTTGAGCTGAAGATAGCCGAGACCGACTTCACGCATGAAGCGAAGGCGTTGTTCTATCTCCTTTAGAATGTCCCGAGCGATCTCGCCTTGAGTGCCGGTGAACTTCAACTGAGCGACGCTCTCACCGCCGCGCTCAGCGGACAGGGAGACGATCTGCTCAAGCCGCACGTCTTTGACCTGAACGGCGCGGGCGATGGGGTTAATGCGGCTGCCGTGACAGGAGGTGCAGGTCACCCAATCGTGATCTTCGCTGGCGAATTTACGCTCTTCTTCCATCTCTGCTTCGAGCAGGGAGATGTCATCGCGACGTTCCGCCGCGACCTTGTTCGGAACGATCATTCCGAAGCCACGGCACTCTTTGCACCAACCATGTGGGCTGTTGAAGGAGAACAAGCGCGGATCGAGTTCTTCAAAGGACATGGCGCACTGCGGGCAGCTCATCTCCGTGTTGAGCACCTGAATGGATTTGTCCGGCAGCCGCAGCTTTAGCGTGCCTTTGCCCATCTTGAGCGCCTTCTCGATGAGTGGTCGCAAGGCGGTCGCGCTCATGCCGCGTTCGGTGTGCGCGATGACCGCATCAATGTTGTGCTCCTTGAAGCGTTCCAGCCGTGTGAAGTTCGCCGTGTCCTTGAAGACACCATCCACGAGCAGCGTCTCAAGGCCCTGCTTCCGGGCAAACTCTGCCACCTCCGTATGGAAGCCTTTACGGGCCTTCACGAGCGGAGCCATGATGTGAACGAGCGACTTCTTCGCCAGTTCTTCGACGGTCTTTAGCACGGCGCTGACGCTTTGTTTTTCAACCGCGACATTGCAGTTCGGGCAGTATTGCGTGCCGACTTTCGCGAACAGCAATCGCAGGAAATGATAGACTTCCGTGATCGTAGCGACGGTGCTCTTGCCACTGCCGCGTGAGACTCGTTGCTCAATGGCCACGGTCGGCGGAACCCCGGTGATCAAGTCCACATCCGGCTTCTCCATCTGCTCAACAAACGTCCGCGCATAGACGGACATGCTGTCCAGAAAGCGCCGCTGGCCTTCCGCGAAGACGAGGTCGAAGGCGAGCGATGATTTGCCAGAGCCGCTCAAGCCCGTGACGACGACGAGTTGATCACGCGGGATGTCGAGATTGAAGTTCTTCAGGTTGTGCTCGCGCGCGCCGTGGATGCTGATGCAGGAAGAGTTTTCAGGTTTCAGGTTTCGGGTTTCAGCTAGTGCCAGTCTTGTGGTGCCATAGACACTTGGTTGCTCGGCAATGGAGGGGTTTTCAGAATTGCTAAAACCTGAAACCTGAACACTGAAAACTGTGCTCAGATACTTCCCCGTCCATGATGCCGAACACTCAGCGACTTGTTCCGGTGTCCCAGAAACAACCAACTCCCCACCCGCTGCGCCTGCTTCGGGGCCAAGGTCAATCACCCAGTCCGCGCATTTGATGACTTCGGTATTGTGCTCGATCACGAGGATGCTGTGGCCTTCATCCGCGAGGCGTTGCAGCAGCTTTAAGAGCAAGGCGATGTCGTCGAAGTGCAGCCCGGTCGTTGGTTCATCGAGCAGGAAGAGCGTCTTCTTTTCGGTTGCGGGCGGTTCGAGCAGATGGCCGATGAGCTTTAAGCGCTGCGCTTCACCGCCGGAGAGCGTGTTCAGCGGTTGGCCAAGCCGCAAGTAGCCGAGGCCTGCTTCGCAGAGAAGCTTTAGACAGCGGACGACTTCGCGGGCTTTGCGTTGAGTGGGCGGAGCGCCTTGACCACTGCCGATCTCCGCAAAGAAATCTGAGGCATCTTCCAGCGTCATGCTGAGCACCTCATGGATATTCTTATGATTCAACTTCATGCGCAGGGCGTGGGCTTGATAGCGCTTCCCTTCACACTCGGGGCAGGTCACATAGAGATCACTGAGGAACTGCATCTCGATCTTTTCATAGCCGTTTCCCCAGCAGCGCTCGCAGCGTCCATCCCCGCTGTTGAAGCTGAAGAAGCCGGCGGTGATGCCTTCGGTCTTAGCGTCTTCAGTCTCCGCAAACAAGGCGCGAATGTGATCAAAGGCTCCCACATAAACGGCGGGTGTGCTGCGCGGTGTGCGGGCCAGCGGACTCTGATCCACCATGACCACGGCCCCGACTTTATCCCCGCCCTCGATGGACTTCACACGGCCGGGTTCATCTTCAATGGACTCGCCGCGTTGGCGGAGAAGATTGCGGTAAAGGACATCGTGAATCAGCGTGCTCTTGCCGCTGCCGCTGACGCCGGTGACGCAACACAGCAGGCCGAGGGGAATCTCCACGTTGAGGTTTTTGAGGTTGTGCTGCTTCGCGCCAATGATGCGCAGGGCCTGGCCGCGCTTAGGGCTACGACGCTTCTTCGGCAGGGGAATGCTCTTGCGACCGAAGAGGTAATCGCCCGTTAAGCTGTCGAACTTGGAAACCCCTTCCACTTGGTTTTGGAGCTCCTTGAGCGTTCCATTGAAGACGAGGTCACCGCCCTTATCGCCACGGCCAGGGCCGATCTCAACGAGGTTATCTGCGGCGCGCATGACGGCTTCTTCATGCTCGACGACTAGCAGCGTGTTGCCTTTGTCCCTCAATCCTTCCATGACGCCGATGAGCCGCCCGATGTCGCGCGGATGCAGGCCGATGCTCGGTTCATCCAGCACGAACAAGGTGTTCACGAGCGAGGCACCGAGGCACGTCGTGAGGTTCACGCGTTGCAGCTCGCCGCCACTCAGCGTGCGGGTTTGGCGGTCCAAGTTCAAGTAGCCCAAACCGGCGCGCTCCAGGTAGCTGAGTCGGGACGCGATCTCATCCCGCAGCATCTTCGCGGCTTTATCCGCCGCGCTGATGGTCCATGATTGCATGAAGGGCAGGAGATCACTCACGGGCGTGGCCCATAAATCCGCCAGAGTCTGGCCTGCGATCCGGTAGTGAAACGCCTCTTTCTTCAAGCGTCCGCCGTGGCACTCGCCACACGTTGTGTAAGCGCGGTAGCGGCTCAGGAAGACGCGGACGTGCATCTTGTAAGCCCTTGATTCCTGCCACTTGAAGAAGCCGCGCACGCCATACCATTCGCCGTCGTTGTAGGCTTGTTCAGGGTCAGCGCCCGTGCCTTCGAGGAGCCACTTTTTATCAGCCGCGCTGAATTCGTCGAAAGGCTTATTAATGTCGATGCCGCGAGCCTTGGCGCATTTGAGAAGGTCTTTCTGGCAGTCCTGATACGACTCACCGCTGAAGGCTTTTACCAAGCCTTCGCTGATGCTCAAGGACTCATCTGGCATGGCCTTGGTCAGATCAAGACCGAGTGTGCGACCAAAGCCCCGGCAGGTGGAACAGGCACCGATGGGGTTGTTGAAGCTGAACAAACCGGGCGTGGGCGCGGGCAATTTGATGTCGCAGTCTGCGCAACGCCAGTCAGTCGAAAACGACTGGATTGCGGATTCCCTTTGGGACTTCGTAGGCGGATTACGGATTGCGGATTGGATGAGAGAGACGCTCATCGTTCCTTTGCCGAATCTGAGGGCGGCTTCGATGGCTTCGCTGACTCGGCCTTTGTTCGCATCGTCCAGCGTGATGCGGTCTTGAATGACATGCACGATGGCGGGCAGCCTGCGGCCTTTCATTGAGGCGACGTCATCCGTGCGGAGGATGTCGCCAAAGAGCAGAACGCGGACGTAGCCTTGGGATTGGAGAAAGGTGAAAAAGTCTTCCGTGGCTGATTCTGCGGGCACGGGAACGCCGAAGAGGATGAGCGCGGTTTGGCCTGCATGTTCTGTGAAGAGCGTGCGCTGGATGCTCTCCGGCGTCTCAGGTCGCACTGGGCGATGGCACTCTGGGCAAGCTCCTTCCGCGAGGCGCGGGAAGAGCATCTTTAGGTAATCATTGATCTCCGTGATGGTGCCCACGGTGCTGCGCGTGGTGCGGATATTGTTCGCCTGTTCAATGGCGATGGCCGGTGGAATGCCGAGGATGGCGTCCACCTTCGGCTTGTCCATGCGTTCGAAGAACTGCCGTGTGTATGGCGAGAACGTCTCCACATAACGGCGCTGGCCTTCGGCGTAGATGGTATCGAACGCGAGCGATGATTTACCGCTGCCGCTCGGCCCCGTGATGACGTTCTGCTTCCCCAGTGGCAGGTCGAGATCGAAGCCCTTCAGATTGTTCTGACGTGCGCCCTTGATGTGGATGAAGGCGTCAGTGTGCGGGCGGGCTTTCGGTTTGCGGGAAGACATGGGGAAGGCGTATGGTAGTCATTCGTCTGTCATGCGCAAATGGGCGCGACGGCTACTTACAAGCCTGCGGAGTGTCCTCTGGTCACGCAGACATCTACTGATGGCTATTTTACAAAATCGATCCAGCCATTGTCGTTCACCTTCCAGCCAATTGAAGAGGCGTGTGGCTGCATTAATTTGACGAGCAGTCGAGCGACATGATTTTTCCCGGTTCCCACGCTGGCCCGTCGGTTGCAGGATGCTGAAGCCGCAAAGGCAACGAAATCCAGAGAGAAGGTGGCCCACCATCTTCCACCGCGAAAACATTCTGTCACCGCAACTGAAAAGGCATTCACTTCACTGTCGTGGCGTTGAAAGAATACATGACCAGCAATACCGTCTTCCGTGGGATAGATCAGGCCGTCGTAACCCCGCTGCACCAGCAAGGAGATGGCTGCTTCATCTGGCAGTTCATGAAGAAGTGATGTTCTGGATTCAAACGTGCTGCCTGCGTCTGGATTCCTCATCCATCTGGCGATGTAGTCCCGTGTTGGCGCTGTGCATTCTGAATCTGCCAACATCTCGCTGGCAAGGCGAGGCAGCGGCGCCGAGGCTTCCGCTACGCCACAAAGCTCTGCGAGCCATCGCACAGAGCTCGCACTGGCAGGTTTTTCATCGGGCATCAGGGATTTCATTTGCTGGAATGAAATTACAGGCGGCTTCATTGATGGCCTGAATCATCGGTTTCAAATGCTTCTGAAAGGTGATCACCTCCTCATATTTGCCGAATGTTTTGCCATGGCGTTCGACACCTTCTTTGCCGTAGCGTTCGTAGGCTGGAGCTTCATGCTCGAATTTCAATATGGCGGCGGATGCTGTCGAAGGGCGGAGACATTCCAATGCGAAGGCATTCTTACCGTAATACTTCAGCGCTTCCTCGGTTTCACCTCTCAGTTCGGAATAGCCCAGTGCCGCCTGCAGCTTACGATCGAGCGCTGCTTCGTCCAGTTGCAACCAGATCGCCTCGCTTCGCAGATCGGGTGGGCAGTCGTCGGGAGGACTGTCTAGCACGAATTCGTAATTGGTAATCCGCCTCCCTGTTGAGATTTTGATCGCAGAAAGGGATGCATCTATCAAATATCGGCACAGATCATGAGTTGGAGACGCTCCTTCGGGGGCATCCCCAGCAACGACGGAAATATCATGGGTGATCAAACTGTTGGCCAGTTCATCCAGTAGGTTCACAAAGACCTCATGTCGTCCTTCCAACAAAAGCTGATACACTTCCCGATCAGTGAATCGGCCGTAGATTGTTCCTGGTCTGGAGCCGACGTGCTGCAGGACTTTTGTGGTCGAATCCATGCGGGACTTGCCGACGCTACCCGATCCATCTGTCAGGCAGAAATAAAGGGGACATAGTGTCTCCAACCAATGGTGAACCCGGAGTTCATGACCCGGATGAGCGACGACAAGGGCTGTATTTCCAGACCCTGCGCGTGGAAGAATGGAAGCGATATGAGACATTGGGTCTTTGGACAAGCTTATGAATAACTTGGCGAACAGGCTATGATTTTGATTTCATTTCTTGAAGCGACCATGGCCCCAACGACATCAGTTAATGTGCGTGAAGAGTCGTTGGGAATGAGAATCTTGCATCCTGATTAATTAGCTTTGTTGCTCTCTAACTCCAGCAGAAAAACGGTTTACCTGACTTGTAGTTCGCTTTAGAGATTTACCCATGTTGCTCTTGCTTGTGAAGATACCTGATGCCTGTAGCGGAAAGAAAGGCTGAGGCTTTATGATGCAAAAGATACTGTTCAGTAATTTCTGTCTGAGCACCCGTTCTGGAACGGAGACCTTTCTATGGGATCTCGCGCGAGGTTTGAAAGCGCAGGGCTGTGATTGCGGTATCTACACGCCCCGCCCGGGGGCTTTCGCAGAGGAGTTCCGAAGAATGGGCATTCCAGTGTGGCAGCACTTGGAGCATATCACGATGAAGCCAGATGTGCTGCATTGCCAGCATACAGTTGAATCCAAGGGGCTCATTGAAAAGTTTCCTGACATACCAGCACTCTTCATGGTTCATGATGCGAAAAGCTGGCACGATACCGTGCCTGAGGGCTCACGCTGGTCTGCGGTCGTCGCCGTGGATGATGCCTGTTGTGCTCGAATCATGGGTGAGACGGGCCTGACTCCAGATCAGATCGATGTCATTCACAATAGCGTAGATACAGCTCTGCTCCTGCCGCGCGGCCCGCTACCAGCGAGGCCGTTGAAAGCTGCCATATTCACGAGTTACGCAGTCAATGACGAACATGTGAAAACGGCCCGCAGGGTGTGTGCAAGACTGGGGATTGCATTTGATGAACTAGGCCCAGCAGCGGGGAAAATTGTGACCGATCCTCAGAACTGGCTACCGCGCTATGACCTGGTGTTTGGCAAGGCGCGCTGTGCTTTGGAAGCGATGGCCGTTGGCTGTGCGGTCATCCTCATTGGTTCTGAAGGTGTGGGTGAGATGGTGACGCCAGAGAATTTCGCCGAGTTCAAAAAGCGTAACTTTGGCTTTAGCCTGCTTCGTCCAGACCTGGATCAGGATTTTCTGGAAGAGCAGGTGAAACGCTTCTCAGCAGTCAGCGCGGGCCATGTTCAGGAACTGGTGCGACGCACTTGTTCACTTGACGGCATGGTGGAGAAATTCCGAGAGCTTTATGAAGAGTTGCCCGCGAGAACACGGTTCGTTATCAATCCTAACCAAGCCTACAGCGTGACATCCGCATTATTGGATGAATTCGCTCGCATGTGGAACCACCATCAAGCTTGCGAACACTATCGGCAGAGGTTGCACGACCAAGAGCGAGCCATCCAGAACCAAGAGCAGGTCATCACAAATCAAGAACGGGCCGTCAAGAGTTATCAAGAAACGGTCGGACATCTGCATCAGGGACTCGCTGAGCTAAATGCTCAATCAATCAAACAACGCGAGCGAGCGGAGCGTTACCGTGCTGAATCCAAGAAATACAAAGCCAAGGCCGCTGGATTGAAAACTAAACTGAGTTCCAATAAAGTGGAGAAACCGTCGGCATGGCAGAAGTTCTGGTTTCGTTTAAAGCTTGGAAATAAAGGCGCAAAAGCTCCGCCTCCAGCACCTTTCATTGTTGGATCACCACGCTCAGGAACCACACTCCTGCGGATCATGCTGGATTCTCATCCCCTCCTAGCTATCCCGCCGGAGACAGCTTTTTTGAGAGAAATCAAGAAACAGACGCAGACCACCTGCACCGTGGAGAAGATGGTGGAATGGATCACCACTTATCCGTCTGTTCACGCCCCAGTATGGTCTGATTTTCATCTCGCGCGCGAGGCTCTGAAAACAGCCATGAGCCGTCTCAATCCACTCACTGCCGCAGAGGGAGTGCGGTGTTTTTACAAGCTTTATGCCTCCAAGGAAAAAAAGCCGCGCTGGGGTGATAAGACTCCGGACTATGCGCTTCACATGGACTCGATTCGCGCCCTCATTCCTGAGTCCAAATTCATTCACATTATTCGTGATGGACGTGACGCGGCTCTATCACTGCGAGCTCAGCCTTTCTCGCCGGGGCCGACGATGACAGATCAGGCCAGATATTGGATGAGCATTGTGGAAGCGGGGCGACGTTCTGCTGCTTATCTGGGAGGCTGCATGGAGGTGCGCTATGAGCAGTTGGTCAGCAATCCTGAACCCGTTCTTCGTGCTGTATGCTCGTTTTTAGAGTTACCCTTCAACAAAGCAATGCTCCATCATGAAGAGAGAGCCGAGCGCCGATTACTAGAGCATGAAGGACGTGTGAGTCCCTCTGGAGAAATAATTCTGACCAAAGCGGCACGACGTAACATTTGGCATAATTCGGCCAGGCCTGTCGATGTCAATCTGGTAGGGCAGTGGCGGCTAAGAATTACTTCCGCAGAGATCGCAGAATTTGAAAGCGTCGCAGGTTCCCTGTTGGAAGAGCTGGGATACCCTCTAGCTTCCTCGTAAAGACACCCATCTGCATTTTGTTTGAATGATTCCTAATCCGTGGCATCAAGGTAGCGCTGCCCATTCATGCTTATGAAAATCTCGCTCCTATTTGCTGCCCTCGCATCATTGTTTCTCGTGTCCTGTCAAACCTCACAACAGGCAGGCAGTGATTACCTTGCGGGACTCGGCGGTGCAGTGCCCATCGCGCCGCAGCAACTGGGCGTCGCTGAACACGTTTCCTACTGGGATGATGACGGTAGCACTGGCCCGGCGCATGTGGTGGTGGACTTGAACCGACAGATCGCGCAGTTCTACCGGGGTGATCGTGTCATCGGTGTAGCGGCGATCTCTACGGGCAAGGAAGGGCGGATCACGCCGGGCGGCTCCTACAAGGTCATTCAAAAGGAACTCGATCACCATTCCTCCAGCTATGGATGGATCGAGGACATGCAGGGAAAGATGGTCAATGAAGACGCGACTCCGAAAACCCCCGTGCCTGCCGGTTGCCGCTATATGCCAGCGCCGATGCCGTGGTTCATGCGTCTGACTAATGACGGCGTCGGGATGCATCAGGGCTTCCTGCCAGGCTACCCGGCGAGTCACGGTTGCATTCGCATGGATCGCAATATCGTGCCGAAGTTCTTTGAGAACGCCTACGTCGGAATGCCCGTCTATGTGACGAAGTAAGTCCGACTTCAGCCCAGACCGTGGGCTTCGATCTCGTCCTCATCCCAGCCGAGATAGTGACCGAGTTCATGCAGATAGGTCACGCGCACTTCTTGTCGGAAAGCCTGTTCATCCGCTTCCACATAGGCCCAGAGACTGTCGAGGAAGAGTCGGATACGCGGCATTTCATAGGATGATTCGGGCAGGGGATCAAGGCGATCATTGCCTTCAAAGAGACCGAGGACATCTTCGTCTAAATCACCATCAGCCTCGATGGCCTCGGCAAAGTCTTCGTATTGGACCGTGCATTCAGCAGCGGCCTCTTGCAGGGAAGGCGGGAGTTGGGTCAAGGCGTGTTCGACCTCAGTTTCAGCGAGTCGGAGCAGGGCAGGGTGGGGCATCGGAGGGAGGTCTAAAGTCTAAGGTCTGGTCAGAGAAGACCTTAGACCTTAGACTTTGGACTTTTCAGCAAGAGATGCGCATACTTATCCAGCCAATCTTCCGGCAGACGGACGGGTCGCCCTTGAGGCATCTGCACCAGCGCCAAGGACTGACGGCAGGTGATGAGCAGGAGATCATCTGATTTCCGACGCATCTCAAAACTGCACCAGAAGCGCACGCGCTCGATGCTTTCCAGCTTCCCGTGGATGACCAGTTCGTCGGCCAGCTTCGCGGACTTGCGGTAGTCGATCTCCGTCCGCAGCACGACCGCGAAGAGTTGGGTCTCCGCCATTTGTTTTAAGCTCAGGCCAAGCGTGGCCGCCAGTCGGGTGCGGGCGGTTTCGATCATGCGCAGGTAGGCGATGTTATGGACGACGCCACCGCAGTCGGTGTCGAAGAACATGACTTCCTCATGCGTGGTGATAGTGGGGGTAAGGTTCAAGGTTGAAGGTTCAAGGGTTCAAGGTCAAGGTGACTCCTCATTGGCGAGGTTAAGTATTCCTTGAACCTGAACCCTTGAACCTTCAACCTCGAAACATGCCCCGCATCGCCTACCTTTACAGCCGCTATCCCGTCGTCTCGCAGACGTTTTGCGATTCTGAGATGCTGGCTTTGGAAGGCATGGGATTTGATTTGGAAGTGGTCTCACTCAATGCCCCGCCGGATTCGTTTCGGCATGAGCGGTTGGATCGGCTCAAGGCGGAGATTCATTATCCGTCGTCTGAGGAGGCTCTGGAGGCGAAGGCCAAGGAGCCCGCGTTCGCGGAGAAGCTGGGGCCGCTCATCGCCGAGCATGAGGCGAAGTATGGCCCTTCTTTCAAGTCCTACGTCCGCGCGCGCAACGCATGGCACTTTGCGCCGATCCTGAAGAAACTGGGCGTGCAGCATGTGCATGTCCACTTCGCGAATCGCGCCACGCACACGGCGCTGTTCCTGAAAAAACTGGGGTTCACATTCAGCTTCACCGCTCATGCGCAGGACTTCATGATTGATCTGGGCAGCGATGACTTGTTGCGTGAGATGGTGCGCGAAGCGGAGTTCACGGTGGCGGTGAGTGACTTCTCCCGTGAGCTGTTGGCGAAGGTTTGCCCTGAGAATTCCGCAAAGATTCACCGCATCTACAACGGCATTGAGCTCAATGATTTCCCTGTCGCGGAGCCTGCGCGCGGAGGGAAACTTCGCCTAGTTAGCGTCGGTCGCTTGATCGAGTTCAAAGGCTTCCACTGGCTCATCCAAGCAGTCGCCTTGTTGAAGGCGCGGGGCCTTGAGATCGAAGCGCGGATCATTGGCGAAGGGCCAATGCGTGAGGAGCTGGAGCAGCAGATCATGAAGGCGGGACTGACGCCGGAAGTGCAGCTTCTCGGCGTGCGCAGTCAGGAGCAGATCAAGCGCGAACTGGCGGCAGCGAACCTCTTCGTTCTGCCCAGCATCGTGGATCGCAAAGGCGCATCAGACATTCTTCCCACGGTCATCACGGAGGCGATGGCCTGTCGTTTGCCCGTCGTCAGCACGACTCTCGCAGGGATTCCCGAGATGGTTGCGCATGGTGAAACGGGACTGCTTGTGGAGCCGGGCGATGCCGAAGCGATGGCGATGGCCATAGCCCAACTCGCGGCTGATCCGGCACAACACAAAGCCCTCGGTGAAGCAGGCCGCAAGCGTGCAGAGTCGCTGTTTGCCCTAGCGGTCACAGCGGGTGAACTCGGGAATCGCTTTAGGAGCGCTCTAGGCGCTGCGCCTTATTCCGTAAGGCTTGAGCCGCCCGTGGTTTACTATTTCGGTGATGGAAACAGTCCTGAGCTGAACAGGGAAGACCTGCCGAAGGATGAGCGCCTTCGCTTGCTTACAGCAAGGTCAACCGTGTCATTAAGCTCGCTGGAAATGCTGCCAGATGCGGCGGTCATCGAGAGCCTCTGGCTGCGCCGATCCGCCTGGCGTTTTCAGTTGGAGAAGCTGCGGGGCCTCATCGGCGATGCCTTGACCGGAGAAGAATTCTACCGTCAGGCGAGACATGCTGTTTATCTGGCGGATGTGCTGCCGCGTCGGGGTGTGAAGCACGTCCATGCCTACCGTTCAGACGCGGTGGTTTGCGTTTGGATGATTAAGAAACTGATCGGTTTGAGCATCAGTGCGGCCATAGAAGAGGCTCCGCAACTGAGCAGAAAAGCGCTGGCGAAGATTGTCCCTGAGCTGGATTTATTCTGTGTGGCTGACGAAAAACTTGCACAGATGGCATGTTGTGCGCTAGAACAGTGTTCAAGCCTCAAAAAACCAACCCTACATCGAGTGCTCCGCCTTGGGCCATTGCGCGTGAAATTACGCGCAGCGCCGCCGCTTGGGGATGGCCGCACTTGGGAACAGGATTGGTTTCAGAAAATCCTGCAAAGCCTTCATGTCTGATCGAATCGCCGTCATCATCCCAGTCTATAACCACGCCTCGTATGTCGGCGCAGCGATAGAGTCTGTCTTGAATCAGACGCGGAAAGCGGATCGGATCATCGTCATAGATGATGGCTCCAAAGATAATTCCGTGGCGGTTCTTCAGACGTTCGCCAGTCGCGGCGTGGAGGTTTACACCCAGGAAAATCAAGGCGCGCACAATACGATCAATACGCTGGTCGGGCTCGCGTCTCAGGACTGTGACTGGATCAGCATCCTGAATTCGGACGACCGCTATCTGCCGGAGAGGCTGGAAAGCTGCCTCTCCGCTGCGCAGCAGCAGCCGGGCAAAGCGGTCTTTGTCAGCAGCCTGCAAGTCATTGACGGAGAAGGGAAAGTCATCCCGCCAGATGCGCCGCGGTCACGCTGGTTTCACGGCGCGTGGTCCTTGGGTAAACAGGACGGCATTGGCATTCCTGAGTGGTTGGGGCAGGCTAATTTCGTGGCCACCACGACTAATGTCTTCGTCCGTGCGAGCTATCTCAAGGCGAATCCCTTCCGGCCTTATCGGTTCAATCACGACTACTTCTTCCTCGCCACGGCCATGCTGGAGCAGCAGCTTTCCGTCATCCCTGCGATGCTCATGGAATACCGCGTGCATGGCAGCAACACCATTTCCACGCGGCCTGAACCCTTGATCCGGGAGATGGTGCGGATGCATCTCGATCTTTATCGGGAGAATGCCGCCACTCTTCTGAAGCAGCCGGAAATGCGCAAACGCTTCTATGGCTTCGTGCGCAGTTCCTGGGATAACATCTCCAGTTTCCACGGCGGATTGATGCAGGTCGCGCTGGCGCAACTGGCCGCGAAGGCGACCGAGCAGGACTTGGAAGCGCTAGTGAACAGCCTCGAAGGCGCAGAGTTGGATGAGTTCCCGAACCGCTATCTGGCTGGAGCCTATCAGGGTTCTGAACCGCTGAGTGCCACGGGCGCTATCAGTAGGCTGATGGAAGAGATGAAGGGCGACTATGAGCAGTCAAAAACTGACCGTGAAGCCTTGGATAAACTGAGCCGCTTCCGTCATCGGATGCTCCGCTCCAAGTGGATTCGAGTCGGCCTCATCTGCGGCCTGGTGCATCCGCTCGTCAGCAATCGCGGGAAGAAGCCGCATGAGAAAATGCTCTGGCTGCGGGATGCCTGCGCGGCCAGTTGGTGGCTTCGTATGGGGGAGAATTTCGGCTCTCGATCCAGCTATGATTTGCGTCGGGGCTTGGTGTAAGCTGTGGGAGGTTTCCGCCTCGTTCCAACCTCATGCCTAAGGCCATCTCCAGCCATTTTGACTTCGATGTTATCGAGGAGACGGACGACTGGCTGGTGGTGAACAAGCCTGCGCCGCTCCAGATTCACCCGTCCAAGCCTGCGGATCAGGGCGTGACTCTCTGGGATGGACTGCGGCACTTGCTCGCCTTTGAGATCGCGAACGGTGGGCAAGTCTCTATCATCAATCGTCTTGATCGTGAGACAAGCGGCTTGGTCCTCATCGCGAAGAACTCCGCGACCGCGCGTCTGTTTGGCAAAGCGATGATGCGTCGGCAGGTGAGCAAGAGTTATCTGGCCATCGTTCACGGTTCACCGGAGTGGAATGAACAAGGCTGTGAGCAGCCCATTTTACGGGCGGGCGAGATCATGGAAGGCCCGATCTGGGTGAAGCAGATGTGCCATGAACAAGGCGTTCCCTGTCAAAGCGATTTCCGCGTGCTGCGTCGCTTTATCCGACGTGGACAACCGTTCGCCATCATCGAAGCGAAGCCGCATACCGGTCGGATGCACCAGCTTCGCGTTCATCTGGCGCACCTAGGACATCCCGTGGTCGGAGATAAGCTCTATGGCCCAGAGGAAGCCTGCTATCTGGAGTTCATGGACACGGGCTGGACGGCTGCTTTGGAAGCGCGGCTGATCCTGAAGCGACAAGCGCTGCACTCGCATCGGCTGGAACTGGAGACACCTGAGGGCGTGCGTCGATGGGAAGCCCCGCTGACCGCTGATTTGGCGGCTTTCATCAACGAGGCGGAAGGCTAAGGCTCCACAAAGCTCTGCTTGCGATCCGCCCCAGTCCGCGCACTTTGACCTCCGCGTTTATCACCCTGACGCCTCCTTGAATGAATCCGAAATTTTCTGCCTACGCCCATCCCGACGCCCTTGTGGACACCGATTGGCTTGCCGCCCATCTCACCGACTCCGACATCAGGATCGTGGAAAGCAATGAAGACCTTCTGCTGTATGACACCGGGCACATTCCGGGGGCCGTTCACATTGATTGGCGCCGTGACCTCAATGACGAAACCGTTCGCGATTACGTGGGCACCGAAGGCTTCTCCGCCCTCTGCCGGAAGAACGGCATCACGCCAGAAACCACCGTCATCTTCTACGGTGACAAGTCGAACTGGTGGGCCTGCTACGCCTTCTGGGTCTTCCAACTCTTCGGCCATACCAAAGCAAAAATGCTGGATGGTGGCCGTGCGAAATGGACCGCTGAGGAAAAGCCGCTGACTCGCGAAGTCCCTAAACACGCGGAGACGAGCTACCCCGTCCCTGCTGAGCGCAATGACTCGGCTTTCCGTGCTTATCAAGGCCAGACCTTGGAGCATATGCTCGCGAAGAAGCCTATGGTAGATGTTCGCAGTCCGAAAGAGTTTAGCGGCGAGACCACGCATATGCCGGAATATCCGCAAGAAGGCGTCCTTCGTGGAGGCCACATTCCCGGAGCCAAAAGCTGCCCCTGGGCCACCGCTGCGAATGCCGATGGAACCTTCAAATCTGCTGATGAACTCAAGCAGATTTACTCAGTCAATCTAGGCTTCCAAAAGGACGATGACATCATCGCCTACTGCCGTATCGGCGAGCGCTCCAGCCACACTTGGTTCGTGCTGAAGTATCTCCTCGGCTACGAAAAAGTCCGCAACTACGATGGCTCTTGGACCGAGTGGGGGAACATGGTTCGGACGCCGGTGGAGAAGAGTTTCAACTAGCTGAAGACAGAAGAAATACCCCTCGCTGCTATTCTCAGGTCTTTCGTCTGATGTCTTCCAGTCTGATGTCTTGTATCTCTCCCATGTATCCCGAAGCCCTCAACGATCTCATCGAACTCTTCGAGCATCTCCCCGAACAGGAGCGGCGGGAGAATCTCGTCACCCTGTCTGACAGTGCTAAGCGTTGTGAGCCGAAGGAAGGCGAGACGTTTGATCTCGAAGACGTGCGCAAGGATGAGGAATGCACGGACACCGTGGGCATCTTTCTTCGCGTGGGTGAGGATGATAAAGCTCACTTCGCAGTCACGCTCGGCCCTGCGGTGCAGACCTTGACCAAGGCCATGACTTCTATTCTCTGTCGCGGCTTGAACAACACGAAGCTCCAGGACGTTCTGGATGTGCCAGCGGACTTCGTGCCGCGCATTGTCGGAGCCGAGCTGGTTCGGCTTCGCAGCCAGACGGTTTACTACGTGCTCTCCCGCATGAAGACGGCGGTGAAGATGTTCATGGATCGTCGTCGTGCGGGAATTTGACAAATAGCTTAATTGAGGCTATTGAAAGTCTCAAATGAGCAACAAGCTGGTCGAACGTTCGCTGGGCAAGAAGCGTAAGCCTGCCCAAGGACTCGTGGAAATTTATGTTAGCGTCCCCTCTGGAGGAAGCAAGGCCGCGGTAGTCCAGTCAGCGAAGATCATCGGTAGCATACAAGCTGGATTGGAGTTTCATGAATTGGATGCGCTGCGCTCAAGCCTTGATGTGTCCATGCAATCGCTCGCAGCTAGGCTGGGTATTTCCAAGGCCACTTTACAACGTCGCAAAATACAGGGCCGCTTTGATCCTGCGGAATCGGATCGTTTGCTCCGGTTCGCACGACTGATGGGAATAGCCGTGAAAGTCATGGAGTCAAAGGAGAGTGCCCGCCGTTGGATGAATTCACCGCAAAGAGGACTGGGAGGTGCGACTCCTCTTGATTATGCAGGAACAGAAATCGGTGCGCGTGAAGTCGAAGACCTGCTGGGTCGCATTGAATACGGAGTCTATTCCTGATGGCGGACGCATGGCGCATCGTGAAAGCAAAGCACGCGGCGACTGCGTTCTCTGGTGATGGCGCTGCCAAATATGGCGGCCGCTGGAACTCGCGTGGGGTGCCGATGATCTATGCGAGCGCCAGCAAGAGCCTGGCGGTGCTGGAGTCTCTGGTGCATCTGAATCCTCCAGTTGCGTTTGCCTATGTGGAGTTCGGCATCGAATTCGGCAAGGTCACGATAAGGCATTTGTCGCCCCGGGATCTTCCCGCTGACTGGCGGCAGGAACCGCCTCAATCCGGCACCCAAACACTGGGCGATGAGTGGGTGGCCTCTGGTGACTCTGCCATTCTGGCTGTGCCGAGCGTCATCCTCCCCAGCGAAACGAACTTCCTGCTCAATCCGATGCATCCAGATTTCAAGAAGATCAAGATCGCCAGATCGGCTGCCTTTGCCTTTGATCCCAGATTGATCAAATGAGACTGTGTGCGCATCCCGTTGCAAACGCTCTTCCTTATGACATTCTCTGTGGAGGCACACCTTTAACACCATTGATCGAATGTCAGCCAAGAACCGAGTCGCCTTGAGTGCTGTGCTCGGACTTGCTATTCTGTTGGGTCTCGCGGTGCTTTACTCAAATCCACCCGAGAGCGCGGGCTACTATCCGCCGTGCCTGTTGCATCACTACACCGGGCTGAACTGCCCCGGTTGTGGCAGCACGCGCTGTGTCCATGCGCTGTTACATCTTCGCATTGGCGAGGCGCTGCAAAAGAACGCGCTGGCCGTCGTGGCGTTGCCATTTCTGATCACGTCTTCCACCCGCCAATGGTGGCGTTGGATGAAGGGGTTACCCAAGGCAGCGCCAGTGCCGCAAAGGCCGTGGCTCGCTGTGAGCATCGCCATCGGCGTGATCCTTTTTGGAGTGTTGCGGAACTTGCCTTGGGAGCCATTCACGCTCCTCGCGCCGCATTGATGTAGCCTGACTCTCCAGAGTCGGAAATCAGTGACGAAGCGCTGCTCAGCAGCAATGACCCGACTCAGGAGAGTCAGGCTACTTCTACCGCCGTTTCTTTCCGCCTTTGCGACCAAACATGATCTGCTTCGCACGCGCTTCGTTGTCCAAAACGGTCGTGTATTTGTAAGCGAAGTTATCCAGCTTTTTGCGCTCAATGGTCTGCCCGATGAGGCGCTCAATGCTGGCCACGTAAGGAATCTCATCTGCGGCGAAGAGTGTGAAAGCATCGCCTTCCTGCTTCGCACGACCTGTTCTGCCGATGCGGTGAACGTAGTCTTCGGAGTGCTCAGGAACCATGTAGTTGATGACGTGAGTCACGCCGCTGACATCGAGACCACGCGCTGCCAAATCAGTCGCCACGATCACTTCCGTCTCGCCACTGCGGAAACCCGCGAGCGCCTTTTCACGATCCCGCTGAGCGATGTCGCCGTGCATGACCGCGACCTTGTGAACGCCCTCGCGCTTGATGGACCCGTAAAGCCGATCCGCATCCATCTTCGTGCGGGTGAAGATCATGACGCTGTGGAAGTCCGTGCGACGCAGCAGCTCCAGAAGCAATTCTTCGCGCTGATCACTGGCGACGGGATACAGGTAATGGCTCACCGTATCGGCTGGTGAGAAGCGGATGCCCACCTCGATGCTTACCGGATCTTTGAGCGCCCACTCAGCCAGCCCCTTGATCTGCGGCGGCATAGTTGCCGAGAAGAACAGCGTCTGGCGCGTGCGGGGGGTGCGTTCCACGATGCGGCGCACGTCCGGCAGGAAGCCCATGTCCAACATCCGATCTACTTCGTCCAGGATGAGGACTTCAATGTCATTGAGTTCTATGGTGCCATCGCTCATGAAGTCGAGCAGTCGGCCCGGTGTCGCCACGACGATGTCAACGCCGCGCTCCAGACCTTCGCGTTGCTTGCCATAGCCCACGCCACCATGAACGAGGAGGGTGCGGAGTCCGGTGTGCTTCCCGTATTTTTCAAAGGCTTCCACGACTTGTGCCGCGAGCTCACGTGTCGGTTCGAGAATCAAACAACGCAGCTTTCCGGGCGCACCGAGACGCGAGAGAGTCGGCATCCCGAACGCTGCCGTTTTGCCCGTGCCGGTTTGGGAAGCGCCTACGATGTCACCTCCAGCAAGAGCGATGGGCGCAGCCTTGGCCTGAATTTCAGTGGGCGAGTCATAGCCCATGTCCCGAATGCCGGCCAGCACAGCGGGTGAAAAGCCGAGGGCGACAAAAGCTTCTGGATACGGGCCTGCGGGAACTTCTGGCGGAGCTGGCGGCGTCTCACGCGGAACTCGTGTGGTGGAACGGCGTGCATCGCTCTCGTCCTCTTCACGCTGCATCCGGCCACCACCGCGGGGCGGACGGCCTTTGTCCTGACGGGAACGATCTCCACTGCGGGGGCTGCTGGTGCGGCGTTCTGCAGGTTGTGGGCGACGGTCATCGCGCGGCGGTCTGGCTTCACGAGCTGGAGCTTTCTTCGCAGCAGGTCGCGCTGGGTGAATCTTCTCAGGATGAGCTTCGTGGCTCTTCGGTGCTTCTTTCTTTGGCGCACGTCCAACGAGTTTATTCAACCCAGCTTTGATACGGCCTAGGATACTGGATTTCGGTTTGTCAGGTTTGCGGGGCTGGGTCACGTTCGTTGGAGATTTTGAATTCAGGCGCTACCATGCGCCAGCCATCACGGGATTGCAAACGCGCATCCGCAAATCCCATGCCCAGCAGTGTGAGGCCATTGCAGAATTCAAAGCCGTCAAAGCCGTTCTAAAAGACACTGACGGATTCACGAAGAGGGTTAGCACTTCCGTCTCAAATCAAGCCATTGCAACAGCGCCGCTTCCACCTTTTCAAGCGTCATCGAATCGCAAAAAGACATACGTCGGATCAACTGAACATCAGGCACGGTGCTGATGGATTGAACATCAAAGGCTCCCGCATGAAACTTGGGAGCGCTGTGGGGCACTTCATATTCGGTTCCACGCAAGCTTGTGGTGCGGACTACATAGCTGACCAGCGCACGTTCTTCATCTTTATAGGGAACGCTTAAAATAAGCACAGGCCTGACCTTCTGGATCATGCCCAAATCTATCAGCCATATCTCGCCGCGCTGCGCAGTCAGTCTTCCCATTGCTGACCTTCTCCTTCCTCTTGATCATAGAGAGCACAAACACTGGCAGAGGCAGCCAGCATTGCCCGCTGTTCATCCAACCACTCGCCTAACTCCAGCACTTGTGTTGCCGGCAACTGCTCAATGGCGCGTTCAATTTCAAACATGGTGCTCATGCGAGATAAATAGTGTCTTTTTGCGATCTTGTCGAGCCTCGCGAGCTGGCAAAGACCTCACCCCCGCCTCTCAATGCTGAGCGCGATTCCATCTAGGCACATCTGTGTGGGGTTCACCAACTGATACTTTTCCCAGAGTTCTTCGCTGACACCCGCATCCATGGACAGTGCCGCTTCGGTTGCCGTGTAGCTGTGACGGAGCATCGTGCCGGAGACACCCGCTTGAATCATCTCTTCCACACCTTCATGCGCCTGCTCCACGCGCAGGGCGTATTGCGAGAGATGATGGGAAACATCTGTGATTTCTCCAAAATGGGTGAGGTAAAGCTTCGCAAGATTCAACTCATGGAGCCTCGCGATGGACGCCGAGTAAGCCACGGGATCAAACTGCGGCGGCGCGGCAGCCACGGAAAGATAAGCGCTATGCTCCAAGCGGACGCC
>JANYJH010000178.1 GCA_025361865.1 Phragmitibacter sp.
CCTCATGGCGGGCAACTTCCTCGGCAGCGACATCGTGAAGATCGCCCCGGAGTGGATCATGCCTGTGATGAGCATCGGTCAGATTGCAGAGATTCTCACGATGGCCATCCTTGGCTCGGTGCTTACGCGACTCGGGTGGAAGACCACCATGATCATCGGCATTCTCGGTCACGCGGCCCGCTTTGGCATCTTCGCCTTCATGCCGTCGAGTCAACCGATGATCATCGCCGTGCAGGTCCTGCATGGCATCTGCTACGCCTTCTTCTTCGCCACGCTCTACATCTTCATTGATGCCGCTTTCCCCAAGGACGTGCGCGCCAGTGCCCAAGGTCTCTTCAATCTCCTCGTCCTCGGTCTCGGCGATCTCGCCGCCAAGTGGTTCTTCATCCCGCTCCAAGGCAGGCTCACCGTCAATGGAGTCGTCGATTACCATCAGCTCTTCCTCGTGCCGATGTATCTCGCGCTCGGTGCGGCTGCGGTGCTATTGATCGCCTTCTGGCCACCGAAGGAACTGAGCACGAGCGGGGTGGATGCGGGGCATTGATAAGGTTGTCTAACTTTGTAACTCACACAGTTGATGCGGCACTATCCACTCGTTCAGCCAAGATATGATCGTGAGCCAGACAGCATCCCTGGGCCATTCTATGTTGCTGTGGACACTTGTATCATCTGTGAATTGCCTCCTGACACAGCGCCTGAGAATATTACTTGGGATGAGAGCTTCCTGCGACGTGGCTGTGAGGGATGTCCCAACCATTGCAGGGTCGCAAAACAACCCGAAACAGATGATGAGCTTCAACTCATGATAGAGGCTGCAAATGGATCTTGTGTAGAGGCGATTCGTTATTGTGGCACAGATGCCTACACGCTTAAGCTATTGGGTGCGGGAATATGTGACGCATCGCCAGCATTGTTGTCCGAGGTCAGAATGCAAGGCACGCTTCAACCGTCAGCAAAGCCTTGGTGGCGCATTTGGTAACTTTGTATGAAAGCTATTCTTCTTGAACAACAAGGCCTTGCTGATCAGCCTACCCATTGATCAAATGAAACGCTACCGCATCGCAGGCATCAACTTCGATCACTTCCACATGGGTGATCTGCTCCGTCAGGCCTCGGAACATCCGAATGCGGAGATCGTGGGCATCAGTGATGAACAGCCGGAGCGTATGGTGTCGGCGGCGCGGAATTTCAGCTTGTCGCCAGAGCAGGTCTTCACGGATTATCTCGCTTGTCTTGAGCAGACGAAGCCGGACATCGTGGTGCTTTGTCCAGCCGCATCCAAGCACGGCGAATGGGTGGAGAAGGTGGCTCCTTATGGCGTCCACATCATCATGGAGAAGCCTTTCGCGGCGACGTTGGCTGAGGCAGATGCGATGATCGCAGCCATGAAACCGACGGGCAAAGTCTTGGCCATCAACTGGCCGCTGGTCTGGCAGGCGGCGGAGCAGACGGCGCATCGCTTGATACAAGAAGGCGTCATCGGTGAGGTGATCGAGTTCCATCATTACGGCGGGAATCGTGGTCCGCTTTATCACGGCGCAGACAAGATCGAGCATGAGCCGTCCGCAGCGGATAAAGCGGCGAGCTGGTTCTACAGCAAGGCGCAGGGTGGGGGATCGCTCCTTGATTACATGGGCTACGGAACGACGCTTGGCACTTGGCATCTCGGTGGAAAGAAGCCGCTGGAAGTCACCTGCACCTGGTATCAACCCGAAGGCTTGGAAGTCGATGAACACGCGGTTGCAGTCATCCGCTATGCCAAAGGACTTAGCAAAACCGAGACACGCTGGGGGACGTTCACGGACCCGTGGACGCTCCAACCGCAACCGAAGTGCGGCTTTGTTCTGAAGGGCACGGAAGGCACTATTTCCTGTTACGATTACGAAGAGACCGTCCGCGTGCAGACCCGCGAGAAGCCGGAAGGTTTTGAGGTGCCCGTGGATGAACTGGTCGCGCCGAATCGTGATCCAATTGAGCATCTCATCGCTCACTTGGAAACCGGCGTGCCCCTGATTGGGCCGCTGACAGTGGAGACCTCGCGCATCGGTCAACAGATCGTGGATACGGCGTTTCTTAGCGCGCAGCAGAAGAGGACGCTGAGCTTGGTGTAACCTGAGAACCCGGGGAGCGCTGCCGTCCCGGCGGCGAGTTGCAGAACGGAAGGAGGTGTTTCCTGCTAACACACTCCAGAAACGCCGCCGGGACGGCGGCGCTCCAGGGTTCTCGGATCAATCTTTGATTCGCTCCAGCCACCGTGCCAGCACGCCTTTGCCGCCTCGAAGCTGTCGCAAGGTCGCGGGCCCCGTTTGTGGTGAAATTCCGTTCTTCTCTTCAGCGATGCGTTGAGCCATGTAGATGCCTGTTTGTCCGCTGCAAAAATAGGCAACGAAACAGGCCACCGCGAAATAGACGCTGTTCGAGGCACCGAATAATTCGATCCCCATGATCGTGCAGGCGAGCGGCGTGTTCGTCGCTCCAGCGAAGATCCCGATGAACCCCAAGGCGGCGAAGAGATCCGTCGGCACGCCCATGGGAACGGCCAACGAATGGCCCAAGGCGGCCCCGATGAAGAACAGAGGCGTGACCTCGCCGCCCTTAAAGCCAGCGGAGAGGGTGATGACTGTGAAGACCATCTTCCACCACCACGCCCAGGGATGGTAATCAGCGCCATTGAAGAAGGAGGTGATGACCAGCGCGCCCTTGTCTTGAGACCAGACACCGAGGCCGAGATAGTCGCGAGTGCCGAGCGCATAGGTCAGTCCGATGACCAACAAACCACCGACGGCTGGCCGCAGGGTAGCGGAAGGAATCAGCTTCTTCATCCCCGCAGCAGCTTCGTGGGAAAGCTCTGAAAACAAGGCACTACCGAAACCGAAAACCACAGCGGCGATGACCACTTTGCCAAGCAGCAACGGCTCCAGATGGAACTTCATCGCAGGTGCCACTTCATCGTTCATGAAGCCCAGATGATAATGGGTGTGGCCGATGCCCCAGGCATGACAAGTCCAGTCCCCGAGGATGGCGGCGATCAAACAGGGCAGCAGCGCGCGCGACCGCATGTGGCCAACAGCGAGCACTTCAATGGCGAACACGGTGCCGGCCAATGGCGTGCCGAAGACCGCGCCGAATCCAGCAGCGATGCCGCCCATGAGCAGCAGCTTCACTTCTGAATCGCCCAGCTTGAACCAACGCGCGAAGCCGCCTGCGAGGCTGCCGCCCATTTGCACCGCTGTTCCTTCACGACCTGCCGAGCCGCCGAAGAGATGCGTCACGACTGTTGAAAACAGGATCAGCGGAGCCATGCGCAAAGGCACGCCACCGCCTGGTTCATGGATCTCGTCGATTAGCAGATTGTTTCCGCCTTCCACCGATTTCCCGAGGCGGTGATAAACCCAGCCGACACTCATACCTGCCATCGGCAGTAGGAACAGCAGCCAAGGATGATCAAAACGAAGCTTCGTTGCGGCATCCAGGCTTGATAGGAACAAAGCACAGGCAGAGCCCGTAGCCACCGCCATCCCCACGAGTGCCAATGTCCAGCGCATCCCATGAAGCGAGGGCGGTGAGGAGGGTTGAGCGGAGGGCATGAGCTTAGAAGCTTAAGTATGCCGAAGAAATTTCATTTTACACGCAATTGTGAAGCTGTGTATCCTCGCCCTTCTCAGGAAGCCCACCGGCTTCCGTTAATCAAAACTAAAACTGCTCACCTCTGATGAAACAAAAACTCTGTGCCTTGGCCTTGCTAACCCTCTCCCTTTTCATGTCCAGTTGCGTGGAACCCATGATGGGCGGTGGTGGACCGCCTCGCCGCGCCTATGACGGCGGTTATGACCGCGATTTCCGACGCCCAGATAATTATGATCGTCGTCCTGACTACGAACGCCGTCCAGAAAACCGTTCCAGTGGCTACTATGGCGGCTCAGCAGCCTGGTTTCAAAGTGGTGTCGGCTTGGGCAAGAAGGATCGCCACGAACACAAGTCCCCGAACTATCGCCGTCACAGCAGCCAGTATGACCGCCGCACGGAGAGCGAATTTGCTCGTGGCTACAATGCCGGTTACAACGGTCGTTAGTCTTTGATTGATGTCGGAAGAGCGGGTCGTATGCCCGCCTTCCGGCATCGTTTTACACATCACAAACCATCGCGGCGTGCCTGAGCGCCAGCACGGGATCTTCCCATGTGGGGATGAATTCCTGGGCGATGTAGTCATCGTAACCGGTCTCGATGATCGCTTTCACGATGGCAGGATAGTTGATCTCCTGATTCTCATCGAGCTCGCAGCGGCCCGGATTACCCGCCGTGTGGTAGTGGCCGATCAACTCGTGATTGGCTCGCAAACGACGGATCACATCCCCATTCATGATCTGCACATGGTAGATGTCGAAGAGCAGCTTGAAGTTCGGTGAACCGATCTGCTTCACGAGATCAAAACAAAAATCCACATCATCACCGAAGTAGCCCGGATGGCCCATCATGGGCTTGGAACCATCGCGTGAGTTGAGATGTTCAAAGCAGAGCGTGATGCCCTTTTGCTCGGCCAGCGGCAGCACTTGCTTCCAGGTGTCGAGACAGTCCTTGATGGCCTTGTCTCGGTCCATGCCGTCGAACTTCATGCCCGTGAAGGTGATGACTTTTTTACAACCGACGTCTGCCGCGAGGTTGATGCCGTCAGTGAGTTTAGTGATCACTTCATCACGGAATTTGGGATTGCAGGGGCCATTCAGAAAACCATGCGAACCCACCAGCGAGATGCCCAGCCCGAGGGCCTTCACATCGGCGTAGTGCTTCTTATCAATGCCTTCCATTCCCACCAGTCCGATGTCCGCGCAGTGTTTCGCCAACGTCAGCGTGTCCATCTTGAAGCACCAGCCCATGAGGGTCTGTTTCAGGTGATGATTCTTGATCTTGTAAGCGGGATCAGCCGTGGCCTTCTCAAGGGACAATGCCGAAGCGTTGGATGACGTCGCCGTCAAGCCTGTGGCAGTGAGGGCAGCGCTGGAGCGGAAGAATTTTCGGCGGTTCATTCGGCCATCGTAGCTGCTTCAGTGCGAGCCTGGCAAGAAGGACGTTGCTGAAAACAAGGCTGGCCTCGTTGCTCAGGCCTGCTATCGTAAAAGCATGATTCACAACTTCGATGTCGTCATTGAGCGCGATGAAGCGGGCTACTATGTGGCTAGTGTTCCAGCACTGCTCGGCTGTCACACGCAGGCGAAGTCTCTGGATACTCTCATGAAACGGGCACAAGAGGTGATCGAACTTTGCCTCCTTGAAGAAGGTGAATAGGTTCTTAGGGAATCGCTGATCTAGAGCTTCCTTGGTAGAGAGCATTCTCTTCGGCGAAGCAAAGTAGCCATCATCGCTCCGCGTGATGAGCCTTGCGGTTTCGCTACGAAGACCGACATCCAAATGACGCGGTGACACCCGACCCGTTCCATCAGCAAACTTGCTTCACCATGGAGGCCGAAGTCCGTATGAGGCGCTGACCGCTTCGGCCCAATCTCTCGCTCATCACGCGGAGCGATGATGACTACTTTGCTTCGCCGAAGAGGGTGGCAGGAATGGAAGTGGGTCTCTCCTATTTAATCAGCATTTCTTTCGTGATGAGTTCGTAGAGGTTCAGCGCATAGCAGTCAGCATATGAGCAAGATTCTGCGGGATACGGAACTCACGCGAGATCAGTTGATTGAACTGCTGAAGTAGCAGGCTACCCACTAAGAAGCCTTCTTCGGCAGCGTGCTGAGGAAATTATCCCGCGCTACTTTCTTAGCGGTCTCGGGCTTCAGGGCATCAAGGAAGAGGTAATACTTCTGCATCTCCAGATGGTAATTGCCGAACTTGCCCACCTTATCGGAACCGATCATGAAGCGATCAGGAAACTCCTCCACGAGATCTACCCACGCCTGATTGATCTTGCCGTCCTTGGCGATGTAGTCTTCGAAGACCACCCAGGCGATGTCGATCCACACATTCGGATAGGTCTTAACCATGCGGCGCAGATCGTTGGTGAGGCCCGGCACATTGATCCGACGGCTGATGCCCGCGTGGCACCAGATGAACTTGGTCTTCGGGTGCTTAGAAACGGCGGTCTCGATCTCGCTGATATAGATCGGTTGGCGACGCCACACGGAACTGACATCGCTGTGCACGGAGACCGGCATGTCATGCTCTGCGGCGAGATCATAGATCGGCTCAAGACTCACTGAATCGGCATGAGCCGGATCGCCGTAAGTCAGCGCGGTGAGGTCATCGTGACGGGTCATGATCTCGCCAATGCCTTCCCACAAACCGGGATACCATTCCAGCATCCGTTTCACATGATCCACCGCATTGCGGTCAGCGGAATTGATGCCGCAAATGAACGGATGAAACTTTTTCCGATCCTCATCAGACAGCTTGGCCAGTTCCTTCGCGACGAGCGCATCCGTGGCTGAATACCAATAGCACTTCGCATCATCATCCAGGTAATACTGGGGCTGCTCGTGCTCCGCCATGGACCACTCCTTAACCACCGGCATCCCGCAGATCATGGTGTGCTCCACGCCTGCCTTATTCATCGCTTCAAGCACCGCCTTGATGCCGTCCGTTCTCTGCAAAAAGTCCACCAGATGAAGATGGCAGTCTGACAGCGCATAGCGCACGGGAAGGGGATCGGGCGTTGGAGCGTCATCAGCTTTTAAAGCGGAAGCGAGAGCCAAGGCGGCGGTGGCGAAGAGTAGAGGAGCTTTCATGAGCGTGCGGTTATCGGTATTCAGAGCGGAGGATGCGGTCGTTGTAAGTGTCCAGAATATAAAGGCGGCCTTGGCGATCAAAGCGC
>JANYJH010000237.1 GCA_025361865.1 Phragmitibacter sp.
GAGTTCCTTGAGGTATTTCAGCTTGCCGTTTTCTACGCAGACGCTGACGACGTTCGTATCTCCGAGGAGGTTGTGAAGATCGCCGAGGGTTTCTTGATAAGCACCGACGAGGAAGATGCCGAGCATGTATTCATCTTCGACCTTGATGTCGTGTAGCGGCAGATTGGGATGAATCTGACGATCGTGAATGAAGCGGTCGATCTTGCCATCGCAGTCGCAGGTGATGTCGCTCAAGACGACGGGGCGCGTGGGCTGTTCCTTCAGCCGGTGAATCGGCATGATGGGGAAGAGTTGATCAATGGCCCAAAAATCAGGCAGGCTTTGGAAGACGCTGAAGTTCCCGTAATAGACATCCGTCAGCAGCGCATCAAGGCGATCCATCTGCTCGCTGGAGTAGCCCTCTTTCTTCACCTCGCGGGCGATCCAGTTCAGGATTTCCCAGTAGAGTTCTTCACCTTGAGCGCGCTGGCGAAGGGTGACTTTACCGGAGCCGAATTCTGACCGGATCTTATCACGGTAGTAGATGGCATCGTTGTAGGATTCCTGAAGCTGGGAATGCGAGTTCTTCGCGGTGCTGACAGTTTGAGTCTTAGCACGAAGTTCAAAGAGATTCTTCAGCAACGATGGAGATTTTGCGGGAAGCTTCTTCGGCCCGGTGGCCTCGTAACGATTGATGTCCAGCACATTGATCACGAGCACAGAGTAGTAGGCGACGATGGCGCGACCGGACTCCGTGATGATGTTCGGATGAGGGATGCCAGCTTCGTCAGTGACTTCGCCGATGGCTTCGATCACGTCTGCGCAGTATTCCTTCATGCCGTAGTCGGCGCTGCTGGCTTCGGCAGATTTGAGGCCGTCATAGCTGATGGCCAAACCGCCACCGAGATCGAGGATGCCCATCTTCGCACCTTCTTGAACAAGGCCGCAATAGACGCGTGCAGCTTCGGTGGCCGCGTTACGAATGGCGCGGATGCTGGGAATCTGCGAGCCCTGATGATAATGAAGCATGGTCAGGCAGTCCAGCATTCCCAGACCACGCAGCATATCCACCGCACGCATGACCTGGCTGATGTTCAGGCCGAAGACGCTCTGTTCGCCGCCGCTGCTGCTCCAGTGGCCGACACTCTCCGTGGACAAACGAATGCGCACCCCGAGCTGCGGCTTGATACCGAGTTTCTTAGAGCGTTGCAGGATGAGTTCCAGCTCACTGGGCATCTCCAGAACCATGATGATCTGAAGGCCCATTTTTTGGGCTTGCAGCGCGAGGTCAATGAACTCTTCATCCTTGTAGCCATTGCACACGATGTAGGCTTCCGGGTCCTGCATGTAAGCAAGTGCGGCGATGAGCTCCGGCTTGCTGCCGCACTCCAGACCATAGTGATACTTCTTACCGTAGCGGGTGACTTCCTCGATAACTTCCTGCTGCTGGTTAACCTTAATCGGGTAAACGCCGCGATAAACGCCGCGATAGTTCGCTTCACGAATCGCAGATGCGAAGCCTTCGTTCAGTTCCTCGATCCGCCAGCGAAGCAGATCACCGAAGCGGATCAAAACGGGCAACTGGGTGCCGCGATCCTTCATGCCACGCACGATGTCCGCCAGGCTCACCGGCTTGGTCTTGGTCCCTTCTTTCAAGTTCACCACGACCTCGCCTTTCGCTGAGATGTCGAAGTAACCGTTACCCCAATCGCGAATGCCGTAAGTGTTGGCGGAATCGTCGATGGTCCAGACAGGGGCTTTCTTGCTCATTTCTTTGAAATACAGGGCGGAGTTGATTGGGCCTTGCGGCCATGAAGGGCGGAAGATTGACACCTATTTACGGGATGCAAAGTGAAGTTTGACCCCTAGGGCCATTTTGATTGTTCAAACAAATCTAGCCACAGTCTTTTCTGAACCCATCAAGCTATCTGTTTAGCTGACGTGAGTGATTCAATCGGTCCTCCGCCCCTGGCATGTTCTGGAAGCAAGTCGTCCTCAGCACCGGCCAGCCGGATATTCGGCCGAAAGAGGGGTAGGAAGCTAACGTCTCGAATCAGACATTTGGTGGAGCATCATCTCAAATGTGATCGTTTGGCGAATTCTGCGTAATCTCGATAAGTGAGCCCGCTGGTTCTCTCAGATAAGCTGAACGTCCCCAGTCATAATCACGCGGAGGATAAGCAACGACCAGGCCCTGCTGTTCAAACGTTGCAACGGTCTGATCCACATCATCCACACCGAAAGCGACGTGGTCCTCACAAGGCAAGTCACCAGGGCTAGGTTCATACCGGATATGAATCAGAATCGTGACTCCGTGGGAATGGAATATTGCAAGCGTGTTGTCACTGTATGACGGTTCAACTCCTAGCAAGAGCCGGTAGAACTCTGTAAACTTCGGCACATCGTCAACGAAACGGGCTATCTCGACGATCTTCATAGGCGCGCATTCACTGGGTTAAGTTCATCACCTGCGCGCATAAGCAGTTCCTAAGCGTCTCTCGATCACGGCGTAGAAATCGTCCCATTGAAACGGATTGTTGTCTCCTCTGCTCAGTGCTAGATGCACTCGCTGCTCTATCGAACGCACTTCTGTGAGTTCTTCGGGAGAAAGCAAGGCTTCGAGGAGTCTGCTATTACCAGCAACAAAGCGCCAGGAATCGAGATGATCGCAATACACAATCCCTTCGAGATGCTTTCGTAGCAAGAATCCCTCAAGAGTCGCAGCCATCGGTAAATACATGAATAGATCCACTTGGTGGATCTCAAACTCATCACCGGTGGTGGGAATTCCAGCGTGCCAGCACCAAGGGTCTCCCCCTGCGGTAGCACCAAACATGAAATAGTCCCTAATTGGCTGCTCAGCTTCATACTTGATGAGCCGTTCGGGCTCAGACTCCACCCAACGCATGATGGGGCACCACTCCACGTCATACCGGAACTCGTGGTGGTCAGTGATGAGCCCGAGGCGACGTAGCCTTGTGTATGACTCGGGAGGTCGGAAATTCATGGGTGATGAGTGACAGTGCCTAATATTTAGATCAATGACAAAAGATAAGCTTGTCAGGGATTTGCTTTACAGACAATATTTTACGACGTTTTTTCTCTCATTGCTCACTTAGTTTCCGATGGCGCACCTTTCCTTTGTAAACCCAACAAAACAGGTGAACTCGAGGAACAGTTGAAGGGTGTCTTGCCTAGTAAACCCTTACAATAACTCGGTAGGTAAAGACTCCTCAATGGCTGACGAGAGTCGCCAGAGGTGGGGGAGTGTCCTTTTGATGCAGGCTAAACGGTGGCTTTCGCCGGGAATGGAACTCGTTAGCTATCCTCCAGCGCGGGCTATCTCATCATGCGCATTGACGAGCGGAGGATTCCGATTAACGAAACGGTTCTTTCCTGAGGCTCCCTGATTTTTAAACCGCTTATCCACGCTCACTCACGCTGCCAGCTTCTTTTGAAAGGCTCCGGTCTGGTTAGCGAAGGTCAGCGTGAGTCACTGGTTCTTAAATTTCCACCTGATTTCCAACCGCTCATAAACGCTGATTTACGCTAATGGCTCCTTTCAGAATGCCGTTGAATGGATCAGCGATCATTTTACTTCCCGATGCAAAACGAACTGAAGATAGCGCTCAGAACTTCTTCGACATCCACGCGTCCCGTGACTTCGCCAACGGCCTGAAGGGCTTCACGGACATCGAAGGCGACGAGCTCGGGCGCTTCATGGCGCTCCATCCCTGAGCGCGCTTGGGTCAGCATTTCAGCGGCTCGTTCAAAGCAGGTCTGATGCCTGGTGTTGATCGCGAGGAGTTGATCGTTCGTTTGAACGGCACCGCTCCAGACGGCATCGCGCATGGCCAGACGAAGAGCTTCCAGTCCTTCATTCGTCGAGCAGGAGAGGGGAATGATCTTCTCTTCCGACCAACTAGGATGCTGGCCGAGATCACTCTTATTCAGCACCAAGATATGACCGCGATGAGGAGCGGACAAGGCTAGGCGCTTGGTCTCGGCTTGGGCCTTGCTGCCATCCACGACTTCAATGATCACATCCGCGCGAGTGAGTTCCTGATTGGTTCGCTGGATTCCTAATTGCTCGATCTCATCTCCGGCTTCACGCAGTCCAGCGGTATCCACGAGGCGGAACGGCAGGCCGTGAATGTGGAGCATTTCTTCAATGGTATCCCGTGTCGTCCCCGCCGTAGGGCTGACGATGGCGCGCTCAAAACCGGTGAGCAGGTTTAGGAGCGAAGACTTGCCGACATTGGGCTCCCCACAAATCACCGTGCGGGCACCACTGCGAAGGATGCGGCCATGTTCCGCCGTTTCCAGCAACGCGCGCAGTCGCGTAATGAGCCCGTCCATGCGGTCGGTCATGGCAGAGCCAGTATCGGGATCAATGTCCTCCTCTGGGAAATCAATGTAAGCTTCGACGTGAGCCACGAGGTGGATGAGATCCGCGCGGATCAGCTCCGCCGCTTTGCCCAATCGCCCTTCGAGCTGTTCCGTAGCCGCGCGCAGAGCCAGTTCGCTTTGCGCATGAATCAGATCCATCACAGCCTCCGCCTGGGTGAGGTCCATCTTGCCGTTCAAGAAAGCGCGCTGTGTGAACTCTCCCGCTTCGGCCGCACGGGCTCCGTGCTTGAGCAGCAGTTCGAAAATGCGCCGTGTGACCAAGATGCCACCGTGGCAGGAAATCTCGATCACGTCTTCGCCAGTATAGCTCGCAGGCCCCTTAAAGACCGTGAGCAAAACGGAATCCACCGTGCTGCCCGTTTCATCAACAATACGACCAAAGTGCTGAACGCGTGGTTCCAGCGCCGTCGCGGGTTGCTTGGAAACAAAGAGCTTCTCAGCCACCGCCACCGCCCCATCTCCTGACAAGCGCAGAACGCTGATCGCAGCTTCGCCAAAGGCAGTGCTGATGGCGGTAATGGTGTCGTTCACAGGCCGGAAAGGTATTGATCCAAGGAGGACTCCACACATTCAAGGACGAGCCGGAAGAAGTCTTCGCCACGACCGCGATCAGCTTCGTCCAGACTGTGTAGATAGCGTGAGCGTTGCTCGCTGGGAATGACGGTGAGTGGATAGTCATTCCGAAGGAGAATCCAGTTCAT
>JANYJH010000342.1 GCA_025361865.1 Phragmitibacter sp.
TTTTGTATTCGAGCGCGCGACTTGCATCAGGCTCCACCTTAATGAACGCGAGCTGCTTGACCTTCATGCCAGCCTGCGTGGCAATCTCGTTCAAACGGATCATCTGCCCGGTGGTGATGCCCGCGAAGCCTTTCGCATTGATGGCGCGAACGACATCGCCCTTGTCCAAAGTGCCACGGAATATCTTGAACTCGCTCTTCGCGAAGACGTCTGCCATGTCCACAATCTCGTTGCCATAGCGCGTGTCCGGCTTGTCAGAACCGAAGCGGTCCAAGGCTTCCTGATAAGTGATGCGCGGGAAGGGCAGGGGAACGTCCACGCCTTGACCGGCCTTGAACATGGAGATGAGCAGGCCTTCGACGACATTGATGATGTCCTCGCGCTCGATGAAGCTGGCCTCGATATCGATCTGCGTGAACTCAGGCTGACGGTCCGCGCGCAAGTCTTCATCGCGGAAGCAGCGGGCGATCTGAAAGTAGCGCTCCAGTCCAGCCACCATGAGGAGCTGCTTGTATTGCTGAGGAGCCTGCGGCAAGGCGAAGAACTTGCCGGGGCTGAGACGCGCTGGCACGAGGAAATCGCGCGCGCCTTCGGGCGTCGGGTTGGAAAGGATCGGTGTCTCGACTTCGATGAAGCCCTGAGCATCGAGGTAGTTGCGAGCGGCATTCGTGATCTTGTGTCGCGTGCGGATGTTCTTGCTCATGCGCTCGCGGCGCAAATCAAGGTAGCGATACTTGAGACGAAGGTCTTCGTTGGAAAGATCCTTATCGAGATGGAACGGCAGCACCGCCGCCTTATTCAACACCTTAAATTCGGTGACGACGATCTCGATCTCGCCCGTTTCGATGTTGGCATTGGTCGTGCCTTCGAGACGCTTCTCGACCTTGCCAACAAGCTGGATCACATCTTCATCGCGGAGATGATGACTGGCTTCAGCCGCGATGGGATTTTCCTCCGGACGGAACACCACCTGCGTCATGCCCTCGCGGTCGCGCAAGTCCACGAAGATAACGCCGCCGTGATCGCGCGCTGAATTGACCCAACCGGTGAGCGTGACGGTTTGGCCGATGTGCGCAAGGCGCAGTGCGTTGCAATGGTGGGTGCGATAGAGGTTCGGGATCATGGGACGGGAAAGCGGGCCTGTGAAATGCCAGAGGGATGAAGACTTCGCAAGTGCGGGCTGGGTGTTTTTTGCCGCGAAGCTAAACGAGGAGCGCGAAGCTATCGCCCGCATCAAGCGTGCTCCCATCACTTCTTCTGCCCGTAATAAGCCCCCGGTCCGTGCTTTCGGGAATGATGCTTCTCCAAAATGTGATCAGGGATCGGCGCGAGCCCCGGCCGCAACTGAAACGATCCTAAGGCCATCTGCGCGCACATCTCCAGCGCGATGCTGTTGTTGAGCGAGTCCATCGCGGACTTGCCCCAGGTAAACGGCGCATGATGCGCCTGCAACACCCCCGGCATCTCCATCGGTTTCAGGCCTAGTTTGCGAAAGCATTCCACAATCGCCACGCCCGTGTGGTGCTCATAATCTTCATCCAACTCCGCCTGCGTCAGCGCCCGAGCCACGGGAACCGTGCCATAGAAATGATCCGCGTGAGTGGTGCCGTAACAAGGAATCTCCCGCGAAGCCTGCGAGAACATCGTGGCATAAGGCGAGTGCGTATGCGTGATGCCGCCGATCTCCGTGAACTCGCGATAAAGATGAAGATGCGTCTTTGTGTCTGAAGAAGGTCGCAACGAGCCTTCCACGATACTGCCTTCCAAGTCCAAAACCACCAGGTCCTCCGGCTTCAAATCCGCATAAGCCACGCCGCTAGGCTTGATGCACCAGAGCCCCGAAGCCCGATCAATGCCGCTGACATTCCCCCAAGTGAGCTTCACCAAGCCACTGGATTCCAAGGCACGATTGGCAGCACAGACTTCATTTTTGAGGGCTTCGAGCATGATGGTTCGTTAAAGCGCGCTGAATATAAAATCAACCACGGAGGGCACAGAGGTTAAGAGTGCCTCCAGCCGCCACCACCGGGCGTTTCCAATCGCACGCGATCTCCGCTGGCTACCTCCAGCGTCACGCTTGGAGCCAAGGCTTCACTCGTGCCATCAGCTCGCAACCAGGTCTGCTGCCCGCTTTGTCCAGCCTTCCCACCTTCCATGCCATAGGGCTGGGTGAGCCGATGTTGGGTCAATAACGAAACGGTCAGCGGCTCGACGAACTCAAATTCCCGCACCACGCCATTACCGCCGGGATGCAGGCCTTGGCCACCGGAGCCGCGACGGATGGAGAACTCCCGAAGGCGCACCGGATAACGGCGCTCGATGATCTCGGGATCGGTGATCGCCGTGTTGGTCATGTGGCTGTGCTGGGCGCTCGCGCCTTCGTAATCGGGGCCAGCTCCGGTTCCGCCAGCGATGGTTTCATAGTAGCCGAAGCGGTCGTTGCCGAAGAGGAAGTTATTCATCGTGCCCTGGCTGCAAGCCTGCAATCGTAAGGCTTTGAGCAGCACATCCACGACCCGCTGACTGATCTCCACATTGCCTCCGACAACGGCGGGACACTTCGCCGGATCATCGTCAAAGTGTGGATTCAAGAGCGAGCCCTTCGGCAGAATAATCTCCACATCTTCGAGCAGTCCTTCATTCAAAGGGAGATCGGTCTGCAAGGCGAGCCGCAGCACGTAAAGCACCGCGCTGTTAATGATCGCGGGCGTGGCATTGAGATTCGCGGGATGCTGAGCAGCGGTGCCCGTGAAGTCGAAGATGAGCTTGCTGGAAGTCTTATGAAGACGGACGCAAATGAGAGAGCCATCATCAAGCTGTTCCGTAGCACAGCCATCCTGGCTGTGGGTAAAACAGGCATCCTGCCTGTGGTCAGAAATGATTTCAGCCAAGATGGCTGAACTACCCACAGGCAAGATGCCTGTGCCACTGCTGTGAACGAAAGCCTGCAAGATGCGCCGTGATTCATCGAGGATGCCACTCATCGGCTCTTCATCGCGTGAGCGGTTACCGAGCAAGGACTTCAAGCGTTCTTCTCCAAGCAAGTTCGCGGCGAGCTGAGCCTGGAGGTCCGCCAAGTTATCTTCAACAGAGCGCGTGGGATATTTGGCCGTTTGTAGAAGCTCGCTCAGAGCCTCCAGATTCACGAGGCCTCCGCGACGAAGCAGCATCGGTTTGATGACGACGCCTTCTTCTTCAAGACAGGTGGCATTGGCAGGCATCGAGCCGGGGGATAAGCCGCCAATCTCGGCGTGATGCGCGCGATTGGCGATGAAGCCGAGCAGCGTCTCTCCCTCAAAGACAGGGGTGATGAGCGTGACATCAGGAAGATGAGAACCACCGAACGCAGGATGATTTGTGATGAGCGTATCGCCCGATTGCAGCGTGCAGACGGCCATGACTTCGCGAACACAAACTCCGAGCGCTCCGAGATGCACGGGGATGTGCGGCGCGCTGACCACAAGCTTCCCAGCGGGATTCAGCAGTGCGCAGGAGTAATCAAGCCGCTCGCGAATATTCGTGGAGAGCGCCGTTCGGCGAAGCAGTGCGCCCATCTCTTCCACGATGCTCGTGAAGCGATGACGCATGAGATCGAGACTGAGTTCTGATTTTGGACTTTCGGTTTTGGATTTTGGATGGCACCGAAGTATCCAGCCGAGGTCTGTGTGCTCTTCACCCGTCCAGCCGTCAGTGATGACGAGGGTGCTGAATTTGTCCTGAATCAAGGCGGGGCCGTGAGCTTCGCGCTTTGGTTGAAGTGTTGAAGCGTTGAATGGTTGAATTGAAGTGGCACGAACGATGACTCGAAGGCTGACGAGTTCGATAGGTTTATTAGTCGTTGGTGCGTAGCCGAAGAGTTGCTGGAAGCGGGTCTTGAAGGCTTCGCTCAAGGCTTCGGCAGCGGTGAACTCGATCTGCAACGGCGTATCTTGTCCGCGCAGTCGAAGCTCCGCGAGATAACGGAGCGTTGATTCGCTCTCGGTGATCTTCGCGAGTGCTTGCGTGGCTTGTTCTGAAAGCTCCTCCAACACGGCTGGCAGTTCCTTTTGCACGTCATCCAGCAGACGCAGGATTTGTCTTTCAGCGAAGCGTTCAGGCAGCGCTTCCTGTAATCCGACTGCGCTCAGAATGCCCGCATTATGCGGCGCGATGACGGTGGTCATGCCGAGCCGCGAGGCCACATCGCAGGCGTGTTGCGGGCCTGCACCCCCAAAGGCCAGTAGGGCGTAGTCGGCAGGATCGTAGCCCTCAAGCACAGATATCTTGCGAATGGCATCCGCCATCTGCTCAATGGCCAGATCAAGCAGAGCGCGCAGTAATTCATCGCGGTTCATTGTTCGTCCAGCTTCGCGATGGATCGTTTGTTGAAGCTCGACAAGTCGCGCTTCAGCGGCCTCACGGCTCAGCGGAATGGGGGCCTGATCAGGATCAAAGCGACCCAGCAATAGGTTCACATCCGTGATGGCCAATGGCCCGCCTTTCCCATAGCAGGCCGGTCCCGGATCAGAGCCTGCGCTGTGTGGGCCGACTTGCAGGCCACTCGGCGACCAGGAACAAATGGAACCGCCGCCCGCAGCCACGGTCTCAATCGCCACCGCTGGACTGAGCAGCGTGATGGAGCCGATGGTCTGATGGAAGCGGTAGCCCACGGCATCATCGAGGCGGGCCACGTCCGTGCTCGTGCCGCCCATATCGAAGGTGATGATGCGGCTGTGGCCGAGCCGACGTGCCGCATTGAGCGCACCGAGCACTCCTGCGGCTGGGCCACTGAGAAGCAGGTCTTTCGGCTTGATCATTGCCGCAGGTTCCAGGCCGCCAGCGCTGGTCATCAGTTGCAGATTGCAATCGCCAAGTGGTCGCTGCACATCGTTTAGGAAACTTTCTACTGGCCCCGTGAGATAGGCATTGGCGACGGCGCTTTGGGCTCGTGGCAGTATACGAATGAAGGGCGCGAGTTCGCTGCTCAGGGAAACATGCGTGAAGCCTTCGCTACTGAGAACCGCTCGGATGCGCTGTTCGTTGACAGGGTTTAGATCGCTGTGCAGAAGGCTGACCGCCGCCGTCGTGATGCCTTGTTGAATCAAGCGTCGGGCCTCCTGCTGAAGAGCGACTTCATTGAGGGGAGTCAAGATTTGGCCTTGAGCATCAAGCCTTTCTTCCACCTCGCTGACAGTCTCATAGTGGACCTCGCGTGGCTCGTGCTTGAGCGCGAAGAGATGCTTTCGGCGTTGATCTCCGATGAGCAGAAGATCACCAAAGCCCCGCGTGATGAAGAAGGCCACGCGGGAGCCCTTGTGCTCCAGTAGCGCATTGGTGGCTCGGGTGGTGGCGAGCCGAAAGCTCAAGGGTGGGAACGGCGAACCCAAAGCCGTGTGAGTCAATATACGAGCACCCAGAACCGGCGCGGCTTCATGCGTGGTGAGTTCGATGGTTTGTCCAATGGACGAATTTTCCATGCTTTCAGCCAATTCGAGGATCAGCCCATCTTGCGCATGAGAGGCGGTGATCCTGTGCTCCATGACGGCATCCTCGTCCGTCAAAGATCGCAAAGTGAAGCCGATGAAGAAGCCCTCCGGCATCTGCCAATCCCCTGATAAGATAAGCGTTCGTGCGTTGATGATCGCTTTGATGGAAGCGCGCAGGCAGCCTGAGGAGAGGACTTTGACCCGTAGTTCTTTTCCATCTGGAGAGAGGGCATGGCAGTCCGTGAAGGTGCCGCCCGTGTCCGCCGAGATGCTCCATTTTGGATTCAAATTAAATTTTCTCATCTAATCAAAAATTTGTAGGAATAAGGAAACGACTCTGTTCTCCTACCTGTGACAGCGCGAACAATTCGAGTTGTCAGTATCCTACAAAACAAACAAGTAATAATTCAAAACATGAGCACTAACAATATCCTCACAGGCGCAGCAATCAGCGGTCTCTTCTCCGGTTCCACCTCCAGCAACGGCGTTGTCGGAATGAGCGCAGGCCGCAACAGCCTCGCTGGTGAAAACACCTGCAAAGGCAAGAACGAGTGCAAGGGCAAAGGCGGCTGCAAGTCCGGCGACGGCGGCTGCAAAGGCAAAAACACTTGCAAAGGCAAGGGCGGCTGCGCTTCCAAGAAATAGTCCTTCTATTGGTTACACTGCCAGGGTCCAATCCCCTGGCGGCTTCTCAAAAGTTCCCCGCTAACTCTTTAACAAACCATGCCTGCTAACCCCTTCAACGGCCAGACCGACTACGGCATTGGCATTGGCCTGCGGGTGCCACATTATCGGCACATCCTGGCGAAGAAGCCGGTGGTGGACTGGTTTGAAATCATCTCCGAGAACTTCATGGTGGATGGCGGCAGGCCGTTGGAGATCCTCGATAGCATCCTCGAACAATACCGCGTGGTTCAGCATGGCGTGTCCATGTATTTCGGGAGTGCTGATCCGCTGGATCGCGAGCATTTGAAGAAAATTAAACGACTGGTCAAACGCACGAACACGCCGTGGCTTTCTGATCACCTCTGCTGGGGTAGTGTGGATGGACGTTACACGCATGACCTGCTTCCGATGCCTTATACCATGGCCGTCGCGAAGCACACGGCTGAGAAGATCAAGCAAGCCAGCGACTTTCTGGAAGTCCCCATCTGCGTGGAAAATGTGAGCAGCTACGCTGAGTATCACCAGAGCAATATGACCGAGTGGGAGTTCCTCTCTGAAGTCGTGGAGCGCGCTGACTGCGGCATCCTTCTGGATGTGAACAACATCTACGTCTCCTCAGAGAACCACGGTTTTGATCCTCTCGAATACGTTCGCTACGTTCCGCATCATCGCGTCGGTCAGATCCACATCGCCGGTCACACGCGCTATGATGAAGTGATTCTGGACACTCACGATCACCCCGTTCCTGATCCCGTCTGGCGCGTCTATGAAGAGGCGATCAAACTTTGCGGAAACACTGCGACCTTACTGGAATGGGATGACAGCATCCCGAGCTTCGATGAAGTCCATGATGAAGCCCTGAAAGCCAACCGCTTCCTCCATGAGCACGCTCCTTTGCCCATCTGAAATCCGCTCCACGGCGGAGCTGAAACAAATCCAGCGTGTCATGGGTGCAGCGCTGATGCGTCCTTTGACAGCGGATGACAAGATGCAGACTGCGTGGTCTGATGGTCGTGATATGAACCTCGTCGTGGACGAGTTCATGAAGCCGAATGACCGAATGACGGCCTTTGCGCGGCTAGAAATCTACAACAAGCAATACTGGTTCCGGCTGCTCGACTGCCTCTATGATGATTATCCCGGTCTTCGTGCCCTGCTGGGACAGAAGAGATTTCATGCGTTGAGCCAAGCCTACATCACGAAGTATCCGAGCGTCTCATTCACCATGAGAAATCTGGGTGGTAAGTTGGAACAGTTCATCCGTGAAGAGCCGAAGCTGACAGGAGCAAAGCAGGCGATGGCCATTGACGTTGCCCGTTACGAGTGGGCGCAGGTTCTCGCCTTTGATGAGGCTCGCAGTAAGCCCGTCTCTGTAGATGATCTGCTCGGGGTGAATCCAGATCAGCTTCATCTGCGGCTTCAGCCCTACCTCGTTCTTCTGGACTTGGACTACGCCGTTGACGCTTATTTTACCGCCGTTCGGAAGCATGAATTCGGCATGAGAAGCGAGTCCAGCAATGCCAAAGATGGCGCCTCCAGGCATGCCACTAGCAAGCGGGTGGCTCTTCCTAAGAAGGAGGAAATCTGGCTGGCGGTGCATCGTCATGACAACGAACTCTACATTCTGCGGATCGAGCGCGAAGCCTGGCACGAGCGGCAGGTCAAGGCGCTCCAAGCCGAGATTGACGCACTGCGGGCGAAGATCGAAGGGAAGACGACGTGACGCACGCAGCACCGGGCACCCCGGAGCAGCGGCTCGACACTGCCGTGTCCGAGGCCAGCCCGTGGACAACACGCCGGGTGGCGATGCTCGCCCTCGCCGTGGCACTCATCGTGGGGCTTATCGCCGCGGTCATCGTGTACAAGGTGTCTACGGCGACGCGGCAGGCGTCC
>JANYJH010000038.1 GCA_025361865.1 Phragmitibacter sp.
CTGGGATGCCAGGCGCCGAAGAGCCTCGCGGAAGTGACGGCTGCGGCAGACATCATCTTCACGGTAGTGACCAATGACGCCGCCATGCGCACGATCTTCCTAGAAGGGAAAGACAATCTCCTCGTGAATGCGAAGGGGAAGATTTTCATCAACTGCGCGACTGTCTCGCCGAGCATTCATCGGGAGGTTTATGCTGCTTCGCAAGCCGTCGGGGCCAGCAGTCTCGAAGCCTGCATGGCCTCCAGCATCAGCCATGCCCGCGAAGGAAAACTCTACCTCATGCTCGCGGGTGATGAGGCCATTTACAAAAGCGTGCAGCGGATGATCGAGGACATCAGCATCAACCGACGCTTCATCGGCGGCCCCGGCAAAGCAGCGGAAGTCAAAGCGCTGGTGAACATGGTGATGAACATCAATACCGCCGGTCTCGCTGAAGGGCTCGGCCTCGCAGCGGCGCTCGGTCATGATGTGAATTTGATTCGCGAAATCTTCAGCCAAACCGGAGCGAATAGCCGCGTGCTGGAGACGGATGGTGAGGACATGGTGAACCGCTCGCACGACTGCTGGTTCAGCAGTGAACACGCCGCGAAGGACAGCGGGATCGCTGGCTCGATGGCCAAAGAGGTGGGGCTCAACCTGCCGCTCAATGCTGCGACCGAAGCCCAATACCAGAAGATGGTGAAGCTCGGGCTCGGCGGTTTGGACAAATCCGGTGTCGCAGAGCTGACGTTTAAAGGGCGTCATGCTTGATTCTTGTTCGTTTTTGTGCGAAGTCGCAAAGTCGCCTTCGCACAAATCATGTTTAACCCCTTGGTTCCAACAACCGTCAAGCTCGGCCTCAGCCTAGCGTTGTCAGCTTGGTCATTGAAAGGAATCAAAGTCCTCGCAGTCATCGTAGTAGTCGGCTGGCTCACGATGGTGTCAGGAAAGCCCATCGCCCAGAGTTGGGTTCCGCGCTCGCCTTCCGCACAGAAGACCGTCATCAGCATGGTGAACACGGTCGGTTTCCTGATGGGAGCTTGGGTTGTTTTGCGGATCTTGTTTTAAGCAGACGAGAACAACAAAAAGCCCGGACACCTCGAAGGCATCCGGGCTTTGGAAACTAAATCTGCTCCTGCAGCTTACTTCAACTCAGCGTTGAAGAAGGTCTGCCAGTCATCGAGGTTATTGAGATTCACGGCGTCCTTAATGCTGCCGTCATCTGGGCGACCTGAGGCATCGAGAATGGACTTGCGCGTTTCATCGGAGTGAACAAAGCCTTTGATGGATTCATTGAGTTTCTTCACGGTGGCGGCATCGAGGGTGCCACCCTTCTTCGCGAGTATCCAGCTTTCCAACTGAATGTAGGTCGGCTTGGAATTCTTCAGGTAGCTGAAGAACTCTTCGCGGTCGATACCGAGGCCATCCAGAACCATCTGGTCGTAGCCTTTCCCGCAGCCGGGATAATCCGCGTGGAGCTTGCCCGCGACTTCAAGCGAGGCTTTCTGCCAGAGGCGCGGAAGATGCAGCACACCGAGAGGACCGGCAACGCCGGAGGAGATCATGGGGACTATTTTGCTCATGGTTTGAGGAACGGTTGTGGGTTCGGTTGGAGTCATAATATTTAGAAATCAACTTGGAGCATTTAGGCACAAAGGGCAACAGAGAGAAAGTGAAATACGCTGAAAGTAATAAGTAATATAAACACTGTTTTAGCATTTGGACTTTCCTGCAACATCATGGCGGGCTATCACGTTGAGTTCGTCCATCGCTCAAGAATCACACCTTATGAAGCTCTCTCTCCTCTCGCTACTCGCTACCTTGGCCCTCTGCGGCGCTGCCTCCGCAGAAGAAATAAACTATGAGTTCGTTCCAAACTTTCTGACACCTCCAGCAGGCAAAGAGACCATCGGAAACGGACATGGCGAGATCGCCGTGGACTCAGCCGGATTGATTTATGTCAGTGTGCAGGAGAAAGACGCGGGCATTCAGGTTTACTCGCCGGAAGGCAAGTTCATCAAGGCGCTACCTTTGCCCAGCTCGCTGCACGGCTTTGTCATTCATAAGAACGACGAGGGTGAATTCATCTATGCCGCCGTCTTGGGCGAAGGCCGTTTCATCAAGGCCAAACTCGATGGCACGGTGGTGATGGAGATTCCTACTACGGCCTTCCCAGCGGACAAGATCGAGTTGGAAAAGGATAAGAAGCTGCACCTCACGAACTGCGATGTGGCTCCGAATGGCGACATCTATATCGTGGACGGCTACGGCTTGAGTTATATCTTCGTCTTCGACAAGACGGGCAAATACAAGACCGTCTTCGGTGGCCCAGTGGCTCCTTATGGCTTCAAAAACACGCACAAGATCTTCGTTGATCACCGCTTCACACCAGCGCGCCTCTTCTGCTGTGATCGTGGGAACAACCGCATCCTACACCTTGATCTTGATGGCAAAATCATTGGCGTGATCAGCGATCAAGGGATGCGCAATCCCAGCTCCGCGAGCTTCAACGGCGACTTGGTTTGCATCGCGGAAATCGCCGGACGTGTCTCCGTTTGGGACAAGGAAGGGAAGATGGTCGCTTCACTCGGCGTGAATGATACGAAGGGTCAGACGAACACACCCAAGGTGGAGCCGAAAGACTGGCAGCAAGGCACGGTCACTTCGCCTCACGGCATCACCTTTGATGCGAAGGGGAACATCATGGAAACCGAGTGGAATCTTTTCGGTCGCGTCCTGCGCTGGAATCGGAAGTAGTCACGGATGCTTCGCGCCATCACATGGATCATTGCAGGGGGGGCTTGGTTGCTCCCCCTCATTGCATCAGGGCATGGGAACGAGTTCTTGCTCGCGAAACTGACGCTGCCTGATGATGGAAGCGTGGCCTTGGAAATCACCGCAGATTACAGTGCCAATCCCATGCTGGCGAATGAGGAGGAGGCGCGCGCGGCCTTGCAACAAGCGCTAGCGGTAGTCGTTGGCGATCAGGTGCGACGACTCAATGATCTGCAACCCATCCGTTTTGAGAATAGGACCAAGTTCGATCCGTCCTGTCCACTCCCCGTTGATCCATTGAGTGACAGCCAGACGCATATGCTGCTCACAGCCCTCTGGAGTTGGAAGCCAGACTCACCCACGTTCTCGTTTGAAAGCCCGAAGGAAAACTCCATCAGCACTCTTCTCTGGCGTGTTGATTTGCACAAACCGGATGCGAAGCCCGGCTGGGTCATCATGATCGCTGGGGATAGATCACCGCTGATCACATTGCCACCAGCACCGGGGTCGGCTTGGCGGAAGAACGTCTTCCTTGGCTTCGCGGCCATCGTCATCCTGCTCGTGACTCTTAGCGGTCTTCGTAAGAAGCTGGGCAACTGATCTGCGCACTCTGCGTGGTCCGTTTTTGAAGTGAGAGTTCCGTTTGATCGTCGCGAACTAATGACGATGGTCAGGCTCATGCTCGGCACCGCTCTGACGCAAAGCTCAGACTTCACGGCCTTCCTGTGGTTGGCGGGCGGAGCCCTCTGTGTGGCCATTCATCTGGTGGTGCATCCGCTGGCTTCTCTGTATGCCGAGAGCCTGCGTGTGCTGCGACAGATGCCCATCCTCTTCCTGCTGCCGCTTGGCTTAATGCTACTGTCCGAAGGATGCGCAATCTGGTGGCCCGCGATGGCTACGAAAGGTCTGGAGGAAGGCTCCATCAATGACTGGCCTGCGGTGCTGATACCCTGTTTTGCAGAAGCTATTCAGCGCGTCAGTTGGTCCTTTCATTCCGTCTCTCAGGCAGGAGTTCTCTCAATGGCCAGCCCCGCAGTGCTGGCCATCGCATGGTATTTCGTCATGAAGCTGCCGGTGAGCGAACACCTGCTGGAACGCAAGTGGCCAGCCGTCACCGTTCTCACGGGATGGTTCATTCTCTCGCTGTTCGGAGTGGCTGTTCTGATCGGTTGGAGAAGTCCTCATGTCTGGCAGCAGTCATGGGTGAATGCTGGACTAGGCGGCTTCAGCATCGCTTGGTTTCAAGTCTGGTTTTGTCGCTGCATCGTCGAGCAGGAATCCACTGAACGTCCCGCGCTGGCCGCAGCCCTGGAAACAGCGAAGCGCTGGTTCGCGGTTAGCCTTTTAGGAATGCTGAACGTCCCACTGGTGTGGCTGAAACAAAGCGATGATCCTTCGGTTGTTCCTGTGCGTGGCTGGTTGCTGCCGGAGCTGCTCTGCCTATGGATGTTCCTGCCGATGATGATTGCTTCCACTCGGCTGCCTTTCCTGGAAGCAGGAGGTGCGGCGATCATTCTGGCAAAGAATATCTTACTCAAGGTGCTGGGATTGCTCATCAGTGCCGCCGCCCTTTTCACACTGGTCATCTACGCTGGAAACGTGATCAGTGGCGGGCTGCATGAGCATCACCAAGCGATCGAAACTTTGCTGAAGACAGCCATGCTCACACTGCTACAATCATGGTTGACGGTGAGTTGCGCCTTGCTTCTCCTGCGCTCCGGCTATCTTCGACCCGTTGCTCCACGTTCTTTCTAAAGCATGTCCAGTCCCTCAGAAGTCTCCGCTCAAATCACACGCCGCAGCAAGTCGAACCTCGCGTTTGCCCTGTCTGCACTCTCTCCCCAGAGGCGACGTGACATGACGGTTTTCTATGCCTTCTGCCGGGTCGTGGATGACATTGCTGATGACCCCGATGTGGCGATGGAACTCAAAGAGAAGCAGCTCTACGAATGGTCCGATGGCCTGATGAACGGCTTCATCACGCCTGATCCCCTACAAAAGGAAGTCAGCGAGCTTCCCAAGCGCTACAACATCGCTCCGACTCTTTTCGTGCAGATCATTGAGGGCGTGGCCAGTGACCTGAACTGCGACCGTTACGAAACCATCAAGGACTTGCTCGCCTACTGTTACAAAGTGGCCAGCGTGGTGGGACTCGTCAGCATCGAGATCTTTGGTTACAAGAATCCTGCGTGCAAAGACTATGCCGTGAACCTTGGCTACGCCTTGCAACTCACCAACATCATTCGTGATGTGGGCGAAGATGCCCGCAGCACCGGGCGCATCTATCTGCCCCTCGAAGAACTGAGAAAATTCAATGTCAGTGTGGATGATATTCTCAAGGGAAAGCACACCGCTGAGTTCGCTGCTCTGATGAAATTTCAGCATCAGCGGGCGATCTCCTATTATAGAAGAGCCACTGAATTGCTACCGCGAGAAGATCGCCAGAACATGCTCGCCGCTGAAATGATGGGAAAGATTTACAGCGAGATTTTAGAGAAGATCAAACGTCACCAATTCCGTGTTTTTGATCGCCGATTCGGACTCTCCAAACTGCGTAAAATCACCATCCTCACGAGCTACACTTTGCGTGGTTTATTCAAGGCCGTTTAAGAAGGTAAAACGCTCTTATTTTCGCGCAAATAATCGAGTGCCTTTTGATAGCTCGCTTGCGTAAGAAAGTGGTTCAATCTTGCAGGTAATTTTGCCTTGAGTCGTTCATGCTCAGCCATGATCGCCAAGGACACACGTTGCAGCTCCGCCAAGTGCGCAGCTCCATCACGATCACGCCAAGGATGATCAGCGATGACGCGCAATCGCTCTTCCAGCAAGGATTCCAGAGGTTGGTGGATCGGAGGTGTCTTCATAGAACGCTTAGTTTGCGCACTCTCAGCAAGATGCAATCAACATCATCCGTGGGTAATCAATGGTGACCCCAAGAGAAACAAAACGCTTGCGAAAAGTTGATCTACCATAACCACGCCAAAAAGATTTATATCGCAATCGGTCAATCTTTTTATTCTTTTAAAAAAGAACTAAGATTCCCTTGTTTTCAAGGGTTGATTAGACCATGACAACGGAATGCTTTTTAGAACTCCAACGCCGCGCAACGGACAGCCCATTGATGAACCGGGAAAGGCAGTAAACGGGGAGTCATTTTGAACGGAATCATCGGCATGAGTGAAGCTAAAAGCGTTGAAGGTATGGCGGATGAATTACCACTGGCTTGGATTGTTGATGACTCAGCAAATCCAACCACATCCATGTGGCAGAACATCACGGGCCTGATCAAAGAACGCGTCGGTGTTTCAATGTTCGACCGATGGTTCAGCCGCGTGGGTCTCGAACAGATGAATGATACCCGTCTGATCCTGAGCGTGCCCAATGCCATGCATCAGTATTGGATTGAAGATAACTATGCGCCCATTCTGGATGGAGCCGTTTCAGATACGCTGGGCGGAACGCGGGCCATCGAATTCTTCATCCGCAAGGAAGCCTCTTCAGAAGAGAATCAAATAGCTCTGGCTCCGCGCAGTCCTGTTAGCAACGGAAAGCGGGAATCGAACAACGTCAGCGTGGCTGAAGTGCCGACCTCCCGGAAAGCGCTTCTCGATTGCGGCTTGAACAGTCGGTTCACGTTCCAAAGTTTCGTGGAAGGCCCGAACTGCGCTTACTCCTGTGCCGTTGCCAGAGCAGTCGCGGAGAAACCTGGGAAAGTTTATAACCCGCTCTTCTTGCATGGCCCCGTCGGGTTGGGTAAGACGCATCTCATGCAGGCCATCGGCCATGAGATTCTTCGTCTGAAGCCTCGCAAAGTGGTCCGCTATGTGACCTCTGAGGCTTTCACGAACGAATACATTGAAGCACTTCGCAAATCCAGCATCTCCGCCTTCCGCAATAAATACCGAAAAGTGGATGTGCTGCTCATTGATGACATCCAGTTTCTGGCAGGTAAGGACAGCACGCAGGAAGAGTTCTTCCACACCTTTAACGAACTCTTCAATTCCTACAAACAGGTCGTGCTCACCAGCGACCGCGCGCCCAGCGACATCCGTAATCTGGAAAGCAGACTCGTCTCCCGCTTCGAGTGGGGCTTGGCTGCACAAATCGAATCTCCCGATCTGGAAACTCGCACCGCCATTCTTCATCAGAAGGCCAGCGAATGGGCTGTTCAGGTGGATGAATGGGTGCTGACTTTCCTCGCCACTAACATCCGCACGAACGTTCGTCGGTTGGAAGGCGCGCTGATGAGAGTCGCGGCTCATGTCTCTCTAGGGAAAACGGAGATGACCCCTTCCCTGTTGGAAAATATGCTGCGGGATATTATTGAAGAGACGGGTTCCAAGGCCGTCACCATTGACTCCATTCAGAAGATCGTCGCGGAGCACTTTGACATCCGCCTCGCTGATATGACAAGCCGACGCCGCCCGAAATCCATCGCGCAGCCGAGGCAGATCGCCATGCACATCTCGCGGGAACTCACCAAGTCTTCATTGAAGGACATCGGCGAGGCTTTTGGGGGCAAAGATCACGGAACGGTCATTCACGCCTGCAAAACGATCACGGCGATGATGGCTGCCAACGAGGAATTCCGCCGGACGGTTTCAACCCTGATTGAAAAAGTGAAGCGTGAGTAGCCACTTTTTCAGCCCGCCATTGCGAATTTATGAGCAATATTCTTGCTTAGTCATGGCCTCTCGCTAAAAAGGTGGCCCCATCAGGACTATGAAATTCACTATTAGCAAGGAAGCCTTCCTCGCCGCGCTCCAGCAAGTGCAGCACGTCGTCAGCACGCGCACGACGCTACCCATTCTGTCTAATGTGCTTATCAATGCGAGTAAGAACGGATTGCAACTCACGACGACGGATTTAGACGTAGGAGTCAGCGGCCTGGTTACCGCAGAAGTCACGGAGCCGGGTTCTACCACCCTGCCTGCTCGCCGCCTCGCTACGATCATTCGCGAACTGCCTGCGGACGAAGTCGAAGTGCATGTGGACGAGAAAAACATCGCTCACATCCGCAGCGGCCCCAGTTACTTTAAAGTTCACGGCCTCAGTGCAGACGAGTTCCCCCCGCTTCCTGTTTTCGCAGATGCGAAGGAGTTCAAGCTGGAGCAGCGCGTTCTTAAAGACTGCCTGCGCAAGACTTCCTACGCGATCTCCACGGACGAAACGCGTTATGTGCTGAACGGCATCCTTTGTGCTTTCAAAGAGAACATGCTGACAATGGTGGCTACCGATGGACGCCGTCTCGCGATGGTCGAACAGGAAATGGAATTCCCGCAAAGCCATGAAGTGGACATCATCATTCCCACCAAGGCGGTGAATGAGATTCAGCGTCTGCTCGGCGATGAAGGCGAAGTCACGCTCAAGGTGACGAACAACCAGATCGGCTTCGACTTGGGCAACTACACGCTTGTGAGCAAGCTCATCGAAGGCAACTACCCGAACTACCGCCAAGTCATCCCCGGTGAAACTCGCGAGCGCATCGCGCTGGAGCGTGAACCGCTTCTCCGTTCCCTCGCCCGTGTTTCCCTGTTGCTCAGCGACAAATCAAATTCCATCAAGCTGCACTTCACGCGGGATAATTTGGAGATCGTCGCCAGTTCCCCGGATGTCGGTGAAGCGCGTGAAAGTATGCCGATCAGCTACAAGGGCGTGGACATGACCATCGCCTTCAATCCTGAATTCCTCATGGCTCCCCTTCGTAATCTCATCAGTGATGAGGCCCACCTGCACCTCATTGACGAGATCAGCCCCGGCGTTCTGCGCAGCGGAACGAACTTCCTCTACGTGCTCATGCCAATGCGCGTGAATTCTTAATCCCTGCTCCTATGAAAACTATCGTCCTCCGTTACTCGTTCTTGGCCGTGGCCTTGGTATTGGCCAGTTGCCAATCCACCCCTGCGAAGAAAACTCCGACCCAGACGGGTAAGACTTTGGACACGCCGCCAGCCGCGGAGTCCCAGTTTCTTCCCACGGCTCCCAATGGTGAGCAGGCCACTCCGATAACGGATAACGGGGCTCCCCAAGTGAGCACCACTGAAACTACCAAGCCAGCGGACACGGGCACCACCCCCGCTGTTGACCCAACTCCGGCCAAGCCTGAGCCACCGAAGACTGCGGATACGCCTTCCTCGACCACGCCTCCTCCAGTTGCTACGCCGACCAGCACGAAGCTTCCTTATGGCAAACCGGTTCCTGGCCACAAAGGATTCGTCACCAGCCCTTATGACGGCAGCGCAGGCATGATTGATGTGCGTGACATCGCCCCCGGCACCAAGGTCCGCGACCCTTACACCAGCAAAATCTTCCTCGTGCCCTGATCACGCTGATCATCCTTTGACCCGAAAGGCGCGTTGGCCACAACGCGCCTTTTTTCTCCCCTCATGTCTGAGTCCTTACCAACGAATATCGCCATCTTCGGCCCCGGTCTGCTGGGCGGATCGCTGGCGTTGGCTTTGCGGAAACACCAGCCCAAAGCTCACCTCCGCATCTGGGCGCGACGTGATTCTGCCGCCGAGGAAGTCAAACAACGCGGCCTTGCGGACATCGCTTCGACGGATGTGCGAACGGTTTGTGATGGCGCTGATTTCATCATTCTCTGCACGCCCGTGGCCTCCATGTTGGAACAGGCCAAAGAAATTCTCTCCGCGTCCTTGGCTACTGATTGCGTCATCACGGATGTCGGCAGCGTTAAAGGCACCGTCGTGAATACGCTTGATCCCGTATTCGCTAATGCCAGAGCCGCCTTCATCGGCAGTCATCCGATGGCAGGCTCTGAGAAAGCGGGGCTCGATGCCGCACGCGTTGATCTCTTCGATGGGAAGACGTGCATCCTCACGCCGACGCTTTTCACACGGGATGTGGCATTAGCCAAAATACGCCGTTTCTGGAAGAGCATCGGTTGTCGCCTGCTGGAAATGTCCCCTGACGAGCACGATCATAACGTGGCGCGCATCAGCCACATGCCTCATTTAACGGCGGCAGCGGTGGCCATCGCCGCCTTGAAGAACGATCCCGGTGCGCTCGAATGCGTGGGGAACGGCTTTCGCAATACCACGCGGATCGCTGCAGGCGACCCCGGATTGTGGAGCGGCATCGTCTGGGAGAACCGTGAGGAAATCATCACCGCCGTCCGCGCCGCACGCGATGGAATGACCGAACTGCTTGCAATGCTGGAGAAGGTGGATGAAAAAGGTCTCCGCCGTTTCTTGGACGAGGCAAAGAAGCTTCGTGATTTAGTCCCGGATAAAGTCTGATTATGGCCACGCTCAAAGTCCGCAAACTCAAGTCCATCCCCCTCGAACTGACCGTCCCAGGTGACAAAAGCATCAGTCACCGCTCCGTCATGTTCGCGGGTCTCTGCTCCGGCACCACGATCATCGAGAACTTCCTTCCCAGCGATGACTGTCTCTGCTCTCTCAATGCGATGAAGGCGCTGGGCGCAGAAGCCGAGATCCTCGAAACCACGGAAGACGGCAAACCCACCAAGCTCGCTGTAACGGGCCACGGGATGAAGTTGGCTAAACCCGGCGGCCCCATTGATTGTGGGAACTCCGGCACCACCATGCGCCTGATGTCCGGCATCCTCGCGGGACAGGACTTCGCGAGCACCCTCTTTGGTGATGAGTCCCTTTCCAAGCGGCCCATGAAGCGTGTGGCTGACCCCCTCTCCCTCCTCGGAGCCAGCATGAAGGGGCTAGGCGATAAGATTTGCGCGCCCATCACCATCTTGGGCAAGAAGCTCCGGCCCATCAGCTACCAGCTTCCTGTGGCCAGCGCGCAGGTGAAAAGCGCCATCTTGCTCGCCGGGCTTCAGGCTTCAGGCAAAACGTCCGTCGTCGAGCCCGTGCCGACGCGCGATCACACCGAGCGTCTGCTCGCCCATTTCCATGTGAAGACCGTTCGTGACGGCAGCACCGTCAGCATCTATGGCGGTCAGAAGCCCGATCCCGAGAACCTTTACGTGCCCGGTGATATTTCCAGCGCTGCCTTCTGGCTCGTCGCGGCGGCGGCTACGCCCGGCGCACAGCTCACGATCAAGAACGTCGGCTTGAACCCGACCCGGACGGGCATCTTGAACGTTCTCGTCCGCATGGGCGCGCAGATCAGCGACTACGTTGAACAAAGCGAAGGCGAACCGCGCGGGAACATCGTCATCCACGGTGGTGAACTCAACGCGACGGTGATCGGTGGTCAGGAGATTCCGAACGTGATCGACGAACTGCCCATCCTCGCGGTGGCGGCGGCTTTGGCCCGTGGTCAAACGGTCATCAAGGACGCCCGGGAACTGCGCGTGAAAGAAACGGACCGCATCGCCGCAGTCGCCCAGAATCTCCGACTCATGGGCGTCCATGTGGATGAGTTCGAGGACGGCATGGAAATCTTCGGCGGCTCACCGCTGAAGGGCGCGGAGCTGACCAGCTTTGGGGATCACCGCATCGCGATGGCCTTTGCCATTGCGGGCCTGTTCGCGGAAGGCGTCACGGAGATCGAGAACACGGAGTGCATCGCCACGTCGTATCCGAACTTTGTCGAGCATTTGGAACTCTTTCTAAATGGGTCCACCACTGGCGTGGATCGCATTGATGTCATCAACCGGATGCCGCGCGGCTTTGCTGATCGCAACCCCCAAGACTGATCCCTCGGCCCACCCCATGTCCGCCATTCCTCAAGTCATCGCATTGGACGGTCCAGCCGCCTCTGGAAAAAGCAGCGTCGCCCGCGTGCTGGCCAGTCGGCTGGGTTGGATTTATGTGAACACGGGGAACATGTATCGCGCCGCTACCTGGGCCGTCGTTGAGGCCGGAGTGGACGCCACAGATGAAGCCGCCGTGCTCCGCGTGATGGGTGCCATCAGCTTGGAAGTCACCGTGGAAAAACGGCACAGCATCGTTCGCGTGAATGGGCGTGACATTGAATCTGAACTCAATAGCGAAGCCGTGAACCGCGCCGTTTCCCATGTGGCCAGCGTCGAGGCGGTGCGCAGTCAGCTCGTGGCCATGCAGCAGCGCCTTGGCCAGGAACATCCCGTTGTCATGGAGGGGCGAGACATCGGCACGTTCGTCTTCCCGGATGCACCTTACAAATTCTACATTGATGCCCATGAGGATGTCCGCCTTGCCAGACGTGGTTTGCAGGGCCAAGCCGACGCTTTGCAGGAGCGCGACCGCATAGATTCTACGCGCAAAGTCGCGCCCCTCATGGTCGCTGAAGATGCCGTGATCATTGATAGTTCTCATCTCACGCTTGAACAGGTCGTCGCCCGTGTGATGGAAATTTTACATGAGCGCGGTTTGACATCCCCTGCCCCGCATTAAGATAGCTCCATGAGTCCTTCCTACTGGCTTGGTTACAGCTTCTTCAAGCTCTGCGCCCGGTCGCTGTTCAACTACCGCGTCATCGGGAAAGAGAACCTCGATGTCCCCGGCGGCGCGATCATCGTCA
>JANYJH010000390.1 GCA_025361865.1 Phragmitibacter sp.
CGAAGTTCAGCGTGAGCTGAGAAGGTGGCGGCGATCAGCAAAGCGGGCAGCAGGCGGGCGGGGGTCATGCAGTTGGGAGGAGGGGATTGGGATTGGACGGTTGATGAAGGAACCTTTCTGTAACGATTCAGGGAACGAGAAACTGTGAGAGATATTCTTGTCCTTTTACTTTTCTTCTTGATACGCCGGAAGCGATCCTGATCCTGCGTTCAGGATCGCCAGATGATGCCATGATTGGCTTGTGCAATAGCAGTCCGAGTTTCTTCATCGCTTCGACAAGACCACTCATGGTTGACGGTCATTGGATGAATGTGCTCTGAAATTTCGCAACAATCTTTCCAACACACAGGATGCTAGCGGGCGTCGCCTTTGGCAGTGAACTCCGGCAGACTGAGACGCCAGCGGATCGCGCCAAGCCTGAGAGCGAGGCAGGAAACGATGCCGCAGATTTCAGCGTGATCAGGGTTCCAGACTCCAGAGCGCAGCAGGACGGCATAAACCGTCGCGCCACAGGCGGCGGCGGTTGCATAGAGATAGACACCACGCTGAAAGACCAGCGGCACCCGTCCGAGGAGAGTGTCACGTGCGATGCCGCCTGCCACGCCAGTGATGATTCCGAGCAGAACAGCCACACTTGCAGCGAAGCCCATTGAAAGTCCCTTGTGTGCGCCGACGATTGTGTAAAGGGCCAGGGCAAAGGCATCCACTACCTGCAACAGTCCCGATGGCGGGTGCCAGACCCGGCAGATGAAGAATGAGGCCAGTCCCGTGCCCGCTGCTGTGTGGAGATAGGCTGGAGACCTCAGCCAGGAGACTGGAAGATCTCCTGCGAGAAGGTCTCTTGCCGTGCCGCCTCCGAGAGCGGTGACGATCGCCAGCACGAGCACACCGAAGAGGTCAAGCTGCCTGCCACGGGCCGCCAACACTCCAGTCAAAGCGCCCACTGCAATGGCCGAGTGTTCGATGATGGGGGAAAGAGTCATGGCGAATATGAGGAGGCTCGAATATCAGGTGACTGAGGATAAGAGCCGAGTGAGCGTCTGTCGTTACTTGTTCGTGCGGCCAGCGATGCGAACAAGGCAGAACTGATCCATTTCCTGCCTTGTTGACCGTTGTTTGCTAACGTCAGATGCTACTGGGCTACTCCAGTGCGGCCTCGTAGACCTTCACAAAATCATCTTCACTCAAGGCTCGTGGATTAAACTGCGCGGTCCACTGGCTTGCGGCTTCCTTTGCGAGCTGGGGAATGCTGTCGTTCGAGATGCCACAGGCCGTCAGCGTAGTCGGCAGCCCGGCTTCGCTCAGGAGGTCGGTGATGCGCGCTGCTAGATCGCCATCGAAGAGATCGCGGTATTCCAGTGCAGCCTCTGCCAAGTGACTATTGAAGCGGATGACATGCGGCAACATCATGCCGACCGCGTGACCGTGGACGATGTGGAAATTCGCCGTGAGCGGATTCGCGCAGGAGTGGGCTGCGCCGAGCATGGAGTTCTCGATGGCCATGCCGGCGAGTGCCGCACCAAGCAGCATGAAGCCCCGCGCTTCGATGTCCTGAGGGTCACGTAATACGCGCTCGAAGCCTTGAATCAGAAGCCGGAAGGACTCTCGCGAATACATGACAGAGATGGCGTTGCGCTTCTTCGTTACGGCGGTTTCCACCGCATGAGCGATGGCGTCAATGCCCGTCAGCACCGTCACGGAATGCGGCATCGAAACGGTCAGCTCAGGATCCAGTAGCGCGATTTTCGGCGCGCACTTCGAGTCGCCACAGGCCATCTTTGCATGAGTGACCTCATCAGAGATCAGAGCGAAGCTCTGACACTCGCTGCCCGTGCCAGCGGTGGTCGGCACAGCCATCATCGGCAGCATCGGCTTCGTCGCTTTACCCACGCCCCAGTAGTCCTGCATGACGCCGCCATTGGTCAGAATGAAATTGCAGCCTTTAGCTGTATCCATGCTGCTTCCGCCACCCAGACCAATGATGAGATCCGCCTGAAATTCACGGGCCACGGACACACACTCATCCACGTTTCGCGTGCTGGGATTTTCCTTCACGCCATCAAAGAGCACCGCCTGCAATCCCGCTTCATTCAAGGCAGCTACCGCTCGCGCAGCATGGCCCGCTTTGACAATACCCGCGTCCGTGACCACGAGAATGCGCTTGCTTCCCAGCTCCCGCGCCAGTTCTCCAACACGAGATGCCACACCGTTACCAAACACGATGCGCGTGCGCGGTTGGTGATCAAAGGAGCCGAGGAGTGACATGAGAAAAGATGCTTTATGCCTGAGTTCCCTTATGGTAAACTCCGACTATGGATGAACTTGTATTTACGGTGACACCTGAAGATGACGGCGGGTTTTCTGCGTCTTGCCTGATGCCTGATGGACTCATCGCAACGCAAGCTGACAACTGGACGGACCTTGAAGCAATGGTGCGTGATGCGGTCATCTGCCATTTGGGAATAGGCACTCCCGTAAGAGTGCGTTTGCATCTGGAGAAGGATTCCATTCTGACATTGGCAGCATGAAGTTGCCCCGTGATCTTAATGGTGATGAACTGATTCAAGCGCTGCGTCGTTTCGGCTACAACCAGACCCGCCAAGCGGGTTCTCATGTCACGATGACTTGGCCTGATCCCCTTCAGCATCACCTCACCGTGCCCCAGCATAAACCGATCAAGACGGGCACGTTGTCGGCGATTTTGAAGGAGTTCGGACGGCGTCATGGCATGGAATTGCCTGCGGTTCTTCGCGCCCTTCGCCTGTGAGTTGGCTGAGGCGCGATGGCGAATTCACGCCACTTCAATGGACCGCCGCTTATACAAGAACTCGAACATGTTCCCTTCATGCGGCTGGTTCCAGGAGATTTTCCCCGTGGGGATCATGCCGATGTTCAGGCGCTCGATAAGGTCGCTGTCCAGAATCTCCTCAATAAATTTCGGATCCTTCGTGATCGCAGTGACGACCAATGAAGGCCCGATTTTGCTGAGTATCTCGCTTTGGGGAACCTGCACGACGCTGGCGTAAGGGCAGAGATATTCCTTGTTGGCCAGGGTGTGATTGAACGAATCACACCGCACGATGGTCGGGCGCAAATAGACGCCGCCATCCAGCTCTGCTTTGCGTGGACCGTTGCGATACTTCGCCGTTACGTCTTCAGCGCCGGGTTCTTTAAGACCAGCCTCAATGGCGCTGTCAATGAACTCCGCCATCTTCGCATTGGCGAAACCAGAGAGCTTCGCGTTTTCATCCGTGGGCGGCAGTGGATCAAAGGCACCCAATTTCTTCGCCAGCGCATCAGCGATTTCATCCCCGTATTTCGGCACCACGATGGCGCTCGCATTGATACAAGAACGACCGCCGTTCGCGGAGATGGACAAGGCCATCAGATCAATCAACTCAGGCCAGCGCTCGATTTCGTCGTCGCCGACAATGATCTTGCTGAAACCGGGACCGTGACACTCGAACTTCGGATTGTCCTTGTATTGAGCGACCGTATTGGCATCGCCGAAGATCAAAGCACGTCCGCTGAGCTTCATCACTTCGCCGGAGCCTTCGTGGTCGGTTGGATAAAACCCAAACGCTTCCTTGGGCGCTCCTGCGGCGATGAACGCCTGGATTAAGCGATAAGGCGTCCAAGGCTCCTCGCGCCCTGGTTTGATGATGACGGGCGTCTTCAGGGCGATGGCCGGCAGCCAAAGGGAATTCACCGCTGGCGAGTTGCTCGGCATGACGAGACCGAGGCAGTTCGTCGTCGGGTAGTAGCTGACCGGACAACCCGCCTGCTCGCCGAAACCGATGTCGATCACGCTCAGGTCAAGGCCGCGTGTCAGTCCGTTCAAGACCGTGCGCATGTTCGCGAGGGCATCGTTGACCTTCGCCATGTTCATCTTCACCATCACATGCGGCAGGCCGCTCGTGCGGGAAAGGGTCTCGATGTATTGCTGCGGTGTCTGCGTGTGGCCCTTGTCACCAAAGGGGAGTTCAGCAGTGAGGAACAGCTCGCCCGCCTTCTTCGAGATCTCGATGAGCTGCTCACAGGTGAACTTCTTCAAAGCCGCACGCGCATCACCAATGCGGGAGATGTCCCGCCGGATGATGCCCGCATTGACTTGGCTGACCGTGGCGAGCACTTCGCCCGTGCGGTGATCTTTGACCTCGATCTTATCAAGGCTCTCATAAGGGACTCCTTTGCGGAGGACGGGGAGATGGGGGAGGCTCATGATCAATAAACCCCCTCCACAATCTTGTTCTCCATCGCGCCGAACGGCCTGACTTCCGCCACGCCGTCCCATTCGTAAGGCGCGCGGGGATGACGGCGGAGGGCTTCATCACGCTCAAGGAAGCGGGGCATGAAGAACTCCTTCGTGAGGGTGGTAAGTTCGACGCGGCCCCAGGTATCGTAGTCCACGGTGTCTTCGGTCTTCTCGGGGTTCACGACACGCAAGACGGCGCGGGGCTGCGGGGCATAGTAGGTGATGGAGTAGTTGTCTTCCGGCGTGAGCGGCACGCTGGCGGCGAGGCCCATCAAGGTATTGCCGTAGGTGGGGTAGAAGCCGATCTTGTTCTCCAAGACTTCTTCCACAATGAAGCGCACATATTGAGGAAGCATGGTGGTGCCGCCGCAGAAGACGCCACGAATACCAGCCGCATGGATGTCCAGTTTCTCGGAGAGTGCTTCAAGCAGCTTCGGCGTGGTGAAGAGGCCGCTGACTTTGCGGTTCTTCAGAATGACTGCGGCCTGATCGGCGACGTGCTCCATGTATTGCTTCGCCACATCGAACTGCTTGTTCGTGATGAGCTTCTTCACAAAGCGCGGGTCGAGGTCGATGAAGTAGCAGGAGGAACCGCGAACGTTTGCGAGATGCTCAATCGCCAGCCGCAGACGACGCGGCCCCGTGGGGCCCATCATCAACCAAGCGCCACCTTTGGGGAAATGCTCGTCGGAGATCTTCGTAGAGAACTCGCTGTAGTCCGTTTTATAGTCTTCCCAGCCGATGCGCTGCTTGGGCATTCCCGTGGTGCCGCCAGTTTCAAAGATATTGAAGGGACGGCCCTTATAAGCCGCAGGCACCCAGACTTCAGGCTGGAGATCGCGAAGCCATTCGTCCTGGAAATGCGGGAACTTCTTCATGTCCGCGAAGGTCTTGATCTCGGTCTTGGGATCGAAGTTTTTGGACATCCATTCCAGCCAGAAGGGGCAGCCGGTTTCAGGTGAGAAGTGCCACTGGATGGTTTCCAGAAGATGGGCGTCGAGTTTTTCTGAGGCGGTCATGGTGTGTTGGAAGGGATCAATCGCTGGGACGTGACAGTTACGCGGTGAAGGGAAAGAAAGGACGCGGCAAAGCAAGCGCCTCTTTCCGGTTTTTGAAGCGGCGGGAAAGGCACCCGAATGTCAAACCGTGATCGAAGACGGGCGCTTGAATCAACCGCGAAGACGCGAGGGCGCGAAGTTTTTTAGCTCTTACTCCTCTTAAAATCATTCTCATTCCTTCGCGTCTTCGCGACTTCGCGGTCAATTAAACTCAGCTTGGTGGCTTTGCGTGAGGCTCAGTGGACTAGCGTCGCTGCCACAGCCGCCATTGCAGAAACAGGCCGACAAATCCATGCAGCACGAAGATGGCCAGCACCAGCCAGGCCAAGGCCACGCCAGCGGCTCCGTTGTCCGCTTGATTCAAAAATGAGGCCGATAGCTGGTCACGAAGGCCCACCCCTGCGAAGCTCACGGGCAGTAGCATGGCCAGATTCAACAGGCAGGTGTAAAGGCCCATGCGCCACCAGCTTGCCCGACCGGCCACGGCGATGAAACCGGTCCAGTAGAAGGTGATGTTCACGGCGTGAATCAGGACGCTCAGGCCGAGAACGCGCAGCCAGATGCGGCGATTAAATCCCGTCATGAGCAGACGAAGATTCGTGAAACGTGGGCCATCAAAAAACGAGATCGCCAGCACTTTTCGTCCGAGCCACGGAAGCAAAACCAGACCTGCTGCGAGAACCGCCGATAGCGTCATCAGCGTCGCCTCAGACAGCGGCAGCAAGCCCGGCTGCGCGAGGCAGGACAGCACGCCGAAGACGAGCAATGACCCTAGGCCCGCCACGCGATCCATGACAATGGAGGTCGCCAGCACGCTGGCGGCGCTTTGTCCATCGCGGGACATCGCCACGCCTTTGGCCACGTCAGCCGTCAGCGCTCCGGGCAGAATGAGACCGTAAAAATGAGCGAGCCAGGTGAAGCGTAGGCATTGGCGAAAGGGCAGCACATGCACTGAGGCCACATGCCAGCGCCAAGCGGAGAGAGTCAACGAAACACCCAGCCACACAACGGCTTCCAGCGCGGGTCCCCAACGAATCTCGGCGAGATGTTGCGCGGCTCCGGCAAACGAAACACGTCTGGCCAGAAGCACGATGAGCAAGACCGAGACGCTCAGCTTGACCAGCATCACGACTACAGAGCGCGCTCGTGACGGCTCAGGAGTGGGCATCGTTTTGCGGTTTGATTTCCACTTTCGCTTGGAAGCCCGACAGCTCCTGAACCAAATACGGCGGGCGTCGGCGCGTCTCATCGAACGTGCGCCAGAGATACTCTGCGACGATGCCGAGCATGAGTAATTGCACACCGGAGAGGAACACGGTGATGGTGATCAGTGAGGACCAGCCCTGCACCGGATTCAGTCCGAGCATTGCCCGAATCATCACGAACAAACCATACGCGAAACCCATCATGGACAGACCGAAGCCGAGATAAGTCACCAGCCGGATGGGGAAGAATGAGAACGAGACAAAGCTGTCCACCACGAGCTTGAGCTTCTTGGCAAAGGTCCAGCGCGACTTACCGCGTCGTCTGGCTTCGCGGTGATACGGCACGAAGACTTGCGGAAACCCAGCCCAGAGAATGAGCCCGAAGATGGACGTATTCTTCTCCCGCATACCGACGACGGCCTCGATGACCTTCCGATCCACGAGGCAAAGATCGAGCCCCGTGCGTGGCATATCCCGCAGTGCGAGCCGTTGCATGAGCGTGCTGTAAACATAAGAGAAGGCTTTCGCGCTCCACGGATCATCGCGTTGTTCACGAGTGCCCCAGACGACAAAGGAGCCCTCGCGCCATTTGTTCAGCATCGTAATCAGCATCGTCGGCGGGTCTTGCAAATCAGCCGCCAGATAGGCTGCGGCATCGCCCGTGCAGCGCTCGAATCCTGCCAGCAGCGCGGCATGACTGCCGAAGTTTCTGGAGAAGCGGATCACGCAAATACGCGCATCCTTGGTGCCCAACTCCGTCAGCACCGCGAAGGTCTGATCACGCGAGCCATCATCAATGAAGACCAGCTCCAGCGTGACATCGCGTTCATTCACAAAGGCCGCATCCACCGCTTGAATGAGGTGCGGGATGTTCTCCTCTTCATTGAGGACCGGGATGAGCAGGCTGAGTTTCATGAGGCGGATGGAGTTGGCTGAACGGTCCGGCTGGAAGGACAAAGTCGGGTCCGCAGGGCGAGGAACGGCTGTTCGATCAACTTGGTGGTCAACACAGCGGCTAGCAATGACAGCAAGAAATAATAGATCGTGCCGGCCAGCCAGACCAGCGTCAGACCCCAAGGCATCTCCACGAGGTAAGGCCGGATCGCTTTGGTCATCCAAGCGGCGGAATCTGTGATGAGCGGATGATAATGCCAGAGGTAGAACGTGTAGCTCAGTGTGCCCAGCCACGCGAGTCCCTGAGCCATGCGTGATTGATACCAAGTCGAGGTGCTAGCGGTGCGACCCGACACATCCGCCAGCAATATCAAGCCACCGAACGCGACGTAGAGCATGGTATAGAGATAGAGCCGGGTAACCACCGGTGTGAAGCCTTGCGTCGCGGGCGCGACCATCACGATCAAGGCCACGATCGTGATGGAGAAGCGGTATTGATACAACCGCGTGTAGAGCTTCGGCATTGACTGCGCGATGCAGGCGATGAGGCAACCAAAGAGAAGGCTGTCGAAACGGAAATGCGTCTGCCGATAGACATGATCCAAGCGCTCGGCGAAGTCTGGCGCGCTTGATTCCAAGCCATACACCGCGTGAAAACGTAGCGCATTGCCCACGATCAATCCAGTGATGCAGGCGATGAGCAGCGGGACGTGGCTTCGCTCAGGAGCGCACCATTTCTTCGCAATAGAATGGCAAAGCACCAAAAGCAAGGGCAGCAAAATATAGAAATGCTCTTCTACCGCGAGCGTCCACGTATGCACCAGCTTCGTGGGGTAGTAGTTCTGGCAATGAATGAGATTCGGCCAGTAGTCGCTGATGAATGACTGGTATCCGCTATGCCAAAGACTCGCCATGAGCGTGATGAGCAAGAAGGCAAAGTATGCGGGCCAGATCTTGAAAGCACGGCGAACTAAAAAGCGGCCCACATCCAGCCGATCCGTGCGCGCTATTTCCTTGAGCAATAGGCCGCCGATCAAGAAGCCACTGAGCACGAAGAAGAGATCAACGCCGATCCAACCGATGTCGTGCATGAAGTTGTAAAGCCGCGAAAGCTCGCCGCCATATCCGGGGACAATGTAGTTATGATGACCGAAAACGAGCAACACCGCGATGCCGCGAACGACATCAAGACCGATGTTGCGATTCACCTTCTCCTGCGCACGCGGCACCACTTCAGCGGTGATCAGGGATTGGATGGCAGTCACCCCAGTATTCATGAGGTCAGAGATGGCGCGGCCTCCATTCCGCTTCGGCGTTTATCCAAGGCCAGAACTGACTTCTCAGGCCAATGCCAAGCCCGCAACTCCTGCATCGCGCGAGCATGATCATAGGCGACGCGAACGATCTCCTGAGACTGAAGAGCGGTATCAATCACCGCGTAAGAGGCCGCAGGATTCCCATCGCGCGGCTGTCCCACGGAACCCGGATTGAGCATGATGCCGCCGGAGGGAAATGGCCTGATCAGCGGATAATGCGTGTGGCCCATGAGGAGGTATTGTCCCGCTTTCGGAAACCACGGGGAAGCGTCTGTGTTATCGGGATAGAAGCGACCGTTCTCCGCGTCATCAGGCGTGCCGTGAACGAGTGTGAACTCATGGCCGTCAAGGGTGCAAGTGTGGGTGAATGATAAAGCGCTCAACCAAGCCAGCGCTGGGGTTGAAGCGATCTCTGCGAGGTTCTGCATGATGGCTCCTTCATAGGCGGCATTCACTGGCCATGAGTCATCGCGATGACGCTGAAGAATCATCTCGTCGTGATTACCTTTGATGATCGTCGTGGGCTGCGGAATGGCCATCAACAGCTCATAAACCTTCATCGCCCAGGGGTAGTAACCGAACACATCACCGAGCACGAAGACGCGATCAATCTGCTGATGTTCCAGCGCGCCCAACACGGCCCGTAAGGCGTGGACGTTACTGTGAAGATCACTGAGGACGGCGATGCGCATGGATCAGTCGAGTAGTCTGCGGATGGAGCTGAGCAAGTCGTGACGCGGGCTGAAGGCGAGATCCTGCGTGGCTTTGCTGATGTCCAGATGCCAGCGTTCATCATCGTTCTCAGGCTTATCAGGGTGCGTAACGACTCGTGCTTTGGGCAGCTCGGAGACGATGAGTTGCGCAAGGCTTTTCATGCTCACGGGCTGGCCTGAGGCGAGATGATAAAGCCCTGCGTGATCACCTGTGATGATGCTTAAACAACCCTGCGCGATGTCTTCCGCAGCGATGAAGTCCTGCGTCCGTTCGCCCTTGCCGTGGACCTCAATCGTGCCGCCATCCATCGCAATGGTGAGCCAGCGCTTGAGCACCGTGTTGTCCATCAGTTCAAGCTGACGCGGCACGGGACTGGAGATGCGGATGATGCTGGAGCGGCAGCCGTTGGTGCCATGCAGCTTGTTCGCTATGATCTCGCCCCAGTATTTGCTGAGGGAATAGGCGGTGATGGGCGCGCAGGGATCGGTCTCGCGGATGAGTTCATGCAAGGGCCGCTGAAGCACGGAAAGGCTGCTGACATAGAGCAGCCGTTTGTGGCCCGCTTCGCTCAGGGAATGGATGATGCTGGAGACGGCCTGGACATTGAGGTGTTGCAGTTCCTCCAGCTCTTCAAAGGTCGCTCCACTGGCTTTCGAGGCGGCACTGAGAATGATCCAATCGGAGACGGCAATGGCTTCATAAAGATCAAAGGAACCTGAGAGATCCACGGCCTGCCACTGCACGTTAGCGCGTGGTTCTTCAGACGGTGGTTTGCGGCTGGTGGCGATCACACTCATGCCCGGAGTGGCTGCGAGCAAGTCCAGCAGGTCCGTGCCGACGATGCCGGTGGCTCCGATCAAGAGGACTCGCGTGGTTACACTCATGGCGTTCTGAGTTGGGAGATGGGAACGACGACATGCTCAAAGGCGCGGATCACCGCGACATCCGTCTGCATGGGTAAGCGGCTGAAGCGCTCGCCGAACAAGGCATCACGCAGTAAAAGATCAGGCTCGTTGAAGCCCACATCGGCGCGCATGGGAGTCGTGCCGGAGAAGCGCGCATGAATCTCCATGACATATAAGATGTCGCCATGACGACGCAGTTGGATATTGAGCGGACCACGACTTCCCAGCATTCGCGCAAGGTTCTCGCAGTAGTCCTGAATGGCCTCGTCTTTGATGAAGAAGCCTTGAGAATAGCCGGTTGAGATGGCCGCGCGTTGGCCGTCGGACTCCCGACTTTGCAGCAGACTGAGGCCCATCAGTTTGCGTCGCATGATAACGGTGTCGATGAGCTGGCCGTCGCTATGACTCAGCACGCCGACCGTGTATTCTTCATCGGGTGTGCCCAGATAGGGCTGGATCATCGGACGTGTAGCCGGGTCTGCTTTCGCCAGATAATCATCGAGCTCCTGCTGATTAAAAATCAACGCGAGCCCGCGTGATCCGCCAGTGCCGACAGAAGG